>CAZCVP010000110.1:0-25814 GCA_964501915.1 uncultured Enterobacterales bacterium
GCCGTCGTTGTCGACGCCGTCGCACTCCTCGGTCTCGACGCAGTCCGCCACGCCGTCGTCGTCGGTGTCGGCGTAGCCCTCGTCGACCTCGCCGTCGCCGTCGTTGTCCAGGCCGTCGCACTCCTCGCTGTCCAGGCAGTCCGCGAGCCCGTCACCGTCGGCGTCCTCGTAGTCCTCGTCGACCTCGCCGTCGCCGTCGTTGTCCAGGCCGTCGCAGGACTCCCAGTCCACGCAGTCCTTGAGGCCGTCGCCGTCGGTGTCCGGGTAGTCCTCGTCGACGTAGCCATCGCCGTCGTTGTCGTAGCCGTCGCACTCCTCGACGTCCTGGCAGTCGGCGATGCCGTCGAAGTCGGAGTCGGCGAAGTCCTCGTCGATCTCACCGTCGCCGTCGTTGTCGAGCCCGTCGCAGTCCTCGCTGTCCAGCTCGTCGCAGGTGCCGTCCCCGTCGGTGTCGGGGGTGTCCTCGTCGATGTCGCCGTCGCCGTCGTTGTCGAGGCCATCGCAGTCTTCGCTGTCGATGCAGTCGGAGACGCCGTCGCCGTCGGTGTCGGCGAAGCCGTCGTCCACGACCCCGTTGCAGTCCTCGTCGACACCGTCGCAGGCGTCGGCGAGGCCTGGGGACAGCGCCGCGTCGTCGTCGTCGCAGTCGTTGCCGCCGAGGGACTCGGCGATGAAGCCGTCCCCGTCGCCGTCCCGCCAGGTGGGCTGGCCCGGCACGACGAAGACGGCGCCGGAGGTGCTCTCGTCGCCGTCGGCGCCCCAGGCCCCCGCGGCGAGGTCGGTCCAGCCGTCACCGTCGAAGTCCCCGGAGGCGAGGGTGCGCCCGAGATAGGCGCTGTCGGAGGGACCGCCGAGGCTGCCGCGGGCGCTGTCGGCGACGCTCACGTTGGCCCCGGCGATGTCGTCGAGGTCGACGATCCAGACCCGCCCGGAGTTCGCACCGTCGTCGTTGTTGGAGTAGGCGCCGAGGGCCAGGCCGGGACCGTCGTCGCCGAGGTCGAGGCCGGCCAGCCCCTGGCCGAGGCGCTCTCCGTCGGAGCCGGTGAGCAGGCCATCGGCCGGGCTGAGGGCCGAAGGCCAGGACTGGTCTCCCAGCAGCAGGTGGACCGCGCCGGACTGGGAGTCGTAGGTCGTGGAGCCCACCAGGGCATCGGGCACGCCGTCGCCGTCGAGGTCTTCGCCGCCGGCGAGCCCCAGCCCGGCGGTGGCGTCGTCGGTCGGGCCATCGCCGACGTCGAAGTCCGCCAGGGACTGGGTGCCCGTGGCGAGGTCGGCCCCGCCGACCAGGGTCACGGCCCCGGCGTTGCTGCCGCCGCCGTCGGCGCCATAGGCGGCGACCAGCAGGTCGGCGTGGCCGTCGTCGTCGAAGTCCCCCGCCGAGGCCACCGTGTAGCCGGCGTAGTCGGCGCTGGACTCGCCCTGCAGGGTGGCGTGGGCCGCGCCCAGGTCGCCGCCGGCGAGGCTGGGGCCTCCGAGCAGGACGTAGGCCGCGCCGGAGTTGCTCGCCGCGCCGTCCTCGTTGGGGGCGCCCACGAGCAGGTCGGCGTAGCCGTCGGCGTCGACGTCGCCGAGCACGGCGACGCCGTTGCCGGCGAAGTCGCTCGAGCCCGCGCCCGTCCAGGCCGCGTCCGCGTCGGCCACGTCCACCGGACCGGAGAGGCTCGTGCCGAGCACCAGCCAGGCGCCGCCGGCGTTGGTGCCGCCGTCATCGGCGTAGGGAGCGCCGACGAGGGCGTCGGGCACGCCGTCGCCGTCGACGTCCTGGCCGCCGGACACCGAGTGGCCGAGCCGATCGCTGGCACCGCCGGTGAGGGTGGCGGTGGCGTCGGACAGGGAGAGCTCTCCGGAGTCGTCGGCGGAGACCAGGTAGGCCACCGACGCACCGGGCGCTCCGATCAAGAGGTCGATGGCTCCGTCGCCGGTGACGTCTCCGGCCGAGGCGATGGCGTAGCCGGCTTCGTCGCCGCTGGCTTCGCCCGCGAAGCGGTGGTCGGCGTGGTCGTCGACCGCCACGTCGTCCGAGAAGTGCCGCAGGCCCATCGGGGTGAACCAGGTGGACTCGGCGCCGCCGAGATCGTTGACGTCGCAGTTCGTCGAGATGGCGGTGGTGCCGTCCTGGAGGCCCGAGGCGCCCTCCGCGCCGCGGCTGATGGCGGCGTCGCCGTTCCAGACGTCCTGGTAGGCGAAGACGACCTCGCCCGTGTCGTAGAGCCAGACCTGGAAGGCCATCGTGTTGGTGCTGGAGCCTTCGACGAGGTCGACCCACTGCACGACGGCGGAGGTGCCGAAGTCCTTGACCTGGACGGAGCCTCCGGCGTCGAGGTCCCAGTCCCGCCACCAGGGAGCCAGCCACGCGCCACCCAGGCTGCCGTCGACACAGTCGCTGCCGGACCCCCGCGGGCCGGGCGTGTCGCTGAGCTCGACGACGCCGTAGCTGTGCACGACCAGGCCCGTGTAGGACGAGCCGCCGAACGGGAAGACGAAGGACAGGGTGACCGCGGCCGAGTCGCCGGTGCCCAGCCCCAGGTCCGTGCCGCCGGAGGTCGGCAGATCGGCGGCGCCGAACGTCGCCCCGAGGTCCTCGGCGCTGGTGGTCCAGGCCCAGTCTCCCGCTCTCTCACCGGCCTGGGCGGGCAGACCCAGGAGCAGTCCGTAGAGCACCATCGAGGGCATGGCAGGCTCCTTTGTGCGGCGTGCCGCCCAGCGACGATAGCACCGGGCTCCAGGCTTCGAACCCACCTCCGGGATAGGATGCGCAGAGCGGATCTGTGACGCGAGGAGGCTGCCGTGGCCGACATCGACGACCTGGTCGAGACCATCGCCCGCCGGGTCCAGGCCCGCCTCCAGCAGCAGGACGTGCCGCCCAACCCCGTCGTGCGCGGCATCTGGCAGGACCAGTCCAGCCTGCGGCACCAGCTCGCGTCGGGGGGCCTGCGCATCGGCACCGACGGCGCCGCGCCGCAGGGCATGCCGGCCGACGTGGCCAGCGCCATCGACCACACGATGCTCAAGCCCGACGCCACCCGGGCCGACATCGTCCGCATCTGCGAAGAGGCCCTGGCCCACGGCTTCGCCTCGGTGTGCATCAACACCACCTGGCTGCCGCTGGCCACCTCGATGCTCCAGGGCAGCAAGGTGATGGCGATCTGCGTGATCGGCTTCCCCCTCGGTGCGGCGGTGACCTCCGCCAAGGCCGCCGAGACCCGCGACGCGGTGAGGCTGGGGGCCGACGAGATCGACATGGTCGTCAACATCGGCGCCCTGAAGTCCCAGGACTACGACCTCGTGCTGCGCGACATCCACGAGGTGGTCCTGGCGGCCCAGGGCCGGCCGGTGAAGGTCATCCTCGAGACCTCCAAGCTCACCGAGGAGGAGAAGGTCGCCGCCTGCGCGCTGGCCAAGGCGGCGGGGGCGGCCTTCGTGAAGACCTCCACCGGCTTCGGCGGCGGTGGCGCCACCGCGGAGGACGTCGCCCTGATGCGCAGCGTCGTCGGCGAGGAGATGGGCGTGAAGGCCTCCGGCGGCGTGCGCAGCCTCGAGGACGCCCGGAACATGATCGCCGCGGGGGCGAACCGCCTGGGCGCCTCGGCCTCGGTCGCGATCGTGACCGGTGGCGAGGGCACCGGCTCCTACTGACCCCCCGCATGCGCGCCACCCTGTTGATCCTGGACTCCGTCGGCGCGGGCGCGCTGCCCGATGCGGCGGACTGGGGCGACGCCGGTGCCGACACGCTGGGCCACGTGGCCCGTCACTCCGGGGGCCTCGCGCTGCCCAACCTCCGGGCGATGGGGCTGGGCAACCTCCACCCCGTCGAGGGCGTGGCCCCCGTGGAGCGCCCCAGCGCGGCACACGGCAGGGCGATCACCGCGTCGAACGGCAAGGACACCATCTCCGGCCACTGGGAGATCTGCGGGGTCCCCGTGAAGGAGCGCTTCCACGAGTTCCCCGACGGCTTCCCGGACGAGCTCGTCGACGCCTTCACCGCCATCACCGGCGCCGCGCCCCTGGGCAATCTCGCTGCCAGCGGCACGGTGATCATCGAGGAGCTGGGCCGCGAGCACCTCGCCACCGGCCGACCGATCCTCTACACCTCCTCGGACTCGGTCTTCCAGGTCGCGGCCCACGAGGAGGTGGTGTCCGTCCAGACCCTTCACCGCTGGTGCCGGGAGGCCTTCGAGGTGACCTCGAAGTACCGCATCGCCCGGGTGATCGCGCGGCCCTTCGTCGGCGAGCCCGGGGCCTTCGTGCGCACCACCAACCGCCACGACTTCGCCTTCGAGCCCCCGGCCGACACCCTCGTCGACCAGGCCCTGGCCGCCGGTCTGCCGACCACGAGCATCGGCAAGGTGAAGTCGATCTTCGGGGGTCGGGGCTTCTCCCGCGCGGTGAAGGCCGGCCACAACCCGGAGATCACCCAGGCCGTGCTCGACGTGCTCGACGAGCAGTCCGAGGGGCTGCTCTTCGCCAACCTGGTGGACTTCGACATGCTCTACGGCCACCGGCGCGATCCAGCGGGCTACGCGGCCGCCCTGGAGGCCTTCGACCGGCGGCTGCCGGAGGTCCTGGAGCGGCTCGGTCCCGAGGACCTGTTGATCCTGACCGCCGACCACGGCTGTGATCCCACCCACCGTGGCTCGGACCACACCCGGGAGTACGTGCCCGTCCTGGCCTGGCGCCAGGGGGGACGGGGCACGGACCTGGGCACCCTGCCCACCCTCGCCGACATCGGGGCCAGCCTGGCCGAGTGGCTCGGCGTGGGCCCGACGGCGACGGGCACCAGCTTCCTGGAGCGACTGTGATCGATCTCTGGCTACAGCAGCGCCGCGAAGGCGTGGAGCAGTCCGAGGAGGCCATCCGCGGCTTCGTGGACGGTGTGCTGGACGGCTCGGTCACCCGGGCCCAGACCGCGGCCTGGCTGGCCTTCGTGTACTGCAGGGGCATGAGCGACCGGGAGACGGTCCACCTCACCCGGGCGATGACCGACAGCGGCGTCACCCTGAGCTGGCCGGGTCTGGACGGTCCCTTCGTCGACAAGCACAGCACCGGCGGGGTGGGGGACAAGGTCTCGCTGGTGCTCGCTCCAGTGTGGGCCACCATGGGCTTCCGCGTGCCGATGATCTCCGGGCGGGGGCTGGGCATCACCGGCGGCACCCTGGACAAGCTGGAGAGCATTCCCGGCTTCCGGACGGATCTCGAGGTCGACGAATTGCGCCACGGATTGCGCACTTCGGGGTGCTTCATCAGCGGCCAGACCGGCGAGCTGGCCCCGGCCGACCGGGTGCTCTACGGGCTGCGCAACGAGACCGCCACCGTCCCCAGCATCCCGCTGATCACGGCGTCGATCCTCTCCAAGAAGATGGCCGAGGGCATCGAGCGCCTCGTGCTGGACGTGAAGTGCGGCTCGGGGGCCTTCATGACCACCCGCACGGCGGCGCGTGGCCTGGCCGACAGCCTCACCCGGGTGGGCAACCTCTACGGGGTGGAGACCACGGCCCACATCACCGACATGACGCAGCCCCTGGGGCGGGCCGTGGGCAACGCCCTGGAGGTCCAGGAGGCCGTCGACACCCTCCAGGGGAGGGGACCGCGGGACCTGGTGGAGCTGGTGGCGATGCTGTCCGGCGAGCCGGAGCGGGCGCGGGAGATCCTGGCCTCAGGCCGTGCCTTGGCGGCCTGGGAGGCGATGGTCCGGGCCCAGGGTGGCGATCCCGACGCCCCCCTGCACGGGGCCGGGTGCGAGCAGGTGGTGATCGAGGCCGAGGCCGACGGCGTGGTGAAGCAGTGCGACGCCCACGGCGTCGGACGGGCGGCCTTCGTGCTCGGCGCCGGGCGGCGCTCCGAGGGAGAGGCCGTGCACCCAGGGGTGGGGGTGATCGTGCACGCTCACCGGGGTGACGAGGTCGCCCGGGGTCAGCCGTTGTTCACGGTGCACCACGCGGGCGTGGGGCTCGAGGAGGCGCTGGTGGAGCTGCGGGGGGCTGTCTCGATCTCCGGGTGAACGGAGCCTACCCCCCGATCTCGAAGATGTTCGACCGCCCCTTGTTGTTCTCCCGATCGACGTCGACCTTGTAGTTGTCGGCGACCTGGACCCGGAGCTGCCACGAGCAGGTCACGCTGGCCTCGGGGCCGCCGAGGATGCCTTCGTAGACCTCGACCTCCTCGCCGGGCTCGACGACGTACTCGGTCGACATCTCGTAGTCGCCCTCGCTCACGCCCTCGTGGCCCCGGGCCTCGTTGATCAAGGTGAGGAAGACCGTGAAGGTCGCCGCGTTCTCCCCGTGGTTGACCACCAGGGCGTGCACGTCGATGAACTCCGAGGAGCCGTAGTGGTCGGACTCGGTCCAGGTCGACTGCACGTCGAGGTCGACGGCGTCGGCCTCGAGCTCCACGACGCCCGGTACGGTGGCCTGGCCCTCCAGGGTGGTGGGGGCACACGCCGCGAGCGACGCGATGGACAGGCCGATGAGCATCGCGAGTCGAACCAAGGCTTCCTCCTGACCGCCGTGCGAAGACCGTACCAGCACAATTTGGACTTCGATGTCCAGGACTTGAGTCTGAATCGCAAAGGGCATGTCAACGTCGATCGGGCTCGGGGCGCCTGTGGGCGACCTCCCGAACTCCCGGATATGGTCGCGATCATGCTGCTGAGCCTGTTCCTCGCCCTCGCCAACCCTGTCGATGCCGCTGTCGTGGCCGACGTCGAATTCGCCAACACCGTCACCGTGGCCGGCCAGAGCGTCACGATCAACGGGGCCGGTCTGCGGGAGTTCGCCTGGATCGACCTCTACGTGGGGGCGCTCTACCTGCCCCGGCCGATGACCGACCCCAACTCGATCATCAGCGGCGAGATGCCCAAGCGCATCGTGCTCCACTTCGTCTTCAGGGAGGTCCCCAAGAACCGCCTCGGTGAGACCTTCACCGATCGCATCGAGGACGACCCGGCCCTGCAGGCCATCGAGCCGGAGATCCGCCGGATGGTCTCGCTGTTCGAGACGATGTACGCCGGCGACGAGATGATCCTCGACTACGTGCCCGGTCGCGGGGTGGTGCTGTCGATCAAGGGTGTCGAGAAGGGGGTCTTTCCCGGCGAGGCCTTCATGCACGCCACCTTCGACTTCTTCCTCGGCCAGGATCCGATCCACGGCGGCCTGAAGAAGGCGATGCTCAACGGCGGGATCCCCACGGGCTGATCCCGTAGGATCCCCGGGCCTTGAGACCGCTGCTGCTGGCCGTGATCTGTCTGTGGAGCCTGTCCGCCTGGGCCGGTGCGCCCGGCTCGACCGGCGGGGGGCTGCTGGAGCGTGGCGTGTCGCTGCTCGGCCTGGGCGTGATGGTGGGGGTGGCCTGGGCCCTGTCCGTGGACCGGCGCGGCGTGCAGTGGCGACCGGTGATCTGGGGCATCGCCCTGCAGCTCGTCTTCGCGCTGGTCGTGCTCTCGCCGATGACGCGCTCCTTCTTCTTCGACGTGGTCGACGGCGGCGTGCGTCAGTTGTTGGCCTTCGCCGAGGAGGGGGCCGAGTTCGTCTTCCAGACCGTCGAGCCGCACCAGGTGGTGGTCGGCTTCGGCGAAGGCGACACCGAGACCTTCATCGGGCGCATCTCGCCGCCGGTGAAGACCTTCGCCTTCTGGATCCTGCCGACGATCATCTTCTTCAGCAGCCTGATGAGCGTGCTCTACCACCTGGGGCTGATGCAGTGGGTGGTGAACCGCCTGGCCCGGTTGATGCAAGTGACGATGGGCACCTCGGGGGCCGAGTCCCTGTCGGCCGCGGCCAACATCTTCGTCGGGCAGACCGAAGCCCCGCTGGTCATCAAGCCCTATGTCCTTGGCATGACCCGCTCGGAGCTGCACGCGGTGATGACCGGCGGCTTCGCGACCGTCGCCGGCGGGGTGATGGCCGCCTACGTGGGGTTCTTGCGCGACATTCCCGGCATCGCCGGGCACCTGGTCACGGCGTCGATCCTGTCGGCCCCAGCGGCGCTGGCCATCTCCAAGGTGATGTACCCCGAGGACGGGGAGCCGGCGACGGCGGGCCGCACCGAGGCCGTGGTGGAGCGCACGAGCCAGAACGTGCTCGAAGCCGCGGGCCGTGGCGCCAACCAGGGCATGACGCTGGCGCTGAACGTGGCCGCGATGCTGATCGCCTTCGTGGGGCTGCTGGCGATGGTCGACTGGATGCTCGGCGCCGTCCCGGTCCGGTTCTGCGAGAGCGGCGTGGCGATGGGCTACGGGTTGGGCTGCGACGCCCTGGACCTGTCCCGCATCCTGGGCTGGATCTTCACGCCGCTGGCCCTGGCGATGGGGGTCCCCTGGGCCGAGGCCTCGACGGTGGGACAGCTCCTGGGCGAGAAGCTCGTGCTCACCGAATTCGTGGCCTACATCCACCTCGGCGAGCTGCTGTCGGCCGAGACCCCGGTGCTCTCGGAGCGGTCGGCGATCATCGCCTCCTATGCGCTGTGCGGCTTCGCCAACTTCGCCAGCATCGGCATCCAGCTCGGTGGCATCGGCGGCATCGCGCCCGAGCGCATGTCGGACCTGGCGTCGCTCGGCGTGCGGGCGATGATCGCCGGGTCGCTGGCGGCCTTCATGACGGCGACGGTGGCTGGGGCGCTGCTGGGGTAGGGGAGTGCTCGCTCCTCCCCTCGTCGCTCCGGCACCCGTGGGACAATGGCCCCACCCCCGTGATCGAGTCCTTCCTCCACCACCACCCCCAGGTCCACGCCACGGCCTGGGTCCACGCCGCAGCGACGATCATCGGGGAGGTCACCCTGGGCTCCGGGGTGTCGGTGTGGCCCGGCGCCTCGGTCCGGGGAGACATGGGGTCCATCACCGTCGGCCAGGACTCCAACCTCCAGGACGGCGTGGTGGCCCACAACACCGGGGGGCGGTCCACGACCTGGGTCGGTCCGCGGGTCACCGTGGGCCACCGGGCCATCCTCCACGGCTGTCACATCGAGGGCGACTGCCTCGTCGGCATGGGGGCGATCCTGCTGGACAACTGCCACATCGAGGAGCACTGCATCATCGGGGCTGGCGCCCTGGTGCCGATGGGGCGACGGATCCCGTCCGGGTCCCTGGTGCTGGGCTCACCGGCGAAGGTCGTGCGGCCGCTACGGGACGAGGACCTGCGCTGGATCCAGCACTCCTGGAGGACCTACCGGGAGACCGCCGACGGCTACGCGGAGCGGGATCGTGAGTGATCGTCACAAAAGGCCGGGGTGCTTCCTGACGATGATGGGAGTGGTCACACTGCTCTGGGTCCTCTGGATCTGATGCACTTCACCTGCTGGGTGGTTCGGGACGCCCCGGACCTGGCGATCGAAGCGGCTCGTAGCTGGGCCGAGCGCTTCGGTCCGGAGGACCTGGTCTTCGGGGCCGCCCTGGGTCTGCGCCTGTCCCCCTCCTGGGTCCCGCGGGACCTCTTCCGGTGCGGTCCGGACCTGCCCCGGCTGCGCACCCTGGCCTGGGTCCACCCGGCGGGCCGTGGACGGCTGCTGCGCGACGAGACGCTGGACCGCCTCGTGCGGGACCCGCGGGGTTCGGTGGAGCGCGGCGCCGAGCCCTTCGCGGCCGATGCTGCGGCCGCGGTGCTCTCCCGGCGTCTGGGCGGTGTCCTGGCGCTGTCTCACCGCGACCAGCCGGCCATGGCCTACACAGCGGACTTCCGCCAGGGACGCTGCGAGCGGTCGATCTACTTCGTGCCCGGAGAGCGGCTCGCCCGCTACGACGGGCGGGACGCCATCGTGCGCGACGGCCCCATCACGTGCCTGCCCGAGCAGGACCGGGCGGGGGTGTTGCTGCTCGCCCTGCAGCGCTTCGTCTTCGAGACCTGGGAGGTCGAGGCAGACGAGCGCCTGATCCTGCCGGAGCTGCTGGGCTGGGGGCCCGAGGAGGGGGAGCTGCACGAGGTGCTGCGCGGCGGTGCCTGGCTCGAGGACGCACCGGTGCTCGGCGAGGAGCGGCCACGGGCTGTGCCGCTGGTGGCCTGAGCGCCTACAGCGTGCCGATCTCGGAGATGTCGCCGCGGCCGAGCACCCGCCGGTCGTCGCCGTCGATGTAGATCATCTCCTCGAAGCTGGCGGCCAGGTCGCCCTCCCGCAGCAGCGGGCGCAGGGCCCAGATGCCGCGGATGCGGCCCGGGTTGTAGAAGTGGACCTGGTTGCGACGCAACCAGGTCGCCCGGTGGGCGGAGCGGGGCCAGTCCATCGACATCCAGCCCTCGCGGGGCAGGATGGCGTGGCCGATGGAGCGCTTGGAGCCCAGCTCCATGCGGTGGTTGATCGCCCAGGCACGGGCGTAGACGAAGAGCTCGCCGACGGTCTTCCACTGGGAGGCGTAGCCGGCGATCGCGCGAGTGCACTCCCGGGCGACCTCCACGACGCGCGGGGCCTGGTCCTGAAAGGCGGTGGTGGTGCCGACGTCGGCGTAGACCTCGTCGCCAGCGGGTCCGAGGTCGATCGAGACGAGGTCGCCCTCCGCCAGCTTCACCCTCGCCGACGGCAGGTTCCAGTGGCTGTGCTTCGCCACCCGGTCGCCGATCTGCACCTCAGGAGGGTGGAACCAGGCGCCGAAGCCGTGGGCGCCGGCCCGGTCCCGGGCGAGGTCGGACACGTCCCGCTCGCTCATGCCGACCTCGAGCAGGGCCACGACCTCGCGGAGCAGATCGAACCCCCGTCGCTGGGCGTCGTCGAAGGCGTCTAGCAGACCAGGGTCCATGGCGGCCGATGGTATCGCGCCGGGAACAGGGCTACCCCTCGGGGCGCACGGCGTGGTTGAAGTCCGAGAGGTCCGGCCAGCGGGTCTCCGGCGCGTAGAGCACCCGGTAGGTCAGGAAGGAGTCCATGACCCGCTTCACGTAGTGGCGCGTCTCCCGGAAGGGGATGGACTCGACCCAGGCATCGGTCGGCAGGTTGCCCTTGTCGCTGAGCCAGGAGCGCACGTTGCCCGGGCCGGCGTTGTAGCCGGCCAGCGCCAGGCAGAGGTTGCCGTCGAAGCTCTTCTCGATCAGCGAGTCCAGGTAGCGGGCACCGATGCGGAGGTTGGTCTCCGGGTCATAGAGCGCGGCGGTGGTCACCTGGATGCCCATCGAGCGGCCCACGCTCCTCGCTGTCGGGGTCATGAGCTGCGAGAGGCCCTTGGCGCCGGCGTGGGAGACGATGCGGGGGTTGAAGTTCGACTCCTCGCGCACCAGCGCGTGGAAGAGCCGCGGGTCCCAGGCATAGCCCTGGGTGGCGTCTTCGACCTCGCTCCACCACCGCAGGGGCCAGGCCACCCGCATCACCTGCTCCCGCTGCAGGGTGATGGTCTCCGCGGGGTGGTGGACCAGGTAGCGCCGGAAGCGGTCGTGGGCCCCGACGGGGTCGACCTGCTCCTGGAGCTGGATCACGAAGGCCAGCTCGGTCGGGCTGAGGTTGCTGTCGCCGAGCTGCGCCAGCTCCGCCATCGCCTCGCCGTGCAGACCCAGGCGGTGCAGGGAGATGCCCGCCGAGACCGCGGGGTCGGCGAGGAAGGCCGTGCGCACGACCCAGGGCTCGTCCACGGTGTCGGCGGCCGGCAGAGGCACGGTGGCGGCGACCTCGGGGGCCAGCTCCTCGAGCCGGGCGGCGGCCTGGGCGGCGTAGTAGGTCCAGGGGGAGCGGCGCAGGACGTCCAGCAGGCCCTCGGCGGCGGCGGCGATCTCGGCGGGATCGCTGTTGAGCAGGGTCGGGGCGTCGACATAGGGCCAGGCGCGCCAGCGGGCCGACCAGTAGGCGGCGGCCCGGACGCGGGTGGGGTCGACCTCGAGGGGCACCTCGTCGAGCATGCGCTCCGCCCAGCGGATGGCGCTCGTCGGGTCGGCGTCGAGGTAGCTGCCCCAGGCCAGTCGCCAGAAGCCCTCGCCGGCCATGTCTCCGGTGGGGTAGCGCTCGACCTGGTCGCTCCACAGGGCGCGGGCCCCGGCCGGATCCCCGGCCTCCTGGAGGGCGATGCCGGCCAGGGCGTAGCCGTCGTCGGCCATCGAGTGGTCCGGGTAGAGCTCGGGGAGCAGCGCGTAGATCCGGGCGGCCCCGGCCCAGTCCTTCTTGCGCTCCCGGGCCTTGCCGGCCAGGTACAGCGACTTGGCGCCGCGGTCGTCGTCGAGTCCAGGGCAGGCCCGGCCAGCCGGCTCCAGGACCTTGCCGGCGTCGGTGAGGTGGTTGACCCGGTAGTAGGACCGCCCGAGGGCGAACCAGTAGCGGCAGGCGTCGGGGTCGGCGTCTTCGACCTGGTCCAGGCGGGCCGACAGCAGGCCGATGACCTGCCGGTGGCGGCCTGCCCTCATCAGGGCGTCGCCGCGGGCGCCGACCTGCCGCCAGCCGGGCAGCCCGCCGTGCTCCGCCAGGGCGGTCGCCGCGCGCAGGCCCTCGGTGTGGCGGGGGTAGTCGGTCCACAGGCGGACCAGGTGGGCACGCGCCTCCTCGGAGCCGAGGCCAGCGCCCTGGGCCAGGGCCCACAGGGCGAGGGCCGAGCCCTCGGCGGGATCGGGACGCTCGGCGAGGTCCCGGTAGACCGCTCGCGCGTCGGCCGTGCGCCCCGCGGTGTGCAGCGCCTCGGCCCGGACCAGCGCGGCTCGGGGCCAGATGGCGGAGGAGTCGTCCACCCAGGCCAGGGCCTCGGCGGCGGCCACGGCCTCCCCCTGGGCGAGCAGGAGCTCCCCGACCGTGAGCTGGAGGTAGGCGGCGGGCACGTGCTCCGCCCCGCGCACCGCGTCGGCCAGGTGCACGGCGTCGCCGGCCCGGTCGGCCCGGATCAGCGACCAGGCGAGCAGGAAGGCGTGGTCGCCGACCTGGTCGCCCCGCAGCTCGCGGGTGTCGACGGTGGCCAGGGCCGCGGCGGCGGTCGCGTGATCCCGGCTCGCCAGGGCGTCGAGCGCGTCCAGGGGCAGCGGCAGGGCCGGGTGGACCAGGCCGGGGCCGAGCTGGGTGGTGGGGGCGTCGGGGGCGTCGACCGCAGAGGGGAGGGCGGTCGCGGTGCCCGCGAGCAGCAGGGGGAGGAGCAGGCGGGTCATGGTGGCGGGATCTCGGTGGACCGGTAACCCGACGGCATCGGGTCAGGATGCCGACCGAGGGAGCCGATCCAGGGTCTGTGGTGTCGGATAGGGTGGGGACCCTCATGCAAGACACCACGGCCCGCCTCAGACCTTCCGACCGCAACATCCTCGTCCTGCTGGTGACCTCCGCGGTGCTCGTCGCCTTCTGGCACCACTGGCTGGTGCTGCCGCTGAAGCTGCTCGTGGTGCTCTTCCACGAGCTGGGGCACGCCGCGATGACGGTGCTCACCGGGGGCTCGGTGGAGGAGATCGTGGTCGGCCTGAACCAGGGGGGGCACACCCTCAGCCGCGGGGGGAACCGGTTGATGATCCTCAACGGCGGCTACCTGGGCTCTCTCGCGGTCGGCCTGGGGCTGCTGGCGATGGTGCGCAGGCCGCGTGCGGGCAAGGTCGCGGCGGCGCTCCTGGGGCTCACGGCCTGGGTCACGGCGGTGCTCTGGGTGCCGCTGCTGTCCTTCGCCTTCTTCTTCTGTGGCGTCGTGGGCCTGGCCTTCGTGGCGCTGTCTCGGGCCGCGAACCAGCGGTGGGCCCTGTGGAGCGTGCGCACGGTGGGGCTCTTCAGCGTGCTCTACGCGCTGTTGGACATCCGCGACGACGTCTTCGGGGCCCCGGCCGGCGCCGTGACGGACGCCACGATGCTGGCGCAGCACACCGGCGTGCCTTCCCTGGTGTGGGGGGCGGTGTGGGGGCTCGTGGGGCTGGCGCTGCTCTACCGGCTGAGGAAGTCGCTGGTCTGAGCGGCACGGGTCCGCGGTGTCCGGGCGATGTCCGATCCCCGGCCGGGTACTCGCGCCCCGTCGCCTGGCAGCCGTTGACCCGGGGGAACCCGCTCGTGGGAGGTCCCGTGGTCGTCATCGCAGTCATCGTCCTGCTCACCTGCCTGCGCGGCGGCGAGAGGACTCCGGTCAGCGCCGCCGACGCAGCCCCACCAGAGCCAGCAGACCTGTGAGCCAGCCCAGCGCGGCCGGCGCGGGCGCTGCCGCACAGCCGCAGCCACCGACCGGGCTCTCGCCGTCGCCGCCGAAGAGCCGGGGGTCGTCCTCTTCTTCGGGCTCGGGCTCGGGCTCGGGCTCGGGCTCCGGCGGTGGGACCACGCCCTCGACCTCGCACCAGACCCGGGTGCCGTCCTCGCAGGCGGCCCGCATCTCGTCGTCGATCCAGTCGTAGTAGGCGCTCACCAGGGTGTCGACGCCGCCGGTGGACTTGCAGTCGGTCCGGTCGTAGGCGTGGCTGGTGACGCCGACGAGGCGCCAGGTCTCGGTGGTTGTCCCGTCGTCCTCGACCTCGAAGAAGGTCGGACCGCCGGAGTCGCCGTGGCACTTGCGGGTGTCGGTGGCGACCTCGCCGATCTTCATCTCCCAGGTGCCCAGCTCGGCCACGTGGCTGTCGCCCTGCTGCTTGACGTACATGCTGCCGGGCGGCGTGCTGGTGGCGTTCTGCATGCCCCAGCCGACGACCACGACGTCGCTGTCGACGACCACCTGGTCGGCCTCCTCGGGGGTGACCAGGTAGGCGTGCTCGATGTCGGTGATCGCCTCCTCGAGGAAGATCAGCGCCAGGTCGAAGTTCTGGCCCAGGCCCATGCCCATCGACCAGATGTCGAAGTCGCCGTGGGTGACCCAGTCCGCGGCGGCGACGGCGTCGTCGGGCCACTCCGGGTCGCCCCGGCCGTCGAAGTCGGTGAGGTCGGCCTCGCGGGACCAGTTGAAGCCGATGGTCGCGTTGGCGCCCAGGCCCATGTAGGACAGGGTCTCCTCGTCGACGCAGTGGGCGGCGAGCAGCACCGTGTCCGGCGCGATCAGCGTGCTGGAGCACATGAACATCTTCACGCTCTGGCCGCCGCCGCGCCCCGTGGAGGCGTCGAGCAGGGCCGCGCCGGTCATCGGCCAGTCGTCCTCGAAGGCGTCCTCGCCGTTGATGATCGGCACTTCGCCGTCGTCCAGGTCCAAGGGCAGCATCGCCTCGGTGGCGTCGTCGGCGAGGGCGAGGGTGGACAGGCAGAGCATCAACATGGGGTGCCTCCAGGTCGCCGAGAGCCTGCCAGCGGAGGGCGCGGTCCGCATCCGCAGTTGGTACTCCTGACAGGGTCTGGACGCCCTCCGCGCCAGCTACTCCACCCGCATCACGTAGATCCGCTTGAAGTCCCGGTTCTCCAGGTCCTGCTCGGTCCCCTGGGCCGCCACCGCCAGGTAGTTCTTTCCGTCCGGCCCCACGATCAGCGCGTGGTCGGCGTTGCCCAGGGTGCCCGTCGGGACCTGCCGGGCCGCGCGGGGGCTGTCGATGGGGCCGACGAAGATCGGGTCGAAGTGCTCGTCGTCGTTCTTCACGAACAGGATGCGCTCCCCGTCGGGCATCCACACGGGGCCGTCGCTGTTCATCACCACGCCGATGGCGACCCGGACCGGCTCGCCGCCGCCGAGGCGGACCACGTAGAGGTCGAAGCGCTCCCGGTCTTCGTGGTTGGAGTAGAAGGCGACGTGCTTGCCGTCGGGGGAGAAGGTCGGCCGGGTCTGGGTGCCCTGCCAGTTCGTGAGGGGCGCTGGCGCCGGGTACTTGAGATCGTCCAGCAGGTAGACGTTGTCTCCGGTGCGGGTGTGGCCGACGAAGACCAGCGAGGTGCTGTCGGGGCTCCAGGAGGCGAAGAGCTCCGAGGCGGTCGGGTCGCCGGTGAGCTGCTTGGGGGTCTTCTCCAGGGAGCCCACGTCCAGCAGGTAGAGGTCACCCTGGCCGGTGCGGGCCGAGGTGAAGGCGATGTGGCGGCCGTCAGGGGACCAGGAGGCGCCGCCGTCGGTGCCGGGCTGGGCGTGCAGGACGCTGCCGCCGTCGAGGTAGAGGTCGTAGTCCCGGTCGGCCCCGGAGGCGCTGTAGACGAAGGTCCCCATCTCCGCGGGGGCCCAGCTCAGCTCGTGCACCACCATCTCGGCACCGGCGGCCTCGAAGCCGGCGGAGATGCCCGAGAAGCCACGGGTGGTCGGCAGCACCTGGCGGGGCTCCAGGCCCGGGGACCAGATGTACTGCTCCACGACCTTGCGCTCGTAGTAGTTCACCTCGTAGGCGAGCTGCGAGCCGTCTCGGGACCACCTGGGGCTCTGGCAGTTGGCTTCGTAGTCCGGGGCGATAGCGATGGGCGGGGCGGCCCAGGCGGCGAGGGTCAGGATCCAGAACATCAGGTGCATCTCTCAGAAGGCGAACGAGAAGTTCGCCAGCATGCGGTAGCCCGTGGCAGACCAGCGCGGATCGTCGGTGGTGTAGTCGATGGCGCTGCCGTCACTCAGCACGGTGGCGCTGGCGGGGGTGGGCACGTTGCCGAGGGCCTCCTCGACGGTGACCTTGACCCCCAGCCCGGCGGCTGTGGTCCGACCGGCGCGACGCCAGTCGACGGCGAGCTCGATGAAGGGGATGTGGGCCCGGCCCACGGCATAGACGCGGGCGTCGACCTCGGCGTTGCCGGTGTCGCGGGGATCACGGCACTCGTAGGTCCCGGCCCGCTCGAAGCAGTCCATGGCGATGCCGGGCACGTAGCCGTAGCGGTAGCCGATGGAGGGACGGAAGGCGAGGGGACCGCCGATCATCAGCTCCTGGCCGACCCGAGCCCCCACGGTGAAGGCGGTGGGGTTGACCCGGGGGCCGATGCCGTCGACCACGTAGGAGCGGACCGAGTAGTCGACCATGGCGCCGATCAACCAGCGCTTGATCGGCTGGGTGACCGCGACCTGGACGTCCAGGCTCGGGCGGAGGTTGTCGACCCGCCCGCTCATCATCATGCCCGTGCCGACGCTGAACTCGACGCGGCTGACCTGCAGCGCTGCGAAGCCCTTGGAGCCCACGGCGCTCATCGGCAGCACGACCCGGGCCTCCTTGCCGGCCTTGACCGTCACGGCGTGGCCGTTGACGAGGTAGTCCCCCGCGGGCAGCGCGATGCGCGCCGGCAGGGCGTTGCGCTGGCGCCAGCTCAGGGCCACCCGGTCGACGAACTTCTTGAGGTCGGGAGCGAGCAGCGTGCTGGTGCGGTCGAGCTGGAGCAGCGAGGCCATGCCCGGGTAGGGGCCGTCCACGACGAGGACGCCGAAGGTGCGCTCCAGGGCGTCGGCCAGCTCGGTGGCGGCGGCGGCCTGGCCCGGCTCGGCGGCCAGGCTCGCGGCCAGGCGAGCATAGCGGCCGGCGGACTCCGCATCGAGCAGCTCGTAGCAGACCTGGGCGAGCAGCCAGTGGGCCTGGAAGGAGCCCCGGCCGGCGTCGAGCTGGACGGCGGCTTCGAGCTCCCGGCGCGCGTCGGCGTACCAGTCCTTCTTGATGAACAGCTCGGCCTGGGAGATGTGGTGGTCGACCTGGCCGGCGTCCTGGGCCCAGGCCGGTGTCATGCCTCCGATCAGCAGCAGCCAGAGGGCGATCACGCGGCCTCCTCGGCTTCGACGACGTGGCAGGCCAGGGCCCGATCCCCGGCGATGGTGCGGAGGTCGGGGCGGACAGCGCGACAGGTCTCCTGGACGATGGGGCAGCTCACGGCGAAGGCGCACCCCTGATCCGGTCGGCCCTGGGGACCGGCGACCTCGCCCGCCCCACCGCTGCGGCGCATGCCGGCGGCCTGGAGCAGCGACTGGGTGTAGGGATGGTGCTCGGCGGTCTGCAGCTCGGTGGTGGGGAAGCGCTCCACCACCCGGCCGGCGAGCATCACCACGATGCGGTCGCAGGCATAGGCCACCAGCGGCAGGTCGTGGGAGACGAGCACGATGGCCCGCTCCGGTCCCCGGGCCGCGAGCAAGAGGTCGATGAGGTCGGCCTTGAGCGCGGCGTCGAGCCCGCTGGTGGGCTCGTCGGCCACCAGCAGCCGGGGCGTGGCGACTAGGCCCCGCGCCCGGCCGACGCGGCGCTTCTCGCCGCCGGAGAGGGCGTGGGGCCGCGCCTCGAGCCGGTGGTCGAGGCCCACCGAAGCCGCAGCCTCCGCCACCACCTCGGCCGGCTCCTCGCCAGGCCTGTGGAGGCGGGCGGACTCCCAGAGGTGCTGGTGCACGGTCAGGCCCGGGTTCAGCATCGACTGGGGGTGCTGGAAGAGGAGCTGGACCTCCTTGCGGAGCTCGCGCAGACCCGTGGAGCGCAGTCCGCGCAGATCTCGCCCCAGCAGCGTGACGTGGCCCTCCTGGAAGGGCAACAGCCCCAGCGCGGCCCGGACCAGGGTGGTTTTGCCGCTGCCGGACTCCCCGATCAGGCCGACGACTTCGCCCGGGGCGACCTCGAGGTCCACGCCCGCCACGGCCGGCACCAGGGCCGCGCGACGCAGGAGCCCCGGCCTCGGGTAGCGCTTGACCAGCCCCCGGACGCGCAGCAGCGGGGTCATGCGAGCACCCCACCGGAGATGCGGGCGGTCGCCTCCCACAGGTCGCGGGCCGAGGGCGAGGTGAGCTCGGTCAGGCGACCGGCCGGCAGGTCCTCCACCAGGCGACCGTCGTGCATCACCAGGAGCCGGTCGGCGACGCGCGGCACGAGTCTCAGGTCGTGGGTGATGAAGAGCAGCCCGACCCCTGCTTCGTCTCGCAGGGCGAGCAGCTCGCGGAGGATGGCCTCCTGGACCGTCGGGTCGAGGCCGGTGGTCGGCTCGTCGGCGAGCAGGTAGCGACTGCCGCGGGCCAGGGCCAGGGCGATGCTCGCCCGCTGGGCCATGCCGCCGCTGAGCTCGTGGGGGTAGAGGCCGGCCACCCGCTCGGGCTGGGCGAAGCCGGCTCGCCCGAGCCAGGGCAGCGGGTCTCCGTCGTGGGCAGCCTCGCGGAGTGCCAGGGCGGTGCGGACCTGCTTGCCCACGGTCCACAGCGGGTCCAGGCCGCCGCGGGCGTCCTGGGGGAGGTAGCCGATCACGGTGCCGCGCAGGGGTGCGAAGCGGTGGTCCAGCTCTCTGCGACCCCTGCGGCTGGCGAGGTCCAGGCCCTCGTAGGGCCGGTGGACACGGCCGTCGACCTCCACCTCCAGCCGCGCCCGCACGACGCCGGGCTCCAGGTCGACCATGCCCAGCAGCGAGCGGGCCGACAGGGTCTTGCCGGAGCCGGAGGCGCCCACCAGCACGTGGATGCGACCGGGGATCACGTCGAGGTTCACAGCCTCGACCAGGGGCCCGTCGGGGCCCACCACGTCCAGGTCTCGCAGGCGGATGCCCTCAGGCATGGCCGTCCTGCTCCGCCAGGCCGTCGCCCAGCAGCAGGGCGCCGAGGATGACGATCCAGATGGCGAGGGCCGGGCCCCAGGTGGCCCACAGGTTGCCGTCCCGCACGCCCCACTCGAAGGCGATCATGTTGCCCCAGGAGGGCGTGGGCTCCGGCACGCCGAAGCCGGCACCGGCTTCCAGGGCGCCGATGTAGCTCAGGGTGGTCTCGACCAGCAGGAAGTAGGCGAAGAGCTGCAGCGCGTGCCGGGCGATCAGGGTGCGGGCGTTCACCCAGAGCAGGTGCCAGCCGAGGATGCGAGTCCAGTGCACGCCATGGGCCTCGGCGGCGAGCACGAACTCCCGCCGACGGAAGGTGGTCACCCGACCGTAGACGGCCTCGGCGACGGCCGGCGAGTAGGCGATGGCCGCCGCGGCGGCGAGGATCCAGACGCTGGCGCCGTAGATGGCGCAGACCAGCAGCACGAGCACGAAGCGGGGCAGCGACGCCACCACCGTGAAGCCATAGCGCACGAGCTCGGCGCTCCAGCCGCCGGCCCAGCCGGCCCAGGCACCCGCCGGCACGCCGAGCACCAGCGCCAGCGCACAGGCGAAGAGCCCGGGCCCCACGAAGACCTCGCAGGCCGTGACGAGCCGCCAGGCGACGTCGCGTCCGAGGTGGTCGGTGCCCAGCCAGTGGGCGGCGCTGGGGTGGGCGCTCATCCGGGCCGGGTCGACGTCGGCGACCACGTCGTAGCTGGACAGCAGGCTGACCATCCACACCAGCCCCACCAGGACCAGGACCGCCGTGCCCGCCAGCCGTGCCCCCCTCATGCGGCGCTCCGCTGGCGGGGATCGACGGCCACGCGCACCAGGTCGGCCAACAGCCGGGCGCCGCAGACGACCGCGGCCGCGGCGAAGGTGATGCCCAGGGCCAGCGGCACGTCCCGCAGGCGGCAGGCCTGCCAGAGCATCGCCCCGACGCCGTTGAGGTGGAGGACCTTCTCGATGACCACCAGGCCACCGACGAAGAAGGCGGCCCGGGTGGAGGCGATCGTGGTGAGCGGCGGCACCAGGTTCCAGAGCACGTGGGGCGCGAGGCGGGCCCCGCGGGCCCGGGCGGCGTCGACGTAGCCGGAGCGTCGGATGGCCTTGAGCTCGTCCTCGCAGGCGCCGTGGACCTCGGTCACGGCCGAGGAGCCGACCGCCAACACCGTCATCGCCAGCACCCACTTCAGCAGGCTGTCCTGGTCCGGCAGGGCGAACCAGGACGGGCGGGGGATGCGCCCGGCCTCCATCATCTCGAAGGTCACCTCGTTCAGGCCGACCACCAGCACCCAGGCCAGCAGGAAGACCGGCGCGATGCTGATCGCCTGTAGGGCCCGGCGGGAGAAGCTGCGACGGCCGGCCGTGGCGTAGGCCAGGCCAGCGCCGACCACGAGGCTCAGGACCAGGGCGCCGACCACCAGGATCAGCGAGCGACCCGCGGCGGGCAGGACCAGCTCGGTGACGGCCATGCCGGGTCGGTAGGTCAGCGAGAACCCGAGATCGCCGGTCACGGCGTGGGTGACGAAGGCCCACCAGGCGACGTGAGGCGGTCGGTCCAGTCCCAGCTCCGCGACCAGCGCCGCCCGAAGCTCCGGATCCCCGGCCAGCAGGTCGGCGGCGTCGCCCGGCGCGGCGAACAGCAGGAGCTGGGCCAAGAGCGCGGCGCCGAGCAGCGTGGCGACGAAGGCACCGAAGCGGCGCCCCAGCGCCACGAGGAGTGCGAGGTGACGACCTCTTGTCCCGTCTGCCGGTCCCACCTGCGCTGCTCTGACCTCCCTGGGAGCGGGCTCGACAGGGAGCGTCCCCCTTGACCCGACCGCCATCCTACAGCCCCCCCGTCACCAGCGGGTCGACGAGGGCATCTCCCGCCGTCAGTTCATCTTCCACTCGCGCACGTAGGTGAAGAAGTAGAACGGGTGGATGACCACGTTGGAGACCTTGGTGCTCAGCGCGGCGTAGGAGTCCAGGGTCCAGAGGAAGACCATCGGGACCTCCTCCCGGGTGATCTCGTGGACCTTGCGCAGGGCCGCCTTCTTCTCGTAGGGGTCGGTCGTGGTGCGGGCGCGCTCCAGCAGCTCGTCGACGTCGGCGCTCGCGTAGGACCCGAAGTTGCGGGTGCCCTGGGAGTGGAACTGCTCCCGCACGTCCTCGTTGCGGTCGAAGGACCACTGGCTGAGGATGACGTCGAAGTCCCGCTCCCGCCAGATCCGGGCCTTCCAGGCCGCTTCGTCGAGGAACTCCACCTCGACCTTCACCCCGCCAGACTCGAGCTGGGACTGGAGGTTGATCACCACCTCCTGGCTCGACTCGACGCTCTGGTGGGCGGTCAGCGTCAGGCTCAGGATCTCGCCCTCCCTGACCCAGGACCCCTCCTCGGCGACCCAGCCCGAAGCCTCGAGCAGCGAGGAGGACAGCATGTCGTCGTAGGTCCAGGCCTCGACCTTGTGGTTGTAGTAGGGGGAGGACTTCACGAAGGGCCCGCTGAGGACCTCGCCGGTGCCGATCGGGGCCAGCAGGGCCTCGATGTCGATCATCGAGGCGATCGCCTGGCGCACGTTCGGGTCGTCGAAGGGCGCCCGGACCAGGTTGAAGCCGGCGTACCACCAGGAGTTGGTCTGGTAGGGGTAGAGCTCGACCTTGCGGTTGTTCTGGAGCACGGCGAGATCGCGGGGCAGCACCCGGACCAGGGCCTCGAGGCTCTCGTAGAGCAGCAGCTTGGCCTGGTAGTTCTTGTCGCTGACCTCACGCATCACCAGCTCGGAGATGCCGGTGGCGCCGCGGTAGTCCTCGTAGGCGGAGAACGTGATCGAGTTGTCGTCGTTGTAGCGCTCGAGCTTGTAGGCGCCGGTCCCCAGCGGCTTGCTGCGGAAGGGGTCGGAGCGCTTCAGGGTGGTGGACTCGAACTTGTGGCGCGGGAGGATCTTGAAGTAGAGCTTGTCCTCGGGGCGCATCTCGGCCTGGACGAACGACAGGCGCACGGTGGTGGCGTCGATCGCCTCGGCGCGGTCGATCCAGTCCACCCGCCCGGCCTCGGTCGACAGGGTCTCCTCGCTCTTCATCGACTCGATGGTGAAGACCACGTCGTCGGCGGAGAAAGGGCTGCCGTCGTGCCAGTAGACGTCGTCGCGCAGGGTCAGGGTCATGCCGGTGCGGTCCTCGTCGATCTCCGCGGAGCGAACCAGGGCCGGCTCGCTCGCCAGCTCCTGGTTGTCCGTGTAGAGCCCGTCGAAGATCAGCTCGTTGACCCGGGCCTCGGACATCGTGGTGGTGAACACGGGGTTCACGATGCCGGGGGCCTGGTCTTCGGCGTAGCGCAGGGCTCCCCCGGCCGCGGGCAGGGCGAAGCCGAGGGCGATGGAAAGGGCGAGGAGCCGGGGAGCAGCGGTGGCGCTCATCATCACGTCCTTCACGGGTCTCTCTAGTTCTCCTTGCTGTCGCCGTGGCGATCGAGTCCTTGCAGGATCGCCAGGTCGCCGACCACTTCGTCTACGCCCGCGAGCTCGGGGTAGGCGTCCGAGAGGACCTGGAGCGCGTCCAGGGCCTCGCGGGTGTGGCCGGTCAGCAGGTGGGCCTCCGCCGTGGTGGCGAAGAACCCGGGGGGGTTGAGGGGGCCGATCGTTCGGGGGTGTTCGAGGTCCATGCCCATCTGCACGATGGCGAGGGCCTGGCGGGGATGGCCGGCCGCCAGGGCGTGGCGGGACAGGGCCAGCAGGAAGCGACTGCGGAGCACGCCGGGCAGGTTGAGTCGGTCCACCAGCTCGGCGCCGTCGGCGGACAGCTCGCTGGAGACTTCCTTGCGCCAGGCATCGACGGCCCGGTCCAGGGACCTCACGATCTCGCGGGCGGCCTCCGGGTCGTCTTCTTCTCCGAGGGAGGTGTCGACGCCGAGCCGCGCCCAGCTCGGCGCCAGGGCGCAGGCGGTGCCCCGGGCTCCTCCAGCGGCGATGCGCTCCCGCTCGGCCTCGAGATCGGCCTCGGTCGGGCAGCCGGTGAAGATGAGCGCCTCCATGCCGTCGGCGGTGCCGCCGTCGGCCTCGGTCTGGAGCACGGCCTCCGCGGTCCAGTTGAGCTGGGGGTCGTAGAAGCTCCGGGTGTGGCCGGCCTCGGTGGTCTCCTCCCAGATGGGACGCACACCCTCTTCGAGCAGCCCCATCAGGCTGACGCTGCGGCGGGCTTCTCGGTGGGCGCGGACCCGCTGGAGCAGCGGGTTGGAGTCGTCGTCGATGGCGGCGCTGGAGAGGTCGGTCTGCTCGGCGAGGACCACGGCGGCCGCCGCCACGGCCGGGTCGTCGGCCTCGGCGGCCTTGGCGAACCAGGCGCGGGCCTGCTCCGTGTCACCGGACTCCAGCGCGGCCAGGCCCACGAACCAGGTCACGGCCGAGCCGGGTGGCAGGCCGGTGCGGCCCTCCCAGGTCTCGACCATCGCCTGCCAGGCCAGGGCGTCCACCCGGGCGAGGTCGCCGTACAGCCCCGCCAGGGCGCCGCTGGCCCGGGCTCCGGAGGCGCCGCCAGCGAGGCGGGCGGCGGGCAGGCGGTTGGCGTGCAGGGCCACCCAGCCCATCCGGTTGTCGTTCACCAGGGCGGTGAAGGTGGCGGGTGTGGTGACGAGCTGTCCGACCCAGGAGGCATCCAGCACGGCGGTGTCCGGGGCGCCGAGCGCTGTCGGGGCCTCCTCACAGGCCGTGCTGCAGGCGCTCAACAGCGGCAGGGCCGCCAGGATCAGGCCCTGTGCCGCGGCAGTGGCTGGAGATCGGGTTGAGGCCAGGCCCACCGAGGACTACTCCCCCTCGTAGGCGGCGCCAGCGGAGTGACTGCGGTCGGGGAACTGGCCGGGATCGATGTTCTCGTCGGCCCCGACCACGCGGATCGTGTCCTCGTTGAGCGTGATCGGCTCCAGGATCATCTCGCCGCGCTTGTACTCGACGGTCTGGGTGGCCAGGTGGTAGCCGGCCTTGAAGATCTCCACCTCGTAGATGGTCCTCTTGCCCAGCTTCACGCGCTCGCCGGCCTCGTCGCGCAGGTAGTCGATCTCGAACCAACCGTTCTGGTCGGTCACGAGCTGCACGTTGCCGGGAGCGACGCTGACGATGGCCCGCTCCACGGGAGTGCCGTTGCGGTCGAGGATGGTGCCGGAGATGGCGTGCTTGCTCGCGGCCACCGCGGTGGTGCTCATCGCCAGCACGAGCGTCAACAGGATGCGCTTCATCGGTTGGTCCTCGCCTTACTCGAGCCGACGGCGGGCGTCTTCGAGCTTCGCGATCTGTTCTTCGGCCTTGCCAGCCATGTCGCTGCGGCCCTTGGAAGAGGCATGGTTGAGGTAGCGGCCCCAGGCCCGCACGGAGCGGTCGAGGAGGTCCAGGTCGTCTTCGGACTTGTAGAAGAGGCCCTGGAGCGACGCGGCCTGGATCTCGTAGATCTCGGCCTTGGTGGAGAACACGAGATCGGGGGGGATCCGAGCCCAGTAGCGCTCCGCCTGCACCGCCTTGTCGTAGGCGGACTGGAAGTCGCCGCGGTTGGCGTAGTAGCGGGCCTGCTTGGACAGGAAGACCGGCGAGTAGCGGTTCTCCGGAAGCTGCATGAGCTGGTCGAGGTACCGCTTGATGCTGCGGTTGTCGCCCTTCCGCTCGGCGTCCATCAGCAGCAGGGCCCGGCTGCGGGTGTAGCTGGAGTCGTCGGTGTCGACCATCTCCAGGTAGGTGACGTCGGTGCCGGACAGGCGACCGGTGGCGGCGTCGGGGGCGTAGCTGTCGACCGGGGTGGCCTCGGGCAGGACCAGCAGGCTGGCCTCGCCGTCCAGGCCGCTGTCGCCCGCCTCACCGTCGTCGACGATGGCGGCCAGCCAGTCGTCGTCGTCCGCCGAGGAGCCGCTGCTGGAGGACCGGCTGCTGTTCGAGGATCCGGAGGACCGGCTGCTGGACGAGCTGGAGGAGCCGGACGAGGAGCTGGCGGACCGGCTGCTCGAGGAGCCGCTGCTGGAGGACCGGCTGCTGCTCGAGGATCCGGAGGACCGGCTGCTGCTCGAGGAGCTGCTGCTGCCGGAGCTGCTGGCGCTCGGCTGGTCCGAGCGGTCGTTGTAGCTGCTGGCGGTCTCGGCCTCGGGCTCGGGCTCGGGCTCGGGCTCTTCCTCGGGCTCGTCGACCGCGGCGACCGCGGCCTCTTCGTCGTCGGTGGTGAGCTCGCCCTCGGCTGGGGTGACCTCTTCGGGCTCCTCTGCGGACAGGGTGGGGGGCACGACCGGCTGGGTGGGCGCCATGGTGAGGGTGTCGAGCTCGGGCTCTCCGCCGAGGCGATCGCTCACGAACATCGCCGTGCCACCGACCAGGAAGGCCAGGGCGATCGCCGCTGCGGCGACGATGGCGTAGGTCTTGGCCTGGCCACCGCCACGGTAGGCGGCCATCTCGTCCTCGAGGTCGTCGTCGTGGTACGTCGGCGCGGAGGCGGTGGGGGGTGGCGGTGGGCTGGCCCCACCGCCACTGTTATACTTCCTTGGGGCCCGGGGGCGCGGATGGGGGGCGTCGACTCTACTTGCGCCTCATGCGGCGCTGGATTCGCGTTCACGCCACGGC
>CAZCVP010000111.1:0-25584 GCA_964501915.1 uncultured Enterobacterales bacterium
TCGGGCGGCGCCTGGACCACCACCGGACCAATCAGCGCCGCCGACGCAAGTCGCGGAGACGCGGCCTTTCCCTCCATCGGTGTACCCGACCCACCCACGGCACCCGGGGGGCTGGTAACAGCCTGGCGCTACAAGGACCGCACCGAGACCTGGTACGCCACGAGCGAAGACGCCGGGACCTGGACGACCTTCAGCTCGGAGACCCGGCTGCAGGTCACCACGTCCGCCGGGATCCCCGTCCGGGGCATCAAGGACCCTTGCGTCTGGTTCGGTCCCGACGGCCACCTCCTCATCGGTACCCACGGCGGGGGCGCCGAGTTCAACGCCTGGGTCTCCGAGGCCGCCTGGTCCGCCGGGGCCGGCGGTGCGCCGGGACACTTCGGGTGGCTGCAGCATGCCGGGTTCGACGCCGCCGATCGCGTCCTCAATCGCTTCGTCCACGGGACCACCGGCGGAACCACCAGCCTCGCGACCTGGAGTGCCCGCTCCACCGATGTCTGGGGTGTGCCCGGGCTCTACGGAGCCCTCGGCGTCGATGGACCCTCGCTCACGGGGCTCGACTGGTCCACCATCGACCAGGACATGGCCGACATGTTCTCACGCTGGACGCTCAAGCTGGAGCTTCCCGCCCAGGTGGCCTACGACGCGGCGGCGGCGACCTACACCCTGCACGTGGGCCCGATCCCCCCCTACGACCCGGAAGACGCCCTCGTCATCACCGGCGACCTGACCCACGGCAACCCCACCGGCTGGGAGGGCCGCTACACCATCGTCGGCGACAGCGGGCCTTACCTGCTCCTGGACCGCGTCACGACCCACGGCTCCACACCGGCGGACCCCTCCAGCCTCGCACCGGCCGACGTCAAGGTCCAGCTCTACGAGGCTCGCTTCGTCGCGTTCTCCTCGTCGCTGATCGACAGCTCCGACTGCGTCCACCTGCTCTGGTTCGAGTCCAGGGTCGCGGGTGGCGGGCTCTCGGACTCCGAGCCCGTCTACCTCTGCTACCGCAGGGGCTGCGTGGCCACCTGCACGCCCGACCGGACCCGCTCACCCATCGAATTCGACAGACCCGCCGTCGACACCTCTCCAACCTGGTGAGGTTCCCAGCCCCGTGTACCTCCTCTCGACCTGCTGCCTCCTGCTCCTCGCCTGTGGCTCGGACGACAGCGCGGACTCCTCCACCTCGCCAGCCGACAGCGGAGCCACCAGCGCCTGCACCTCCGACTGCGACGGCGACGGCTGGACCGTGGCCGAAGGGGACTGTGACGACAGCGACCCGACCTCCTCCCCCTCCGGGGTCGACGACAGCACCGACGGCACCGACCAGGACTGCGACGGCCTGGACGGGGTCGACGCCGACGGAGACGGCTACGCCGACGCCGCCACAGGAGGTGATGACTGCGACGACTCCGACCCCACCTTCTACCCCGGGGCCCCCGACGAGACGGTGGACGGCTTCGCCCAGGACTGCGACGGTGACGACGGCGTGGACAGGGACGCCGACGGCTACAAGGCCGGGGACGAGCACCCCCTGGACTGCGACGACGGGGACCCGGACGTCCACCCCGACGCCAGCGAGACCTGGTACGACGGCGTCGACCAGGACTGCGACGGAGCGGACGACTTCGACGCCGACCGGGACGGCTATCGGGGCGACGCGACGGGCACCGGGGAGGACTGCGACGACACCGACCGGGAGGTGAACCCCGGAGAGGCGGACGAGACCGTGGACGGGGTCGACCAGGACTGCGACGGCGAAGACGGCGTCGACCGGGACGGCGACGGCTACCGGGCCGGTGACGAGGAGGGCTTCGACTGCGACGACTCCGACCCGGCCATCCACCCTGGGGCCGAAGACGAGGCCTGGAACGAGGTGGACGAGGACTGTGACGGGGCTGACCGACACACCTTCCTGCAGATGGCCGCTGGGTGGTACAGCAGCTGCTTCCTCAGGCCGGACCAGCAGGTGACGTGTCACGGGAACGATGTTTGGGGCGAGACCGCAGCGCCCTCGGGTTCATTCGTCCAGGTCGACATGTGGTACGACCACACCTGCGCCGTAGGCAAGAGTGGGCAGATCGAGTGCTGGGGAATCGCTGACGGCTCAGACTTCGACTACGGGCAGGTTTCCGACACTCCAAGCGACACGGGCTTCACCCAGGTTGCGGTGGGCCGAAGGCATTCGTGTGCCCTGGACCAGAACGCCGAGCTCACCTGCTGGGGTAGCAACGACTACGGTGAATCGACTCCGCCGGAGGGCCAGTTCACTCAGGTGACCGCCGGAGACTACGTCTCCTGTGCCCTCGACCTGGAGGGCCAGGTCACCTGCTGGGCCTCGCCTCGCTCCAAGATGATGGACATACCCGAAGGCATCTTCACCCAGCTCTCCGTCGGCTCCTCCTTCGGCTGCGCTGTCGCCACCGACCGCAGCCTGACCTGCTGGGGCTACAACATCTGGGGCGTCGTCACCAAGGCACCCGGGCGGGGCAAGTTCACCCAGGTCGCCTCGGGCGACTCCCACGCCTGTGCCCTCACCACCAAGGGGGAGGTCGTCTGCTGGGGGGTCGAGAAGAGCGTCGACGACTACGGCCAGGTGGGTGACGCTCCGACCGGCACCTTCAAGGCCGTCTACTCCGGTGAGTCCCACTCCTGCGCCCTCGCCGAGGACGACACCCTCACCTGCTGGGGCAGCGACGGCTGGGGCGAGTCCACCCCTCCCTGAGTCCGCCCCTACCCCGCCAGCGTGATGAAGATCGCGCTCGCCACCACGGTCCCCACCACCCCGGCCACGTTCGGCCCCATCGCGTGCATCAGGATGTGGCACTTGGGGTCGGCCTCGTTGCCCAGCTTCTGGCTCACGCGGGCCGCCATCGGCACGGCGGACACGCCGGCGGAGCCCAGCAGCGGGTTGATCTTGGTCTTCAGGAACAGGTTCATGAACTTGGCGAAGAGCACGCCCCCGGCGGTCGAGAAGCAGAACGCGACCAGCCCGAGCACGTAGATGCCCAGCACCCGGAGCTGGAGGAAGTCGGCGCCGATCATCGTCGAGCCGACCCCGAGCCCCAGGAAGATGGTCACGATGTTCATCAGCTCGCTACGAGCCGAGTCGCGCAGGCGGTCCACCACCCCGGAGGTGAGGAAGAGGTTGCCGACCATGAACATCGAGATCAGCGGCGTGGCCTTGGGCACCAGGGTGCAGATCACCAGGGCCGCCACGATGGGGAACAGCACCTTCTCCGCCTTGGTGACCGGCCGGAGCTGCTTCATGCGGATGCCGCGTTCCTCCTTGGAGGTCAGCAGCTTGATGATCGGGGGCTGGATGATCGGCACCATCGCCATGTAGGAGTAGGCGCTGATCGCGCAGGCCCCGAGCACGGCGTCGCTGACATGCAGCGAGGTGGCGGTGAAGATGGTGGTGGGCCCATCGGCGCCGCCGATGATGCCGATGCTGCTGGCTTCCTGGATGGTGAAGCCCATCATCACGGCGCCCAGGAAGGCCACGAAGACCCCGAACTGGGCCGCAGCGCCCAGCAGCAGGGTCTTGGGGTTGGCGATCAGCGGTCCGAAGTCCGTCATCGCGCCCAGGCCGAGGAAGATCAGGCACGGGATCAGGTCCGTGCGCAGCCCGTACTCGTTGAAGATGTAGAACAGCCCGGGGATGCCCTCGTGTGCGGAGCCGTCGTCCATCAGGCCGCCCAGCGGCATGTTCACCATGATGACGGCGAAGCCGATCGGCACGAGCAGCAGCGGCTCGACGTCGCGCTTGATGCCCAGGTAGAGGAAGAGGCCCCCGATGAGCCACATCACCGGGACCTGCCAGCTCAGGTGCGCCAGGCCGCTGGCCGCTGCCAGCTCGGCGACCTGGCGCATCAGCTCATCCACGGATCGTCCTCGGCGTGACCATCTGGTGGTGGGGACAGATGCTCGGGGGGTTCTGGTAGACAGCGCCGGTGAAGGCCTCCAGGTAGCGCCTCAGGTCGGCGTAGCGCACGACCTCGTCCACGAAGCCCCGCCGGGCGCAGTAGACCGGCTGCGAGCGCTCCTTGTACAGCGCCACCAGGTCGTTCATCTTGTCGACGACCGGCTGCAGGTCCCGGCCGGCATCCTTCTCCTTGACCAGGCGGCGAGCGTAGGTGGCGACCGCGGCGGTCTCGCCGTGCATCACCTGGATCTCGGTGGTCGGGGTGCCCAGCGAGAAGGCGTTGTTGTCGTGGCCCTGGGGGCCGCCCAGCAGGTAGTGGGCCGCCGCGGTGCCCTTGCGCAGGATCACCGACATCATCGGCAGGTCGGTCTGCTGGATGCTGTAGATGAGGCCCTGCCCCAGGCCGAGCAGCTCGGCCTTCTCGGCGGCGTCGCCGACGTCGATGCCCGAGGTGTCCTGGAGCCAGATCAGGGGGATCCGGTCCCGGGCGCAGAGGGTCACGAACTCGCTGAGCTTGATGAGGCCCTGGCGGTAGAGCTTGCCACCGGCGCCGGGGTAGTCCCCGTACTCCGGGTAGTCCATGCCCAGGAACCCCTGGCGGTTGCCGAGCACGCCGACCAGGTAGCCGTCGACCTTGGCCAGGCCGGTGTAGACCTCGGGGCCGTAGTCGGGCCGGTACTCCATGTGCTCGGAGCCGTCGACCAGCCGGGCGATGACCTGCTCCAGCTTGTAGGTCTTGCCCTGATCGTGGGGCACGATGCGGTCCAGCTCCTCGACCGGGTAGCCGGGCTGCGCCGGCTCGGCGACACGGAGGAACTTCGGCTCGTAGGCCGGCATGGCGGCCATGTACTCGCGCATGCCGTCGAGCACGCCCTCCTCGGTGTCGTAGACGTGCTTGAAGAAGCCCGTCTCGTCGCGGTGGATCTCGACCCGCCCGGGGGGCTTGCGGCTGAGGGTGCGGGTCGCGGCGATGACCTGCTCGGCGCCCTCGAGGTCGAAGCCGCCCTTGGGACTCATGCCGCCGACGATGCCCGCTCCGCCGACCGCGATGTTGCAGTCCTTGTGGGCGAAGAGCACGGTGGGGCTGATGCCGTGGTAGCCGCCGCCGGCCGGGTTGGTGCCGTAGATGCCGACCAGGATCGGGATGCCGAGCTGGTTGAGCTCGGCGTGGCGATAGAACGGCGCACCGTGGCCGCGCCGGTTGGGGTAGACGTTCTCCTGCTCGGTGAGCTTGACACCGGAGCAGTTGAGGATCCAGATCAGCGGGACGTGGAGGCGCTTGGCGAGGTCCGTGACCCGCAGGATGTTCTCCGCCTGGCCCTTGATCCAGGCGCCGGCCAGGACCTGGTTGCCCGACGCGATGACCACGGCCCACTTGCCACCGACCTTGCCGAGGCCGTCGATCACGCCGGTGGTGCCCTCGGCGTTGGCGCCGGGGTCATACAGCGTGTGCAGGGGGCACCAGGTGCCCTCGTCGACGAGGTACTCGATGCGCTCCCAGCCGGTCATCTGGCCGCGCTTGTGGATGCGCTCGGGGGGATGCCCGGCGTTCTTGACCCGCTCGACGTCGGCGTCGACCAGGGCCTCGACCTCGCGGATGGCGGCCAGGCTCTCCTCGGAGCGCTTCAGCTCCCGGGCCTTGAGCGGGCGCCCGAGCTTGGGCATGGACTCGAAGTACTGACGCATGGGGGGCTCCTGGAGCTACTCGTCGGCGATGGCGGCGAGCAGGGTGTCGCTCTCGACGTCGTCGCCGGCCTCGACGTACCAGGCGTCCAGCACGCCATCGACCGGAGACACGACGGGCATCTTCATCTTCAGGGCTTCGATGAGCAGGATCGGCTCGTCCTCCTCGACCTCTTCACCGGGCGCGATCAGCAGCTCGATCACCTTGCCGACCATCGGTGCGTAGACATCGGTAGTAGCCATGGGACAACCTCTCCATCGGGGTGGGGAAAGCGGGCTCAGGAGGCCCCGTCCGCGGGGGGCTCTTCCTTCTTGGGGCGTGACGACTTGGGCTGGGGTCGGGCCCCGGCCGCGGTGGCCTTGGCCACGGGCCTCGCCTTCGCCGCCGGCTTCTTCTTGCCGTAGACCTTGCCCAGCGCAGTGATGGCCGCCATCAGCGCCAGCAGGTTCACGAAGACCCCGCCGATGCCGACGACGACGATCAACAGTGCCTGCTGTAGCTCCGGACCCATGCGCTGCCGCTCCTCGGCTAGTCGTAGTCCGACAGCAGGTGCCGAGCGATGACGACCTTCTGGATGTTCGAGGTGCCCTCGACGATCTGGAAGCTCTTGGAGTCGCGCAGGAAGCGGGCCACCGGGTACTCCAGCGAGAAGCCGTAGGAGCCGAGGATCTTCATCGCCTCGTTGCCGGCGTGCACGGCGGACTCCGCCGCCAGGTACTTGGCGATCGAGATCTCGCGGGTGTTGCGCAGTCGTCCCTGGTCACGAGACCAGGCCGCACGGTAGACCAGCAGCTTGGCGGCTTCGTGCTCGACGTACATGTCGACGAGCTGGGACTGGACCATCTGGAAGCTGGCGATCGGCCTGCCGAACTGGCTGCGCTCCTTGGCGTAGCGGGCCGCGGCGTCGAGGCTGGCCTTGCCGACCGCGACGGCCCGGGCCGCACAGCTCAGGCGCGTGCCGTCGAGCATCGACATGCAGACCTTGAAGCCGGCGCCGACCTCGCCGAGCACGTTCTCGTCGGGCACGAAGGCGTCCTCGTAGAAGAGCTCACCGGTCGGGGAGCAGAAGAGGCCGAACTTCTCCTCGATGGCCCGGGTCGTGATGCCCGGGGTCTTCTTGAGGTCGACGATGAAGCAGGTGATGCCCCGGTGGCCCTTGGAGGGATCGGTGTAGGCGAAGATGAGGGCGGTGTCGGCGCACTGGGCCTGGGAGATCCAGGTCTTCTGGCCATTGAGCAGCCAGCCGCCGTCGACCTTGGTGGCCAGGCTCTTCATCGAGGCGACGTCGGAGCCGGTGTTGGGCTCGGTCATCGCGAAGGCGCCCAGGTCGGTGCCGGCGACGAGGCCGGGGATGTACTTGTCCTTCTGCGCCTGGGTGCCCCAGCGCTGGATGGTGTAGGCGGGCCCGTTGCACTGCATGTTGAAGGGCAGGCCCCAGGAGGCGCTGACCCGGGCGATCTCCATGGTCATGAGCTGCTCGGCGAGCCAGCCGGTCTCGGTGCCGCCGTACTGCTCCTCGATGATGCAGCCGAAGAAGCCCATCTCGCCCATCTCGGCCACGAGCTCGGGCCGGAAGCGGTGCGCACGCTCGTCCTCCTCGATCAGGGGCGCGATGCGCTCCTCGGCGAACTGACGAGCCATCTCCTGCATCATCTTCTGTTCTTCGTTGAGGTCGAAGTCCATGGCTGCGCTCCCTGGCTGAAAGGACCGCGTCCATAACGACCTGGAGGCCCACGGGCCCCCTGTCAGGCCCTCCCACGAACAGCGTGCTGCGGCCGGTCAGGAGACGGGTGCTTCCCCCCCTGCAGCCTCGAAGCAGGTGCGGTCGATGATCTCCTGCTTCATCTCCGGCGAGAGGTCGTCGAAGTAGGCCGAGTACCCGGAGACCCGGACGAGCAGGCCCGGGTGCTTGCCCGGGTTGTCGCGGGCCTCCTCGAGGATCCCGGGATCGAGCACGTTGACCTGGAGCTGCATGCAGCCGGCCGCGAAGCCACCGTCGACCAGCGCCCGCAGCCGGGTGGCGCCGTCGTCGCCGGCCACGACCCAGGGGGCGAGCTTGAGGTTGTAGTTCACGCCGTTGCGGGCCCGGTCCAGGGGCAGCCGGGTCTGGGAGCCGAGGCTGGCGGTCGGGCCGGCCCGCTCGGCGCCCAGGGCGGGGGACAGGCCCGAGGAGAAGGCCTCTCCAGCCCGGCGCCCGGAGGGCAGGGCCCCCACGACCTCCCCGAACGCGTGGTGGGCGGTCACCGAGTAGAAGCCGGCCGCATAGTCGCCGCCGCGTGTGTTGGTGTGGGCCTCCAGCACGTCGGCGAAGAGCGACATCACCCGCCCGACGAGCCGATCGGCCACCGGATCGTCGTTGCCGAAGCGTGGCGCTCGCAGCAGCCGCGCCCGCAAGGCCTCGGCCCCGACGAAGTCGCTGCGGCAGGCCTCGACCACCTCCTCCAGGGTGGCGGCCCCGTCGCGGAAGACGACCGCATCGAGCGCCGCGAGGCTGTCTCCGACCTCGACCACCCCCACGCCCTGGATGCCGCTGCCGTTGTAGCGGGCGCCTCCGGCCGACGCGTCCCGAGCGCTGTCGAGGCAGCCCTCGACCAGCATCGAGGTCAGCGGGGTCGGGTGGAGGCGGGCATTGGCCTGTTCGATGGCCTGCAGATCCGCCAGCAGGCGCTCGACGTTGAACCGGACCTGCTGCTCCAGCAGCCCGATCACCTCGTCGAGGTTCCCGCAGGAGGACACCGACGGGGTGGAGGCGCCGACCTGCTTCTTGGAGCCGAAGGGCCGCCCCTGGTTGAGGGCGAGCTCCAGGCACCGGGCGAGGTTGAACAGGGCCGCGTCGGTCGACAGGAAGGACCGCCCGGCGCTGGTGGGCTCTACGCAGCCCACGGTCGCGTAGTCCCGCGCGTCACCCACCTCCATGCCCCGGGCCTGGAGCATCGGCACGATGACCTCGTCGTTGTAGAGGGCCGGGGAGGCGGCGCCAGCGGCCAGCACCTCGGCCACGCGCTGGCGGAAGGCGGGCGGGGAGCCGGCGTGGAGGCGGGCGTGGTAGTTCGGCTGGCGCGTCCGGAGCCGATCCATCAGCTCGACGAAGAGGTGGCTCACCTCGCCGGTGCAGTCCTCGCCGTCCTCGTCGACACCGCCCACGACCACGACCTGGCCGTTGAACATGCCGCCGTGGAAGCGGGTGAGACGCCGCGAGAAGACCGGCACGATCTCGCAGAGCTTCAAGGCGAAGCAGCCCAGCAGCTCGAAGGCCCCGTCGAGGTCGAGGCGCCCCGCGGTGAGGTCGGCCTGGAGGAAGGGCTCCAGCACGCGGTCCAGCCGCCCTGGGCTCACCGAGTTGTCCAGGGACTCCAGGTTCAGGGCGATCTGCACGAAGACGATCGCCTGCAGCGCCTCGTGCAGGGTCGTGGCGGGCTGGCGAGGCACCCGTCGGCAGACCACCGCGATCTGCTCCAGCTCGGCTCGACGGATCGGCTCGCGCTCCTCTCCCGCGCGGCGCTCCGCCTCGCGGGCGTAGCCCTCGGCGAAGTCCTCGAGCCCCTGGCAGACCACGCCGACGGCCTCGCAGAAGCGGGCCTCGTCGCTGTCGGGTGACGCGTCGACCCGACGGGCCTCGGCCCGCTCCCGCAGGCCCTCGGTGCCGAGGGTCACCAGCGCACCGTAGTCGGGCACGAAGTGGGAGATGCCGCCCGTCTCGTTGATCAGCCAGCCGCTCGGGTTGAGCTGGTCGGTGACGAAGCGCAGGGCGTCCCGAGCGGGGAAGGCCTTGAGGGCGAGGAAGCGCGGCAGCCAGTAGGGAAGGACGCCCAGCAGCCGGCGGCGATCGGCGCCGGACAGGGCCAGCGGGTTCGTCTCCCGGCTCCGGAAGTGCACCAGGTCCTCGAGCATCGCCACGCCGTGCAGCTCCGGCACGATGCCGCCACCGACCCGGTGGGCCGTGATGGCGCCCACGAGCAGCTCCGAGGGGTGGATGCGCACCTGCTTGTCGCGCAGCACGTGGGCCAGGCCCCCGGCTCGCTGGAGCACCACCGGCTGGCGCCGCACCTTCCGCCGCTTCAGGTAGCGCGTGATGAGCACAGCCCGCTCCGAGCAGACGGCCGGCTTCGTGGTGAGGATCTGCTGGTGCAGCGCCCGGACCCGGGGGGTGAGCTCGAGGGAGCGGAGGGTGTCGGAGTTCACGAGGTCACCTCCAGGCCCAGCTCGCCCAGGCGGGCCGCGGCGCGGGTGTGGTGGGCGGGGTCTCTCGCTTCGGGGCCCAGCTCCAGGGGAGCGAGCGGGAAGCCCAGTCCGGGGAGCTTGGACTCTCCGAGCGGGTGGTAGCGGAGGAGGTGGAGCTGCTTCACGCCGAGGTCGACCAGGAAGCCGGCGAGGGCGACGAGGTCCTCGTCCCGGTCGTTGTGGCCGGGGACCAGGGGGGTGCGGAAGGTGACCGGGGCGGCGGCGGCGACCAGGCGGCGGGCGTTGGCCAGGATGTGCTCGTTGCCGGATCCGGTGAGGGCCCGGTGCCGGGCCGGGTCGATGGCCTTGAGGTCGAAGTGGATGAACTGGAGGTCGTCCGCGAGCGCTTCGAGGTTCTGCCAGCGCGTGGCGCCGCAGGTCTGGAGGCCGACGGGAAGGTCGGCGGCCCGGCAGGCGCGGACCGCAGCCCGGGCGAAGGTGGCCTGGAGCGTGGGTTCCCCTCCGGAGAGGGTGAGGCCGCCGTCGGCGCCGTAGAAGGGGCGGTCTCGGAGGGCGAGCTCCAGGACCTCGTCGACCGTCATCGTCCGGCCCACCTGCTCCAGGGCGCCGTAGGGGCAGGCGGCCACGCACTGCCCACAGGCGTCGCAGCGTGCCCGGTCGATCCGGTCGGCGCCGGGCTGGATGGCGCCGAGGGGACAGGCCTCCGCGCAGCCGGCGTCGCCCTCGCAGCGGGCCTCGTCGAAGCGCATCTCGGGCCCCGTCGCCAGCGACTCGGGGTTCTGGCACCAGGCGCAGCGCAGGGGGCAGCCCTTGAGGAAGACGGTCGTGCGGATGCCGGGCCCGTCGTGGACCGAGAAGCGCTGGACGTCGAAGACCAGGCCAGTCGGGCTCATGCCGCTCCTCGCGCCTGGGAGGGGACTAACCGGAAGGACCGCGTGGGCCGGCTGAGCGGCGCGGCGTGGAGGCCGTGACCTGCCACTGGCCGATCGAAGCCTACTCCTCCGTCTCTTCCTCTTCTCCCTCGTCCTCCTCGTCGACTTCGATGGTGAGGCCGCCGACGCGCACCGTGGTCTTGCCGTCCTGGTCCTCGGCGCTGACCTGGACGCTGTTGGAGCCGCTGCCCACGCGGACCGCCGCGCCATCGGCGCCGCTCGTGACGCGGATGCCGGCCTCCTCGCCGTCCTGGACCTCGACCTGGACCTCGGCGCCTTCCGTGGCGGCCTGGTCGTCGGCATCGCCGCCGATGTTGATGGTGCAGCCCGCGGCGAACAAGCCGAGCAGGGCGAGACCGAGCAAGTCGATGAGACGCATGGTGGAACCTCCCGCCTGGGGACCCTACACCTTCTCCGGCGGTTCGCGCCCGGGCAGGTCGGTTTCCATGAGGTGGGTCGTGGTCCGGGCGGCCACTCGTGTGGGGTCAGTCCGCCTGCTCCGCCTCGGCCGGCGGCTGGATCACCAGCTCGTACCACCCGCGAGAACCCCGCACGGCGATCCTGCGGCCGTGCCACTCCACGCTCAGGCCGGGACCGAAGGCGATCTCGTCGAGCTCGTCACCGACACGGAATTGCAGGGTGCCCCTGCTGGTGTGGTACTTGCGGCCGGTCTCGGCGTCCTTGTGCAGCGAGGTCCTGGCGTTGGTCAGGGTGACCTCCGCACCCAGGGTGGGCACCATCACAGGCTGATCGGGCACGATCTCGACCTTCACGACTGCGGTCACGGGGTGTTCCACGGGCTCGGGGGAAGGGGGTGGTTCGGCCTGGGAGCTACAGGCCAGCACCGCGGCGAGGACCATGGCGCCCACGGATCACATCGCCGGCAGGGTCAGCACCTGCCCGGGCAGGATCAGGTCCGGGTCGTCGCCGATCACCGCCCGGTTGGCGTCGTAGATCTCGCGCCAGCGGCTGGGGTCGCCCAGGTAGCGTCCGGCCAGGGCCGACAGGGTGTCGCCCCGCTGGACGGTGGCGGTCTCCTGCTCGTAGGGACCCATCGGGGCGACGATCAGGCCCTCGAACTCCGTGAACTCGGCGGCCGTCAGGTCGGCCTGGGCCTGGGTCCAGACCGGCCCCGACTGGGTCCGGTCCGCAAGGTAGGTCAGGTCGAGGGCGTCCAGGTCGCCGACCGCGGTGCGGACCTGGGTCATGTCGTTGGTGGACAGGGCCTCGGAGAGTGCCTGGATGCGTACCGAGTTGACCAGGTTGCCGGCGACCGGGGTCGCGTAGCCATCGACCATCGACTTGTAGGCGGGATCGAAGACGTAGTAGTGGGGCAGGTAGCCGTAGGTCTCGGTGAAGTCACCGGCGCCGCCGTCCAGGGTCCAGTCCCAGTAGAGGTTGTCGGCCCGAGCGTCGAACAGGTGGTTGAAGATGTCCTCCTGTCGCTTGTTCGTGAACGCCGTGCTGACGGTCGAGGTGGTGTCGTCGCCGCCGCCGGTGACCTGGTCCCCACCCTGCTCGACGGCCGTGATGTTGAAGTTCGTGACCGCTAGGTCGGTCGAGCTACCGAACTGGTCAGCGGCCGAGCCTTCGGGGTTCTCCATCCAGTAGGCCCGGAACTCGGACTGGAAGTTGTTGTAGGTCCAGGAGGGAGCCCGGTCGACGGCCGCTGGGTCCGCGGCGGGGCGGGTGACCGCCCAGGGGCTCCCGGCGTTGCTCTGGTCGGCGTCGTGCTGGACTTCGTGGATCAGCGTCTCCGTGACCGTGTTCTCCCCCTGGCTGGTGGGGTCGTTGACGGTGAGGGTGGTGCCATCGCTGGACATGCCCCCCAGGATGTCACCCGGCTCGATGTCCAGGCCGGCGTCGTCGGTCGCCTGGCCGGCCGCATCGAGGGTGTCGTTGTAGGTGTGGCCAGCACCCTGGTAGTCGACCCGGTTGTCGAAGAAGGCATAGTCGCCGGCGCCGACGCTCGGTCGCAGGTGGCTGTCGTGGGTCGGGCTGAGCACGAACATCTGGGCGTTGCCCTGGTCGATCCACTCCGCCGTGTTGTGCAGCAGGTTCGCGCGGGAGTTGAAGCCCTCGCTCGGATCGACCTGGACCGACAGCCCGGAGTCGATGATCCGGTTCATCATCGCCAGGTTGCGGCGGTGTCGGGACAGGGCGCCTCGCTTGGTGGCCGGCGCGTCGGGGCGGGTGCCGTCCCGGTTGTGGTCGTGGCCCTCGTGCCCCGACTGCGCCCTGAGCTGGTCCTGGGCGAAGGCGTTGCCGCGACCGGCGCCCCCCCCACCCGCCGTGCTGGGCCCGGTGGAGGTGACCTCGGTGCCGGTGTCGGCGTGCTGGTGCTGCTGAGAACCCATCGATGGCATCCCCGGGGATCGTGTGGAGCCCGCCCAGGATAGCCGCCAGGACGGGCTGCGGCTCGGGGATCTCTCCACGACGCCGCCTCGGGCGAGCCCGACCGGGACCAGGCACAGGCGAGAGCGGCAGCGGGGCCGGCCCTGCGCTGGGCAGACAGGCGCCTGGACCCGCTCGCCTGGCCATGATCCGCACATGCGCGTCCGGGCCGGCATCGCGGCCTCCACCAGAGAGCTGGTGGCCTCCTGGCAGCGCTAACGGGCGCGGAGCCTCTCGGTGCTCGGCTCGAGCGCAGGGGGAGGCTTCCGGGAAGACAGCGACGTCGACCCGGTCCCTCGTGCTGGTCCGAAGCCGGTCATCCGTCGGGCGGTGCTCGAGGAAGCCCGTGAGCTCTGCGTGGCGTGAGCGTCTTCACCTGTCGGACCCCGTAGAGGCCGCCGGCGCCATCGCGGCGTTCACCGCTGGCCTGGACCAGGAGCGGTTCGTCGGCGACGACCTCGTCCGCGACAGTCCGGCGATTCGAGGGCTCGTCGCGCGGCTTCTCGCGAAGCTGCCGGACGGGTCCGATCCCCACTCACCCGAGAGGTAGCTCCGGGCTCAAGGCGGCGTCCGACTGGTCTTCGTGCACGGCGGCGGCGATGACCCGCTCCGTGACCTCGTCCAGGTAGGCCACGAGGGTGTCGCTCAGCCGCTCGAACTCCGGCCAGAGCACGTCGTCGACGAACTGTGGCGTGACCCGCAGCATGACGGTCGTGCGGCGCTGGCGCTTGTAGCGGAAGGGCTCCAGGCCGTGCTTCCGGGCCAGGGCTATGAACAGGCGCCGCTGGAAGCCATCGGCCATGGTGAAGCGGTACTCGGTCCGCTGGACTCGGCGCTGCTGGTCCAGCCGGGTGCTCACCCGCTCGTGGGCCCTCAACGCCGCAGCCCGCTCCCCCACGGTGGTCGCCCCCGCGTAGAGGGCGGCGATGCGCCGCAGCTTCTCGATCAGATCCTGCTCGGTCACCTCAGCCCTCCCTCGCTCAGCGCTTCTTCCGGTTCTTCCGCCGTGCGGCCTTCTGGCGCCGCTTCCTGGCCTTGGCCTGCGCGTCCACCTTGCGGCGAGTCTCGGTGCGATCCGCCGCCAGGGCAGCGTTGTGCGCCTGCATCCAGGCCTGCAGGCCCCGCTCGCTCGTCATGTCGAAACCGGCCTCCTGCCCGTCCACGTGGAAGGTCTTGGCCATGCCGAACCTGCGACGGTCGCCCAGGTAGGACACCAGGCGAGCCTCGCCCTCTGCGTCGAGCAGAGCCATGCAGGCCGCCGCATCCGGCTTCGCGTAGACGCGGTCCATGAACTGCAGCAAGGCCCGGACCTCGGCGATGATCACCGACCCATCCGAGGCCGGACAGGACACCTTGCGCGGGAAGAGCTCGAACAGGATCTCGTCGAGCTCGGCAGGTCCAAGGTCCCATGCGGAGCGGCCGAGGTAGCCGCGGCCGTAGTCGAGCACGATCGGGATCCAGCCGGCGTCCTCCAGCCCCTCGAATTCCGGGGAGCGTTCGAATTCGCGGAGCAACGCGTCGACATAGGCGTCGAAGACCTGGTCGTCGCACTCACCGTCAGGACTGAAGAGGGAGGATCGGATGTCGAAGGACATGGAGAGCCTCTATCCGTCGGGCCTCTCCGACGGAGTCACCGCGGCCTGGAAGACGGACCTCCTGCTCGACAGATCCGACGAGCTGAGGGCTCGGACCACTCGGCCACGCCGCATCCGTTGCGTCCGGGCGCTTGCCTGGCGGGCATCCGCACACGGTGCAGCCCGACTGAGATCGAGCCGGAACCGGTTGGAATCCCTTGGGGAGCTGGATGGTCGGGGTAGCTGGATTCGAACCAGCGGCCTCTTGCTCCCGAAGCAAGCGCGCTACCAGACTGCGCCATACCCCGACGACCACCCGCATCTACTCCCAGCCCGACCCCCCGTCAACTCCAAGCACATCCCCCAGCACCCGCGAATGTCGCCCACAGCGACACTCAGGCCTCCACACGGGTGTGTGAAGCCCCGAATGTCGCCCACAGCGACACTCAGGGCCGGCGTCGCCTACTCCCGGACCTCGAAGAGACCCATCGCCAGCCGATCGTCGCCGCGGGCGGCCACCATCACGGCGCCGGTCCCCGCAGCCGCCACGGCACACTGCTCCACCGTGGTCATGCCCGTGCCCACCGTGAGCTCGGTCAGCTCGGAGGACAGGTCGCCGTACCAGATCCGCAGGGTGCCGAGCCCGGTGACCCCGCAGAGGTAGGCCCGGCCCCCGGCGTCGGCCGTCAGGTCCGCCTGGACGATCGAGCCCGCAGGCTGGTGCCGGAGCCAGGTCGTCTCGTCCCAGAGGAACATGCCCTCGGCGAGGTCGAGCACCAGGGTCCAGCTCACGCCGTGGTGCTGCTCCACCTCCATCTGGGCGACGGTCCAGGAGTCGATGGGCACGGTCCCGAGGTCCAGCTCACCCTCGAAGTTCCACTCGCCCTCCTCGTCGTAGGTCCCGTGGCTCACGCCCTCCTCGCCCTCCACGGTGACCAGCACGGTGTCCGAACCGTCGGCCACCACCTCGCACAGGGGGTAGGCCTCGGCCTCCTCGACGGTGACCAGGTCCGGAGCCAACGGCACGAAGCTGTCGTAGGGGCTGTCGAAGACGACGAGCTTCCCCGCCGTCGCCTCGCAGGCGACCGCGACCAGGTCGCCCTCGGGGTCCGCGTGCAGATCGATGGCCGAGTAGGGGTGGTCGGCCTTGTTGTCGAAGACCGAAGCCCCGTAGGTCTCGTTGGGCGGTGGCGGCTGGAACTCGATGGAGTCGAGGTAGAGGCGCCGCTGGTTCGTGCCCGGCACGTAGAGCGCGCTGGCCCAGACGTACTGGCTCCGCGTCCCGTGGAAGTCGAAGACCTCTCCCATGTTGCCGGAGCTGGAGTCGAACCCGTAGGAGTAGTCGAACACGGCCCCGGAGGAGAGGTCGAGAGGATCGAAGGCGGTGACGCAGAGGGCGTCGAAGGCCTCGAAGCCGTCCGAGGGATCGTAGAACTCCTCGGTGCCGTAGCCGACGCTGACCTCGTTGTCCGACCAGGAGATCTCGGGACCGACGAGGCCCGTGAGCTCGACGGTGGGACCGTGGGAGAGGAAGAAGCTGTCGACACCGCCGTCACAGTCGACATCGAGCTTGTCTCCGATGACCTCCACCTGGAGAGGGTGGATCAGGGGGTCGTCGTCGTCGCAGTCGGTCCCGGCCACCTCCCCCTTGGCGAAGCCGTCCCGGTCCTGGTCGTAGTCGTCTCCGCCCAGGCAGTCCCCGTCGATGCCGTCGTACCAGACCTCCTCCGCGCCAGGATGGGCCGCGGCGACCGTGTCGTCGCAGTCGTCGCCCTCGTAGTCCGAGGAGGTGTAGCCGTCGCCGTCGGCGTCGTAGTCGTTGCCACCGTCACAGTCCTGATCGAGCCCGTCGTACCAGATCTCCGTGGCCCCGGGGTGGACCTCGGCGTCGGTGTCGTCGCAGTCGTCGCCCTCGTAGATGGAGGCGGTGTAGCTGTCCTGGTCCTGGTCGAAGTCGTCGTCCTCGGCGCAGTCGGCGTCGATGCCGTCGTACCAGGTCTCCGGCGCCCCGGGGTAGACGTCGGGATCGCTGTCGTCGCAGTCGCTGCCGCCCTCGTCTGCGGTCAGGAAACCGTCCTGGTCGGCGTCGAGGACCTGGTCGCGCATGTGGTCGTACTCCTCGGAGTCGACCCAGATGCAGCCGCTCAGGGCCAACAACAGGACCATCAGAACCTCCAGGTGACGAAGAACTCCGCCCCGGTCTTCTTCGGGATCACACCGACACCCAACATGCCCGCCCCGAGGGCGCAGAGTCCAATGCCCCCCGCCGCCAGAGCGTTGGTGCGGAGCCGGTACTGGTCGACCTCGTCGAGGGTGGTGGCCTGGAAGAACTGCTCGTGGCTGATCGCCGCCAGCGCGAGCGCCGCGACCCCGGCCACGGCTCCGATGCCACCGACGGCCATCAAGCCGGTGCGCCGGCCGCCGCCGCTGCCGCCCTGGATCTCGACCCCACCCGAGGCGCCAGACGCCTCGGAGGTCCGCGGCGCCCGCTTGACCTGGACGGCACCGTCCCGGGTCACCACGAGACGCTCGCCCGGGGCGACCCGGTGCAGGGTGTTGATCAGGTTGCCGCTGGGCATGCGCACCTGGACGAGGTGCCCGCCAGCGGTGACGTCGAGGGGGAAGTCCGGCGACAGGGGCCGGCCATCGACCCAGGCCTCCGCCTCCGTGGGGCCCGTGAACGACCCGTTGGGGGTCCCCAGGGCCGCGGTACGGATGTTCTCGTAGATGCTCGACGGACCTTCGCCGAAGACGGGATCGAGCCGGGAGGCCGGCGCGACAGCGACGGCCCTGGCGAACTCGACCTCGGCACGGTTGAAGTCCCCGAGGAAGTAGGCCACCGCGCCCGAGAGCTGGTAGAGGCCGGCGAGGGTGAGGGTGTTGACCACCTCGGTCTGGCAGGTGATGCCGTCCGCCGCCTCCGACGAGAGCCGGTGGGCGTCCTCCAGGCGAACCTCGTCCAGCGCCGCCGAGACCCCGCGCAGCGCTACCCCGAGGTCCACGCAGTCCTGGGCCAGCGCCGGGGTCGACCCCAGCAGGGACAGGAGGAGCCACATCAGCGGATGCTGTCCTGGGCCACGTCGTAGACCACCACCGAGCGCTCTCCCTCCTTGACGACCAGGGTCTTGTACCGCGTGCCCTCCGGTCCCTCGAAGGCCACCCGGTGGGGACCCTCCCGGAGGCTGACCCGCAGCGGGGTGGTGCCGCGGTAGACGCCGTCCACGGAGACGGCGATTCCCATCGGCTTCGAAGAGATGGCGATCTCCTGCGGGGGGCCCGTCGGCCTCGGGGCGGGCTCCTCCTCGGCGGCGGTCTCGGCCGAGGTCCCCGGAGCAGCCTCCTCCCCTGCGGGCTCCTCCGCCGTGCCGGCCTCGACCGCCGGCTCCTCCGCGACGGGTTCCTCCGCGACCGGCTCCTCGACCCTGGTGGACCTGGCCGACCTCTCTTCCTTGCGAGGGGGCCGGGCACGGGTCCGTGGCGCCACGGTCCGGGTCGACTCGGCCCGGGGCGCTGGCTTCGACTCCTCCGGCTCCTCGGGCTCGACGAGCTGGGGGGGCTCGGAAGCCTCACGGATGGCCGGTATCTCCGGTTGGACCGAGGTCGTGACCTCGAGGACGGGCTCGCTCGGCGGCTGACCCAGCAGGCCGATCCCACCGACGAGCAGCACACCCAGCACCACGGCCAGGCCGATCCAGCGACCGAGGCTCGAGGTCGCCGCCTCTTCCTCCAGGGGAGGAGGCGGAACCCCCAGCCCGACGGGAGCGGTGTCCTCCGTGGAGGGGTCCTCGGCGAAGCTGTCGGAGGTGCTCCTCGGCCCCTCGAGCAGCACCTCACCCGCCACCAGGGCGGACTCTCCGCGCAGCGCCCGCCCGGCGGTCGTGGCGTCCTCGGAGAGGGTCTGGCCGACGAGCGCCCCCTCCGTGTCCTCCACGTTGACCGACCGGACCACGCTGGGGATGACGTGGGGCGCCCACTCGTTGAGCCGGGGCCCGACGGTGCGGCGCTCCAGCTCACGGCAGCGGGCGACCACCTCCTGCGCCGTGGGGCGGTGGGCCTGGTCGAAGGCCACCATCTGACGGATCAGCTCTTCGAGGTCCTCGGAGGCCAGGGAGAAGTGGCTGAGGTTCGAGGCCGAGAAGCGCTCGGCCACCAGCGCCTCGTGCATGGCCCGCTGGAGCTTGCACTTCCCGAAGCGCCGCCGGGCCGTCAGCTCGTAGAGGGTCACGCCGAGCGAGTAGATGTCCGTCGCCGGCGTGTGGGGCAGATCGAGCAGGACCTCGGGCGCCATGTAGGGCATCGACCCCATGCGCAGGTCCTGGGTGTCCGTCTCGCGCTCCTGGAACTCGGCACGGGCGACGCCGAAGTCGAGGACCTTGACCACCCCGTCGGGGGTGACCCGGATGTTGGAGGGCTTGATGTCCCGGTGGAGCACACGCAGCGGCTCCCCGGACAGGGTGCTCGGACGGCTCCAGGCGGCGTCCAGGGCCTCGGCCACCCGGCTGATGATGGCGCAGCAGACGGTCGGGGGGATGGTGGACGACAGGACCCGCGGGTTGATGATCCAGTTCAGGTTGGCCCCGGGCACGTACTCCATCACCACCGACAGCCGCCGCGCGAGGGTGACGAGGTCCGAGGCCGTGACGATCGAGGGGTGGGAGAGCTGTCCGAGCAGGCGGCCCTCGTCGCGCAGGCGCCGCAGGACCTCCTCGTCCTCCAGGTAGTCCTCCCGCAAGACCTTCACGGCCACCGGCTTGGCGAAGCCACCGCCGGTGCTCATCTCCGCCAGGTAGACCTCGCCGAAGCCGCCCTTGCCGATCCGGCGCAGGAAGCGAAAGGTGCGCCAGGCAGCTGGCTTCTGGGAGGTGGGGTCCATCCGGCCGGAAGTCTACCCTCCCACCGGGCGGGCTCTGGCCCCGAGATGCCCGGAGAGTGTCAGGGCCGCGCGCAGGCCTTGATGCCGGCGATCGCGGCGGCTCGGTCCGCTGCCTTGAACACCCCGGACCCGCTGACCAGTGCATGGGCACCCGCATCGACGAAGCGCCAGGCGTTGTGGGGCTTCACGCCACCGTCGACCTGGATGACCGTCGCGAGCCCCAGGGCATCGACCCGCTGCCGGATGGCGCGGATCTTGTCGAAGGCGCCCTCGATGAGAGACTGGCCTCCAAAACCCGGGTTCACCGACATGACCAGCACCTGGTCGAGCATCGGCAGGACGTGGTCGAGCACACCCACCGGCGTGTGGGGGTTCAGGGCCACCCCGGCCTTGGCGCCGACGCTGTGGATGTGCTGGATCGACCGGTGCAGGTGGGGACAGGCCTCGGCGTGCACGGTGATCCAGTCGGCGCCGGCCTCGCGGAAGTCGGCCACGTAGCGATCGGGCTCCACGATCATCAGGTGCACGTCGAGGGGCATCTCCGTGATCGGCCGGAGCGCCTCCACGATCAGGGGACCGATGGTGATGTTGGGCACGAAGCGGCCGTCCATCACGTCGACATGGATCCAGTCGGCGCTGGAGACCGAGGCGATCTCCTCGCCGAGCTTGGCGAAGTTCGCGCTGAGGATGGACGGGGAGACGATCGGTGTGCTCACGACAGGACCTCGCCGGGCTCGATGCGGGCGCCATTCGCCAGGACCCCTCCCGGCAGGGCCTTCCTACCCGGGAGCTGACCCTCCAGCACCTCCAGGGCGCCGGTTCCGCAGGCGATCACCAGGCGCTTCTTCGCCACCAGCACCGTGCCCGGCGGCCCTTCGTGGTCCACGAGGGCCCGGGCCCGCCTGACCTTGAAGCGATCGCCGCGGAAGGTGCACCAGGATCCGGGCCTGGGCGCGAAGGCGCGGACCTGGTCGTGCAGGGCCCGGCTGGGGCGGGTCCAGTCGAGGCGGAGGTCCTCGCGGCTCAGGGGCGAGGCGTGGGTGATGCCCGTGGCCGGCTGGGGCGTGGGGGCGAGCTCCGGCAGGGCCGCCAGGGTCTCCACCACCAGCTCCGCGCTGAGCCGACTCAACCGCTCGCGCAGCTCGGCACCGGTCTCGTCGGGGGCGATCGGGGTCTCGCGACGCAGCAGCTCCGGTCCCGTGTCCAGCCCTTCGTCCATCTGCATCGTGCAGACGCCGGTGTGGCTGTCCCCGGCGAGGATCGCCCGCTCGACGGGCGCGGCTCCCCGCCAGCGGGGCAGCAGCGAGCCGTGGGCGTTGACGCAACCCCGCGCCGGCGCGTCCAGGATCGCCCGGGGCAGGATGCGCCCGTAGGCCACGACCACACCGACCTCGAGGTCCAGCGCCGGGAAGTTCACGGCAAAAGGTCCCGACCGGATGCCCCGGGGCTGCCGGGTCTCCAGGCCCAGCTCCCGGGCGCGGACCACGACCGGAGGTGGACGCAGCTTCTGGCCCCGGCCGCTGGGACGGTCCGGCTGGGCCACGACGGTGACCACCTCGTGGCCGGCTTCGACCAGCGCATCCAGGGTGGGCACCGCGTAGGCCGGCGTGCCGAAGAAGGCGATCCGCATCGGCTCAGTCGTACAGCGCTTCCGCTTCGGCCCGCTTGCGCTCCTTGCGGACCTTGCGGATGTAGCGGCTGCGCTTGAGACGGCTGACGCGGTCCAGGATGATCACGCCCAGGAGGTGGTCGAGCTCGTGCTGGACGATGACCGCGTGGTAGTCGGTGAAGGTCTGCTCGACGGTCTCCCCCAGCGGCGTCCGGTAGCGGACCGTGACCCAGCGAGGCCGCTCGAAGTACTCCCAGAACTCGGGCACGCTCAGGCAGCCCTCCTCCCAGCGGATCTTCTCCTCGGCCCGGTCGATGACCTCCGGGTTCACCAGGCAGACGTTGACGATGCCCTTCTCCGAGCCACCGTCCTCGTCCTCCTCGGGCAGGTCGCAGACGACCAGGCACCTCAGGTCTCCGACCTGCGGAGCGGCCAGGCCGACGCCCGGAGCCGCGTACATGGTCTCCAGCATGTCGGTCATGTGCCGCTTGAGCTCGGGCCCGAATTCGTCCTCTCGCACGGGGCGTGCGGGCTCGGAGAGCAGCGGATGCGGAACGGTGAGGATCTCGAGGATGGCCATCGGCCCCAGTCATAACCAGCGCCCCGGCGGGATACGCCACTGAGGAGTACCCGATGGGGATCGCCCATGGCCTTCGGCATCATCCCGCGCTTCTCTCCCAGCTTCTCCCCCAAGGAAGCCTGGACCTGTGTGCGCTACCTCTCGCGAAGCGGCGACGACGAGCCCGTGGTGCGGGCCTTCGAGCAGGAGTTCGCCACCTTCCAGGGCGCCAGGCACGCGGTGATGGTGCCCAGCGCCCGCTACGGTCTCTACCTGCTCCTGGAGGGGTGGGGCATCGGCGCTGGCGACGAGGTGATCATCCCGGCGCTGACCTACTTCGCCATCCCCGCCCTCACGAAGTGCACCGGCGCCACCCCGGTCTTCGCCGACGTCGGCGCCACGACCCACGTGCTGGACCCCGAGGCCTTCCGGGCCGCCATCACGCCGCGCACGAAGGCGGTCATCCCCACCCACCTCTTCGGCACGCCCTGCGACATGGACGTGATCCGGGCGATCGCCGCCGAGCACGACGTCAAGGTCATCGAGGACAGCGCCCAGTCCACCGGCGCCCGCTACAAGGGCACCCGCGTGGGACACCTGGGCGACGCCGCCTACTACACCTTCGGCCTCACCAAGAACATCACCACCCTGTCGGGGGCGATGATCACCACCGACGACGACGCCCTCGCCGCTCATGTGCGCGGCCGCATCGACCAGGCCACGCCGCGGGCCCTCGGCAAGGCCGTCAAGGAGGCATTGACGGGCACGGCGATGATGCTCGCCACCCACCCCTGGGTGTACTGGTGGTCGCTCCACCCGGTCATCCTGGCGGGCAACGCCCTGGGCAAGGACCCGATCCACGACACCTTCGGCGAGCCGGAGCGCACCTACGACCAGGTCCCGGCCTCGTACCAACAGGCCCGTCCCCGGGCGGTCCAGGCCGCGGTCGGCCGCAACCAGCTCGAGCGCATCGACGAGCTGAACGGCTCCCGCGCCCGCAACGGGCGCTTCCTGGACGAGCACCTGCAGAACATCCCAGGGCTGACCTGCCCCAGCTACCCGGAGGGGGCCGAGCCGATCTACATGTCCTTCGTGGTCCACCACGCCGACCGGGAAGGACTGATGAAGGGCCTGCGCCGGCGAGGAGTGGACACCACCATCGGCTACATGGCGAACTGTGCCGCCTCGGAGCTCTTCCCCGACGAGGCCGCCGACTGTCCCCACGCCGAGCACGCCTTCCAGGACCTGCTCCACATCCCGGTCCACCCCAACCTCCGCCAGGGCGAGCTGACGCAGATGGCCGAGGCGATCCGGGCCGCCTGCATGGAGCTCCAGTCATGATCCTCGAGACCCGCATGGACTCGCCGCTGGGCGAGATCGTGGTGTGGTCGACCGACATCGGGCTCTGTGGCCTCACCTTCGGCGAAGGTGTGGGCCGCGAGCGCCTGGAGCACAGGCTCCCGGCGGAGCGCTCCGAAGGCGACCCCCACCGAGCCCGGCGCGCGCTCCGGGCCTACTTCCGCGGCGACCTGGACGCCCTGGACCGCCTGCCGGTGGCCGTGCCGGGCACCCCCTTCCAGCAGAAGGTCTGGGCCGTGGTCCGCACCATCCCGCCCGGCCAGACCTGGACCTATGGCGAGGTCGCCAAGGCCCTCGGCAAGCCCACCGCCACCCGGGCCGTCGGCGCCGCCAACGGCGCCAACCCGCTTCCGCTGGTGATCCCCTGCCACCGGGTCGTCGGTGTCGACGGGCTGATCGGCTATGGCGGCGGGCTGGAGAACAAGCGGTGGTTGCTGGACCACGAGGCGCCCCAGAGGCGGCTGTTCGAGTAGAACCTACTCACACCCCGCCGTGCTGCAGGAGAAGCTCGCGCCGGCGCCCCAGGTCGCCGACTCCTCCACCTCGTCGACGTAGGTGTCGTCGGGCGCGTTGCCGCTGAAGTCCGTCGTCGCCACGTCGACCAGCGACAGGCCCATGTGCACCGCGCCACCGACCTCCGCGCTGTTGTCGGTGAAGGCGCAGTCGGTGAGCTCGGCCAGGGCGAGCTGGACGGCCAGGCCGCCGCCCTCGCCGTCGAGGCTGTTGCCGGTCCAGGCGACCCGCTCGGCCGAGAGCGCTCCGTTGTAGACGTAGAGCCCGCCCCCCGACTCGCCGGCACCGGCGGTGTTGCCGTCGAAGGTGGTGTCGACCACCGCGAGGTCCGCCACCACGGAGGCGACGGCACCGCCGCTGTTGTCGGTGCTGTTGCCGGTGAAGGTGCAGCCGTCGAGGCTCACCTGGGCGCCGTCGGCGCTGGAGAGGGCACCGCCGTCCCGGACCGCGGTGTTGTCCGTGAAGTCCGAGGCAACGATCTCGAGCACATCACCGCCGTCCATCACCGAGATCGCTCCCCCACCGCGGCTGGCGGCGTTGCCCTCGAAGGTGCAGGTGTCGATGGAGCCCGCCGCCGTCTCGGCCCACAGGGCTCCCCCGTCCTCGGCGCTGTTGGTCGCGAAATCGGTCGTGAGCAGCCAGACCTCCGCCGCCTCGACGTAGATCGCGCCGCCGTCGTCCAGGGCCAGGTTGCCCTCGAAGGTCGTGCCTTCGACGTCGAGCCGGTCCACGTCGGCGTACACCGCTCCGCCGAGCTCGTAGGCGAAGTGATCGACGAAGGTGGTGCCCGTGAGCTCCAGCTCTCCGCCGTCCTCGACGGCCACCGCGCCACCCTCCAGGGCGGTGCAGGCCTCGAGGTGGCTGTCGACCAGGCTGACGTCGTTGGTGGCGCGACCCGACCGCACCTCCCCGCGGATCGCCCCCCCGATCGACGCGGTCTCCCCGTCGAAGCGGGAGCCGGTCACGTCCAGGGTCGCACCTCCCCCGAGGTAGAAGGTGCCGCCCTCGCCCTGGGCCAGGTTGGCGGAGAAGGCGCTGTCGACCACGCTCACCGCGCTCTCCAGCGCCGCCACCACGCCCCCTCCATAGGCCTCGTTGCCGGTCGCCGTGACGCCGTCGAGGACCAGGGTGCAGTCCTCGGCGCCGACCGCCCCGCCGAGGCCGGTCGCGACGTTGTCGGACAGCACCACACCCGACAGGGTCAGCGAGCCGCCGCCGGTGCACAGCGCGGCTCCACCGTAGGTGCGCGAGTCGTCGCCGAGCACGATGGTGTGGGTCGCGTAGCCCTCCGTGAGCGTCAGGTCGGCGACCGCGGCCTCCACGCCGGCGACGAGGATCGGGGTGTAGTCGTCGCCGCCGTTGAGCACGACCGCCGAGGCGCCGTCGGCCCCGACCACGGCGCCGGAGGCCTCCACAGAGAGGACCAGGTGCCAGGTGCCCTCGCAGATCGAGAGCGTGCCGGGCTCCGACAGGGTCCACTCCACGGGCTGGATGCGGCTGCCGGCGGCGAAGGTCGCCGAGAGGTCGGTCCAGGTGCCGTCGGCGTCGGCGATGAAGTCGGCCCGTCCGGCGTCGCTCGTCCAGGTGTCGTCGGCGCAGTCCGTCTGCTGACCGTCGCAGACCTCGGGTGCACCCGGGTAGACGCTGGCGTCGGCGTCGTCGCAGTCCGAGCCGTCCTCGATGCCCTCGACCGGCACCTCGCAGTAGACCGCTTCGGACGCCGGGTCCCCGTAGCCGTCGCCGTCGAGGTCCAGGAACACCGTGGTGCCGGTCGCCGGATCGAGGGAGTCGTCGTCGTCGTCGACCAGCCCGTCGCAGTCGTTGTCGGCGCCGTCACAGACCTCGCTGGCGTCGGGGTTCACGCCGTCTGCTTCGTCGTCGCAGTCGCCGGCGACGGAGGCGAAGCCCGGCGGCGCCAACCCCGCCCCCCACCCAACCAGCGCCGCGCCCGAAACCGCCAGGTGCAACCACGCGGAGAAAGGG
>CAZCVP010000112.1:0-25506 GCA_964501915.1 uncultured Enterobacterales bacterium
GGGGGGGGGAGACATGGGGCCCTCCGGGGGCGGTGCAGGGGGGTGACCGAGCATAGCACCCGACCGGTGTGTGTCCTCGACGGATCCTGACTGTCGAGCCCGGAGATCGGCGTCCCACTCGTGTCCACGGACGCGGCCGCAGTCGGAGACGACAAGCACCCGCTGGGCCTGTCCTCCGGCCGGCGTCTCCTCCCTGCGGACCACCTCCCGTGGCTGAGCCGGGCCTTGGTCCCATGAAGGGGCTGGGCCTCATCCTCCAGGACAGCGGTTAGGCGGTGGCTCCACCCAGGATCGCCATGCCCACCGACAGCATCCCCGCCCGCCTCCGCGACCACGCCCGCACCGTCCCCCACCGGGTGGCGATCAACTGGAAGACCGACAGCGGCTGGCGCTCGATGACCTGGGGCGAGTACCACCGCCAGTGTCGCGCCTTCGGCGGCGCCCTGCTGGCCCTCGGCTATGGCCCGGGCGACACGGTCGCCATCACCGGCAACAACTGCCCCGAGTGGCTGATCGCCGACGTCGGCGCCATGTACGTGCGCGGGGTGGCCGGCGGCATCTACCAGACCTCGACGCCGGAGCAGGTCCAGTACGTCGCCCACCACATGGAGGCCAAGGTCCTGGTGGTCGAGGACGAGCTCCAGTGGGACAAGGTGGTCCAGGTCCGGGACCAGCTCCCCCACCTGAAGCGGGTGGTGATGATCCGCGATGCCGAGCAGGTGTCCGACGAGCTGGTGGTGTCCTTCGAGGACTTCCTCGCCAGCGGCACGGGCCAGGACGCCGCCGTCGACGACGCCTTCCAGGCCATCGAGGACGAGGACCTCGCCACGCTGATCTACACCTCGGGCACCACCGGCCCCCCCAAGGGCGTGATGCTCACCCACGACAACCTCGCCTTCACGGCCCAGGTCGCGGTGGACCTGGTGGGCGGCGCGACCCCCGAGGACTGCGTCGTCAGCTACCTGCCGCTCTCCCACATCGCCGAGCAGATGTTCTCGATCCTCTGTGCGATCACCGCCGGCTACGCGGTCTGGACCTGCCCCGCCGTGCCGGACCTGAAGAGCTACCTGCTGGAGGCCCACCCGACCCTCTTCCTCGCGGTGCCCCGGGTCTGGGAGAAGTTCAAGGCGGCCCTGGAGACCAAGCTCGGCGAGGCGACCGGCGCCAAGGCCCACATCGTGAGCTGGTCGATGGCGCAGGGCCTCGAAGGGGGCCGCAGCATCATGGACACCGGCGAGCCGCACGGGCGCATCGGCCTGCGCTACCGCGTCGCCGAGAAGCTCTTCTTCTCCAAGCTCCAGGACCAGCTCGGGCTGGACCGGCTGCGCATGGCGGTCACCGGCGCCGCACCGATCGGCAAGGACGTGCTGGAGTTCTTCCTGAGCTGCGGCATCATCATCCACGAGGTCTACGGCCAGTCCGAGGACACCGGCCCCACGACCTTCAACAACCCCCACCCCGGCCAGCGCAAGCACGGCACCGTCGGCCTGCCGCTGCCCGGCGTCGACGTGAAGATCGCCGACGACGGCGAGATCCTGGTCCGCGGTCGCAACGTGTTCGCCGGCTACCACAAGGACCCCGCCGCGACCGACGCGACCCTGATCGACGGCTGGCTCCACTCCGGCGACATCGGGGAATTCGACCCCGACGGCTTCCTGCGCATCACCGATCGCAAGAAGGACCTGATCATCACCGCGGGCGGCAAGAACGTGGCGCCCCAGAACATCGAGAAGCTCATCAAGGGTATCGAAGGCGTGAGCCAGTGCGTGGTCATCGGCGACCGGAGGAAGTTCCTGTCGGCGCTGATCACCCTCGACGAGGAGCAGGGTCCGGCCATGGCGGCCAAGCGCGGCTGGCCGTCCGATCCGTCGAGCCTGGTCAGCCACGGGCCCTTCCAGGGCTGGCTCCAGAGCCAGGTCGACAGGGCGAACCAGGACCTCGCCCGCTACGAGACCATCAAGAAGTTCACCGTGCTGCCGGCGGACTTCTCGATCGAAGGTGGAGAGCTGACCGCGACGATGAAGGTCAAGCGCCGGGTGGTGAATGAGAAGTACGCCGAGCAGATCGAGGCCTTCTACGAGGGGCTGGACTGACGCCCCAGGGTCGGCAGCGACCCCCACAGCTCTGGTGCAGACTGCGGACCGTGCTGTTCCTCCTGCTCGCCGGCTGCCCCTACCGACCCGAGTGCACGCCACTCCGGCCCTACGAGGACCTGCGCAACCACACCTCGACCTTCGAGATCGCCCTCGACGTCACCCGGCGGCGGGTCTATGCCAGCAGCCTCGTGGCGCCGACGGTGGTGGAGCTCGACGCCGACAGCGGCGAGGTCCTGGACGTGCACGTGCTCGCCTTCGACCCGATCGCCAGGGCCGAGGTCGCGGTCGACGACCAGGGTGTGCTGTGGCTCGCGGGCGACTCCCCCACCTTCCTGGCCCGCCGCGATCCGGAGGGGGGCAGCCGCACCGAGTACCGGAGCCCCCTCACCAACGCCACCGGCATCGCGCCGGTGCCCGGAGGAGGCGTGCTGGTCTCGGGTCGGCTGGTCGACGACCGGCCCCAGCTCCTGCTCGTCGACGCGGACGGCGTGACCGCGGAGCCGGTGCCGCTGGAGGCACGGGTGCGCAGTCTCGCCCCCCTGGGGGACGAGGTCGGCCTGTTCTACGACCGGGAGATCGCCGGGCTGGAGCGCCGCTCGCTGCCCGGGCTGGAGCTGATCGAGAGCTGTGACCTCCCCTTCGTCGCCACCCGCGGAGCCCGCCTCGACGACGGGAGCTGGGTCATCGCCCACGAGGACCAGGTGGGCCTGGTGCGGTGCGACGGCACCCCCGGACAGGCGTGGACCGTGGGCTCGGAGAACCACGACGTGATCTCGCTGGGATCGCAGGCCCTCGTCCTGGAGCGCCTCGGGGACCCGGCCCAGGGCTTCGACCCCAACTACGGCGTCGCCCTGCGGGTCGGGCCCGACGGGCTGGAGGAGCGGCCCGCCTACGCGACGGCCAAGAACACCGGCTTCGGGGCCTACGATCCCGTCACCGGCCTGCTGTGGGTCAACAGCGAGGGCACCTCCGAGGTCTGGGGCCTCGACGCCGACACCGGCGCCGTGGTCCACCGGACCCGCACCGGGACCTTCCTCGACGGACTGGCCCTGGACCCGACCGAGACCGACGTGGTCTTCGCCACGGGACGCCTCTCGGACACCGTCGTGCGCATCGACGAGGGCGCTGTCACCGCCTCCACCGAGGACGTCTTCTGGCCCTTCTCACCCCAGATCGACGCCGACCGGGACCGCCTCTGGGTCTGGGCCCAGGCTGACGCGCAGGTCGTCGGCCTGGACCGCCACAGCCTGGAGGTGGCCGAGGTCTGGGATCCCGGCTTCGGTCCCAACGGCCTGCTGACCTTCGGCAGCCTGATCTACCACCCGAAACGACGCACGCTGTTCGTGGCCGAGAGCCGGGCCGACGTGCTGGTCGAGTGGGACCCCGACACCGGGCAGGAGGTCCGGCGCTGGTCGCTGGGGGGGCCCCTGGTGCGAGACCCGGACGCCATCGGCGAGCTCCTGGTGCTGGTGGACCCGGACTCCGAGGCCCTGCTGGTGGCCCGCTCCAACGACGCCCGCGTCCAGCGCATCGACCCGGACTCGAGGACTATCGACACGACCGTCTGGCTGGACGACGACCTCGTCCAGGACCTGGCAGATGGAAGCGCCATGGACTTCGCCCGGGTCTCCCAGCCGGACGAGGTGATCTACGTCGGGGGCACCGCCCTGGACCTGGAGACCCTGGCCGTGCGGCCGGAGCTGGAGCTGGAGGCCAGCCGGGTGATCGGCGTCCACCCCCGCAGGCCCGGCGAGCGCCTGGTCGTGGACCCGGAGCGCCGGGAGCTGTGGAGCCTCGATGCGGCCAGCAAGGACGTCCGGGGCCGCCTCGGCTTCGCCCAGCAGGACCTCATGGCGGTGATCTTCCGGGTGGACCACGAGCGCGACGCGGTGGTGATGACCCGGTCGCGAGAGGCCTATGTCTGTCCCTTCGACGTGACGGAGATCGAGTAGTCCCGGCGCCCCGACGACGGGCTCCCGGGCACGACAGCTTGAGATGGAGGTCGAACCCGGAGGATGATGTCCGCCGGGAAGCCGAGGAGTCTCGAAGTGCCCGCCTGGACCTTCACCACCGGCGGCTACCTGGTCAGCCTGGAGGCCTGGCCGACCGTGGTGACGGTCCTGGGCCTGGTCGGCGTGGGGGTGCTCTCCGCGAGCCTCAACAACACGGCCAGGCGCTGGCTGCCGCGTCGGTGGAACCTGCTCCGCTACACCTGGCCGCTGCTGCTCGGGCTGCTGGTCCTGCCTGCGGCCCTGGCCCTGGGCGCCTTCGAGCTCTTCCCGCCGCCGGAGACGGCCCCCGACCGGCTCCGCGTGGCGCGGGCCTTCGCCGTGGTGCTGCTCGGCGAGGCCACCGCCGCCACCCTGGCGGGCCTGGCCGGCTGCCAGGCCGTGTCGCTCTTCCTGCGCTTCCGACCGCCCCGGCGCACCGGCTGGCTCCGTCTCCTGCTGCTCCTGGGTTGCTGGTGCGTGACCTGGGTGGCGCCCCTGCGAGCCGTCCAGGTGCTGCACATCGGCTCGCTCCCCACCCTCAGCGCTCCCGCCCTGGGAGAGGTCAACAGGGGCCTCGCCCAGACGCTCGTCGTCGAGCTGGAGGGGGTCCACGAACCCGATCGTTGGACCGTCGAGGCCCCGGCGAGCCCCCCCTCCGACATCCTCGGAGACCAGACCGTGCGGGTGCGGGCCTCGCTGGGGCCGCTGTCGACCCAGGCCGACCTCTCCTACCGGGTCGGGGAGCCGCGGGGGGACGACCTGCTGCCGCTGGTCGTGGGTACCACCTGGAGGTTCCGCTCGACTCCGGAGCAGGTCGTCGTGCACTACCTGCCGGCGCTCCAGCCGCCGGAGCCGGAGCCGGAGCCCGAGCCGGAGCCGGAGCCGGAGCCGGAGCTGGAGGCGGAGCCCGAGCCCGAGCCCGAGCCCGAGCCCGAGCCCGAGCCCGAGCCCGACACCGAGCTTCGTGTCGTGTCCAGCTCCGAGGCCCTCGGGCGCCAGACCTTCCAGGTCGAGCTACACACCCACGGGGAGCGGGTCGCCGAGGCCCAGGTCTACGGCTTCGACGGCACCCTGCGCATGACGGCCGAAGCCGGCCCGCCCCAACCGTTCCTGAAGCGACTGACAGCGCCGTCCGTCGCCGAGACACCCGGGGTGGACCTCGAGGTCGACGTGGTGCGCTGTTCCCTGGCGATCCTGCCCGAGTACACCTGCCTCTGCCTGCTCGAGCCCGAGCAGGTGGGTCTCGACGTCCCGGGGCCCCTGTCCTGTGAGCCCATGGGCGTGCGGGTCGGCAAGGACCGGGACCGGGGGCCGCCGCGGCTGGTGCTGGTGGAGGTGCTGCCGGGCGGCTGAGCCGCTCGGCTCAGGCCCGACGCAGCGCGACCAGGGGTGCCAGCTCGGCGAAGACCGTCGTGACGACGACGAGTCCGATGGCAAAGGTGGCCAGCGCCGGGCTCCCGAAGGACTCGAAGCCCACCCAGGTGAGGGCCGCGACGAAGAAGCCCAGCAGGGCCAGGGCCGTGGCCCCCGTCAGGGCCCTGGAGCGCAGCGTGAGAGCCACCACGCCGCAGGACACGAGCGCGGACAGCAGCACGATCAACGGCAGCGCGAGCCGGTCCGTGGCCGGCAGGACCTCCCCGGCCCGCATCAGGACGCAGGCGAGCAGGGCCAGCAGGACCCCGGACTGCTGGTGCAGGTAGACGCTGCGTCCGACGTCGACGCGACGGACGGGCAGGGTGTCCCAGGTCCTGGCGAACGCCGCCGTGCGGGCTCCGGTCGCACCTCCGACGCCACCCAGCGGCACGCCCAGCGGCCGGAGCTGGATGACGAGGGGGAGCCACACCGCACCCACCAGCGCGAAGAGCACCAGGCCCGCCTCGGTGGACACGGCGATCCCTGCGACGAGCAGGGAGAGAGCCAGCAGACCCGCCGCGGCCACCAGGCCCAGGAGCCAGCCCTGCCCCAGCCCCTTCCACAGGTCGCGACGGAGGGCGGCCACCGCCGAGAGCGCTGGCCGGGCGCTCGCCTCGGCCCCGAAGAGCTCGGGCGTTCCCACCGACCAGCGCGGGAGCGGCACGCCGGCGAAGGCCACACAGGACGCCAGGGCGCTCACGACCAGGGGCACCCAGAGCTGCCCCGGCGCCGCCCACAGGGCCAGGACCCCCGGAGCGGAGCCCAGGGCGCAGGCCACACCCCGGGACAGGGGGACCCGGTGGCGGGGGTCCGCGCTGGCGAGCACCCCCGGCAGGGCGATCACCAGGGCCAGCCCGACGGCCGCGACGTGGTCGTGCCCCAGGGCCCCGAGCAGGAGCAGGGCCACAGCCAGCGCCGGGAGCAGGGCCAGGAGCCAGGCCGCCGTTTCCGCGATGGCCCGTGTACGAGGAGAGAGCGGGAGCGCGGGCATCGGCACGAGATCCGGCCGGATCTCACCGCGAAGCTCCGCCAGGCCGCGGCCGTGGGTCGCGAGGGTGCTCAGACCGAGCACGAAGGGCGCACCGAGGACGAACAACAGCGCCCGGCCGAGCCCGGTCGGAGTCAGGGTCAGCAGCGTCGACCAGCACAGCAGGAAGACGGTGTGACCGAGGAGGAGCACCAGCCCTTCACGCCGGCTGAGCGATGCCGAGAGGCGTCCCCGGAGGTGATGGAGGGCTGGGCTCATGGACCGGCAGAGGAGAGGGCCAGGGGGCCCGGTGGACTGCTGTGTATATCATTGTACACAGTTTGGCCCCGGCGTCAAGGAGCACGGACACCGAGTCCCGGTCGCGGCCCGCGGACTCAGGAGACCGTTGCGTCGACAGATCCACCCCCTGTAGGGTCGGGAGGTGACCTGGTTCCTGCTGATCAGCTGCATCGACTACGCCCTGGAGGGACAGGAGCCCGATCCACCCGCTCCGGCCACCGAGCAGGGCGAGCCCGCCATCGAAGTCCAGCCGTCGTCGGTCGACTTCGGTCGCCTCTCGCTCGGGGACGATGCGGTCGAGATCGTCACGGTGGCCAACCGGGGCGAGGCCGATCTCGACCTGCTGGGCCTCACCCTCGAGGACGCCTCGGCCGCGTTCGCCATGTCCGCCCTGGACAGCCTGCTGCTGGGCCCCGACCAGGAGACGTCCTTCGCGGTCACCTTCAGCCCGGACGCCTACGGCGCGGTGCAGGCCAGCGTGGCGGTGGAGTCCCTCGATCCCGACGACCCCTGGGTCGCCGTGGAGCTGTCCGGAGACACCCTGGAGCCCGCCCTGGCGCTCACCCCGGGGCACCACGACTTCGGCGCCCTCGACCAGGGGGCCCTCGACACCGTCACCCTCACCCTGGAGAACCAGGGGGAAGCGGCGGCCACGGTGAGTGCCTGGAGCTTCGTGAGCACCTCCGAGGCCGAGCTCTGGCTGGACCCGACCCACGACCTCGAGGGCCTGGTGCTCGACGCCGGCGCCACCACGACCGTCCAGGTCCACTACCAGCCGACCGACGAGGTGCCGGACGAGGCCACGCTCCTGGTGGACTCCGACGACCCGGCCAATCCCCAGGTCAGCGCCTCCCTGACCGGCACCGGGCTGGCGCCGCCCGTCTACGACTACGCCGTCGACCTGCTGATCACGGCCGACGACTCCTGGCGCGGCTGGATCGACGGCGCGGCGATCTCGGCGCCCAACCAGGACAGCTGGAGCTACACCGACACCCTGTCCTGGACCCTGCAGTCCGGGACCCACGTCCTGGCCATCCACGCCCGGGACACGGCGTCGGTCATCTCGGGTCTGAACGCCGTGCTGTGGGTCGACGGGGTCCGCGAGGTGCGGACGGGCGACGGGGACTGGATCCTGACCACCACCATGCCGGACAAGGCCTGGGTGACGGACACCTACGACGACTCGGCCTGGTCGACGGCCGTCGTGTGCAGCGACGCGTCGATCTGGGGGACCTACTGGCCAGCCGACTTCATCGCCGAGGGCGCCCAGTGGGTGTGGTGGACGGCGGACTGCTCGAACCTGAAGGAGGCCTGGTTCAGGCTGGTGCTGGAGCTTCCCTGACCGGGCGCTACTCGACCCGCTCGATCCCCGGCAGCTCGAAGTCCCCGGTGAGGCAGGCCTCAGCGGGGTCGTAGAGCCGCAGGACGACGAAGAACCGCTCGGCCGGAGCGGGGAGCCAGTCGGCCGTGCCCTCCTGCGGCTCATGGTGCTGGATCGACAACGCCCGTGGGTGGTGTTCCGACGATCCACGGCGCCGCATCGTCCCACGGCGCCCGAGGTCGACGGGGTGCAGAGCAGCGTCATGCTGGCCCAGAGCAACCCGGGGCCCGACCCTTGTAGACTTGGCGCGACCGCACGAAGGACCCGGATGACCGTGAGAGGAGCCCTGCTGGTGGCGATGGCGGCCGGCCCCGGGGTCGCCCAGGCCTCGGACTCGTTCGAGGGCTGCGCCGTCGTGGAGGCCGGGGTCACGACCCGCGTGGAGTGCGACCACGCCGTCCTCACCGTGATCGAGGGACCCGAGGCCGACCTGCCGGCGGTGCTGGGCTCCTACCTCTCGAAGCAGCGAGAGCAGACCGGGGGAGTGGCCGCGAGCCAGCAGACGGCTCTGCACTCCTCCAGCGGGCTCCTGCCCGCCGCCCGGACGGAGTGGACTCCCAAGGGGTCCTCGGTCCCGACCGAGTCCTGGCTCACAGCCGCGGCGCCATCCGCGACCGGGACCGTGCTCGTGGAGTGCCGGGCCACCATCATCTCGCCGGAGAGGACCGAGCAGTGTAACGAACGGGTCCGCCGGGTCGCGACCAGCGGGCTGCCGGATCACCTGCGCGGCCTGGTGGAGTCCCAGGGGGGCGACTGGGCCGCGGTCGAGGCCAAGGTCGGCCGCCCGATCCCCGGCGTGGTGGGGTGCGAGAGCCAGATCCGGAGCTCATCGGTCTTCCACCTCTGCGAGGACGGCATCGTGGCCCTGGCGCTGATTCCCCGGTCCGGCGGCGAGGTGTGGCAGCAGCAGTTCCTCGACGGCGTGCTCGGCGGGCTGCCGTCCGACCACGTCGTGGGAGACGAAGACAGCGTTCCCTGCCAGGTGGCGGACCAGGAGACGACCTGCAGGCGGGTGCAGGTGACCGACAAGGACGGCGGCACGTCCTGGGTGATCAGCGCGGTGGCCAAGGGGACGCAGTCCACCTTCACGGCCGTCTGCACCTACCCGGACCTCGAGTTCGCCCTGCCCCTCTACTGTCGCTCCCTGTTCGGCACCGCCCCACCCGCGCCCGCCGAGGAGGACTCGTCGCGCGGACGCCGCTCCGGGCGCAAGCAGGTCCGGTAGGCTCAGCCGCCCCCGGACAACCCCTGGATCACCTTGATCACGGCGTCGCCGACGCCGGCCAGGCTCTCGCCGGCGACGATACCGGCCGCCAGCACGATGGCGAACCGCGCCGTCCACTTCTTCCAGAACCTGCTGCTGAGCGAGAACAGCACCCCGCCGAGGAAGAAGCTGAAGGCGTAGTAGGCCGGGATGGCGAAGGCCAGGCCGATGCCGACCGGACTGGGCACCCACTTCACGACCTTCTTGGGCGCCTTCTTCTCCACGATGGCCAGCAAGATGCCCAGGGCGCCGGCGATGGCCATCGCCGCCAGGGCACCGGTGGGCATCGCCTCGAGCCCCTTCTGGAAGACCTCGGCCACCGCCTTCCACTGGGCCACGGCGGGGGCGGCCCACTCCTCGGTCATCAGCTGGTTCGCGGGGTCGGGGATCAGGAGCATGTAGGCGGCCGAGCCGGCGAACGCCCCGGAGATGACCCCGAAGGCCTGAGACGCCACCTGGAGGCGCGGCACGGACCCGACCATCAGGCCGCTCTTCAGGTCGTGCAGCAGGTCGGCGCACTGGGACGCCGCACCACCGGTCACGTTGGCGGCCATCAGGTTGGAGGCCGCGTTGCCGGGATCCAGCACACCGAAGGTCAGCTGGGTGACCTTGCCCATCGGACCGACCGGCGTCACGCCCGTCTCGCCCGAGACCCGCCCGGCCACGATGGCCAGGACGAAGGACAGGATGAGGCCCAGGAAGGCCAGCCAGGCGGGAATGCCGAACAGCCACACCTGCAGGCCGATCGACACGACGCCGACCGAGGCGATCGCGGCCAGGTAGACCTTGCGGGGCACCTCGTGGGGGTCGTCCTCGCCGCCGCCCGTGCGACGGAAGGCGTTGAGGATGGCCTTGCCGGAGAACGAGAACGACGTCAGTGACGCGGTCACCATCATCGCCACGCCGGGCCACAGCATCCACTTGACGACCGGACCGAACCAGCCCTTGGCCGCATCACCCGGCTCGGCCCAGCCAGCCTCCAGCACCCCCGGCGCGATGAGCCACCAGGCGATCACGGCGCCCAGCATCATCGAGGCACAGGCGCGCAGCCCGATGATCGCCCCGACCGCCACCATCATCGGCGACGGGTCCAGCGCGAAGCCCAGGTTGTTCAGGGTGATCGACGAGAAGCCCTTGCCGGCCATCACGCCGCCTTCGACGGTGGCGATCGAGCCGGGGAAGGCGACCTTCTTGATGCTGAAGACGAGGGTGGCGATCTTGGCCAGGGCCCCGGCCGCCATGCCGCCGAGCAGCATCTTCACGCGGGCCATCGCCTCGGCGCCCTGGGCGTAGATCTCCTTGAGCGTCTCGCCGGTCACCACCCCGCCGGGGAAGGGCAGGTCATCGACGACGAGCATCTGGCGGCGCAGCCCGATGGCCACGATCACGCCGACGAGCCCCACCGACAGCACCCAGATCGAGAGCTGCGGATAGCTGAGCACCTCGCCGGTGAGCATGGTCAGGGCCGGGATCGGCGCGACGAGGCCGGCGGAGCTGATGGACGCGCCGGACGAGGCGGCCGTCTGGTTGATGTTGTTCTCCAGGATCCCGAACGATCGCAGGTGGAGCAGCCGCGTCGTCGCCTGCCAGAAGCCGAAGCCCAGCAGCGCAGCGGCCACGGACATGTTCATGCCCCAGCCGATCTTGAGCCCCAGGTAGATGTTGCACAGCGACAACAGGCCGCCGAAGAGCATGCCCGTGGAGACGGCGCGGAAGGTGAACTGGGGCGTCTCGGCGTCGACCGGGGGGTAGGCGTGTGCCGGCTCGTCGAGCTCTTCGGGGCGATCGGTGGACTCCGTCACGGTCGGCTTCCTGGCTCGGGTGCGGGGAGTCTGCGCGGGAGGCGGCAGAGGGTACCAGCCGGGCGCAAGGACGGAGCAGACCCGCCCGCCGGGCCCGGCCGCGGCGACGACCATAGCCCTCGAACCAGAGGTGTTCCATGATGGAGGCGCAGCCTCTCGTCCGGGGCTGGCGAGAGGTCGTGCCGAGATCCGCCGGCATGAGCCCGAGGTGGGGTGCCCTGTGGGCCCTCGCAGCGACGTTCCCGCTCCTGGCGGGCTGCCCGGGCGGCGGACCGACCCCGATCGTGATCGACAGCGACGTCGAGGTGGACAGCGGCGCCGACACGGACGATGTCGTCGAGGTCCTGCCGTCGGAGAGCGACCCTTGGCTGCGCCGGGAGGTCGCAGCGCCCGGATCGGTGACCTTCACCGAGCTCCACTACCACCCCGCGACCCAGCAGGACCTCGAGTGGATCGAGTTCCACAACCCGATGGTCTTCGACATGGACCTGTCGGGCTGGTCCCTCGAAGGGGGCGTGGAGATCACGTTCGCCGAGGGCACGCTCCTGCCCGCAGGCGGCTACCTGGTGGTGGCCGCGGACCCGGCGCTGCTGGAGGCCGAGACCGGGTTCGCCGAGGCCCTGGGCCCATACGAGGGCCGGCTCTCCAACAGCGGCGAGCGACTCGAGCTGCACAGCCACAGCGGGAGACGGATCGACACGGTCGAGTACGCAGATGACGACCCCTGGCCCGTCGGACCCGATGGTTCGGGGGCGACCCTGGCCAAGCTCGACCCCGACGCCGCCAGCGACCACGCCGAGAACTGGGCGGTCTCGACCGAGCTCGGCGGGACGCCGGGCGAGTCCAACCTGCTCGATCCCCTGGAGCCCCCGACCACCCAGGTGGCGTCCTCGGCCACGAGCACCGACCCGTCGACCAGGGCGTCCTGAGCGACCGTCTCCCAGCTGGAGCCGTCCCAGTGCACCACGACCGGATCGCCCCAGTCCGAGCCGACCACCCACACGTCGTCCGTGTCCACAGCGACGACGTCCGCGAAGCCGTAGTCCCCGGCGAGACTCTCGGGGACCAGATCCCAGTCCGTGCCATCGAAGTGGTAGATGCCCTGGGAGCCGACGGCCCACACCTGGTCGCCGGCGCCGTGGATCTCCTCGATGCTCCCGAAGCGCTCGTAGAACCAAGCCCACAGCGCGCTGCCATCCCACCCGAAGATCTCTCCGGAGTCGCCCGTCAACCAGATGGTCTCATCGGCGCTGCCCCAGATCCGGCTCAGGCGGGCGGGGCCGGGCAGCGGGGCCTCGGCACACCAGCAGTCCTCCGAGCAGAGCACCGGTGAAGGTACGGTCTCACCCGGCGAGGCGCACGCGGGCTCGGGCTCGGGCTCGGTGTCGGTGTCGGTGTCCGTTCCGGTGTCGGTCCCCGAGTCGAAGCCGGTGTCGAGCCCGGTCTCGTCGATCTCCACGCAGGGACCATCGACGAGGTCCGGGTCCTCGTCGTCCACCAGGCCGTCGCAGTCATCGTCGACCTCGTTGCAGATCTCGGGCTCCGCCTGCCCCACAGAGGGGTCCTCGTCGTCGCAGTCCGAGCGAGCCGGCACGCCGTCCTGATCCGCGTCCAGCGGGGTGCGATCCGGGGGGGAGTCGTCCGTCGTGTCGCCTCCGGAACAGCCCACAGCCCAGGTGGCGAACAGCGCGAAGACGACGTGAAGCTGCGCGGACATGATTCCTCCCAGGGGGTGCGGTTGCCTCGGCTTGCGACGGCGCAGGGCTCCATCGGATCCGAGGGTCGCTCCTTGACCTGATGTGGCGACACGACGGAAGAAACGAAGGCCACCATGCGCCTCATCTCCAGGTCCGGGCGCTGGGAGGCGATCTGCTCGGCGACGTCGTCCATGAGCTGGCTGCCGTCCTGGGCCACGATGACCGTGTCCTCGGAGATGAAGCGCACCATGCCGTCGACGTGGCCCTTGGTGATGTCGAGGGGGTGGTAGCCCTCCGTGTAGATCACGGAGGTGACCCCGAGGGCCTCCTGGAGCAGGGCGGTGAGCTCGTCCTTGGACAGGTCCGGGTCGCGGTCCGAGAGCACGGACCGGCTGACGATGGCCGTGTCCCGACCGTTGACCTCCAGGTCACCGCGCTCGTGGATCAGGTCCACCTGCTCCACTTCGCGACCGAGCAGCTCACCGAGGGCGTCGGGCACTGCGCTGTCGTCGGCGTAGAGCTCGAGGCCGTTCCGGCTGCCCCAGCCGTCGAACTCCCAATTCTGCAGGATGAGCTCTCCGTCGACCTCCAGGTAGCGAGGGCCGTTGTCGCGCATCCAGGAGCTGTCGGTGGCGATCTCGTGGAAGGTGACGCGAGAGAGGTCGACCCCCTCCAGGGCACGGCGGGCGCTCGCCTCCACCTCGGCGGAGTCCACCACCAGCTCCGCGTTCTCGTGGTCCACGAGGACCTCGACGATGTCGGCGACGGTCTGCTCGAAGCGGTCGCCCTCCCAGGCCGGCCACTGGAGCCAGACGGCGGCCTGGGGCTCCCACTCCGCTGGCATGCGACGGGCCTCCCCTTCGACCTTGTCGGTGATCGCGGCCACCCCCGACTGCTGTTCGCGGGGGGGCCTTCTCCACCCCGACCCACGGCGCCACCCTCCGGAGCTTCCTCACCGGTCGGGTCTCGGCCTACCGGTGGCACGTCCACGACCCGGTTCCCTTTGACTCCTCCCTCGAGGTCTGCTTCGACCACGGCTACCAGAACCAGATGGCGGGCACCGTCACGACCCTGGCCTGCTGGTACCAGGAGGAGCCCCACGCCGAGCAACCACCTCTTCCAACTCCCGAGGCCCGACACGTCGCGGCCGGCTGGCTGCAGATCGGCCTGTGCGGCCTGGCGGCGATGGGCGTGGTCGCGCTGGGCGCCGCGCTCGTTCTGTGACGAGCCGAGCCGACGGGGTCCGCTCGCCGGAGCCAGTCGGAGTCCCCCTCCTCGCCGCGCTACCATCCCATCCACCCCGGAGTCGCTCGTGTGCCACTTCCTTCCCCTGCTTCTCCTCCTCCTGCCCTCCTGCGACAGCGGTGTGGACGACTCGGACACGGGAGCCACCGGCGAGACGGGCACGACCACCACCGAGACCGCGGCACCGGTGGACGACGACGAAGACGGCTGGCCCGCCGACGAGGACTGCGACGACGACGACGGGTCCGTGCACCCCGAGGCGGAAGAGACCTGCAACGGGATCGACGACGACTGCGACGAGCTGGTGGACGACGAGGACCCCGACCTGGTCGGCGCCGCGACGTACTACGCCGACACAGACGACGACGGCTTCGGCGACCCGGAGACGACCACCACCGCCTGCGACCTGCCCGGCGGCCACGTGGACGACAGCCAGGACTGCGACGACACGGATCCCCAGGTCAACCCCGACGCGACCGAGGTCTGCAACGATCGGGACGACGACTGCGACGACGCCGTCGACGACGACGACCCCGACCTCGACGCCTCTACCGCCTCGACCTGGTACACCGATGCCGACGGGGACGGCCACGGCGTCGCGGAAGAGCCCACCGTGGCCTGCGATGCCCCGGCCCTCCACTCCGACGTCGCCGACGACTGCGACGACGGCGACTCCTCCGTCCACCCCGACGCCACGGAGAGCTGCAACGGCATCGACGACGACTGCGACGGCGTGGCCGACAGCACGGAGGCGTGCCCCTGTGCGGTCGAGCACGACAGCAGCGACGGCCACCCCTACCTGTTCTGCACGACCGGCCAGACCTGGGAGACCGCCGAGAGCACCTGTCGCGGCCACGGCTATGAGCTGGCCACCATCGACGACGCCACCGAGAACTCCTGGGTTCAGACCACGGCGGTGAGCCTGGTCTCCACCGGCTACGGCTGGTGGATCGGCTACAACGACATCGACTCCGAAGGGACCTGGGTCTGGTCGAGCGGCGAGAGCCCCGGCTACACCCAGTGGGACGGCGGAGAGCCCAACGACCACAACGGCGAGGACTGCGCCTCGGTGCTCCACTGGGACGTCTCGACCTACGCCTGGAACGACCTGCCCTGCGACATCGAGCTTCCCTACGTCTGCGAGGCGGGCTGATCCGGGAGCGCCGCTGTCAGGACCCGATCAGTAGTAGCACCGAACGTGCTGCGTGTAGCCGTTGTCCGACGTCGTCCCCCACGAGTTCGAGTACCAGGTGGCCCGGGTGATCGAGGAAGCGCACGTGTAGTACACCTCGAACGTCGACGACCCCGTCAGCGACTGGCAGTACCCCTGCGTGTCCGAGTAGGACGAATTCGTCGAGCTCCAGGTGGGTCCACAGGTGATTCCGTTCGGGAAGTAGAGCCCATCGGCCAGGTGATCGTCGCACTGGGTGTAGGACGACGTGTTCGTCACCCCCGAACAGGTCACGGTCGCTCCATCGATCACCTGGCTCGTCGAGAACGTGAACACGCCCGAGATGACCGTCACGCTGTCCGATGCGTCGGGTCCGTCGTCGTCCCCGTCGTCCGGCGTGACCGTGCAGGTCCACTCCTCGCCGGCCACGGTCTCCGACCCCGGGACCGTGTCGCCGACGTGGTGGCTGGTGGTCGGACCGCTGGAGCCCGTGTCGCTCCCGAACTCGGACCCGTCGACGTCCCACACGAAGGTGTAGCTCACGTCGTCGCCGTCCAGGTCCGTCGACTCGTCGTCGACGACACAGACCAGGTCGTCGGTCCCCTCCCCGGGCTCCGCCGGATCGATGCTCACCGTCGCCGCCGACGGCGCGGTGTTGGAGACCGTGACACCCGACGAGGCCAGGGCATCCCCCGCATCGGACCCGTCGTCCGGGGTGACCTCGACCACCACCACCTCGCCCTTGTCGAACCAGCTCGCTCCGTCCAGGGTGTCCCCGGCCGTGGACACGACCGAGCCGTCGACCGACCACGCAAAGGAGAGGGTCACCGAGTCCCCGTCGGCGTCGCTCGTGGACACCACCGCCTCCAGGGTGTCCTCCGTCGCGACCGAGGACGGGCTCAGGCTGACCGAGTCCACCACCGGCGCGGTGTTGGAGATGACCAGCTCCGAGGAGGTCACCGTGTTCCCGTCGTCCTCGCCGTCGTGGGGCGTGACCGTGCAGGTCACCCCGTCATCGCGGCTGAAGGCCCCCGCCAGAGTGGTGCCCGAGCCGGCGCTGAGACTCTCGACGGACCAGCTGATGTCGTAGGTGAAGGAGCTGGTGCCGTCGGCGTCGCTCACGGAGACCGGGGTGCAGGTCAGGGTGTCGCCCACGCCCGCCGGATCCGGCGTGATGGTGGCCCCGCCGATCACCGGCGGCGTGTTGGACACGACCAGGCTGTCGCTGACGTCGCTGCCGGTGTCGGTCCCGTCGTACGGCGTCACGTCGCAGGTCACGGTGTCCCCCCCGACGAAGCCGCTCGACAGGCTGGTCGACGACGACATGGCGACGCCACCGACCGACCACAGCACCAGCGAAGCGTCGCTGTCCCCGTCCGGGTCCGAGAACCCCGACCAGGAACAGGTCAGGGTGTCGCCCACCACCGCCTCGCTGGGCAGGATGGTGGCCGAGGCCGCGCTCGGCGGCGCATTGGAGACCACCAGCGAGCTGGAGGCCGGTGTGCCCGTGTCCGTGCCGTCGCTCGGCGTGACGGTGCAGGTCACCAGGTCTCCCCGGACCAGCGACGTCGACAGGGTGGTCGCCGTGCCCACCGCCGAGCCGTCGAGCTCCCAGACGACCGTCGACGCGTCCGCGTCCCCGTCGGGGTCGGACCAGGTCCAGGAACAGGTCAGGGCATCCCCGGCGATCGCCGGGTCGGGGTCGATCGCCACGTCGGAGACGGAGGGGGCCGCGTTGTCGATCACCAGGCTGTCGCTGACCGGCGTGCCCGTGTCGGTGCCGTCGTCCGGGGTGACCTCGCAGCCCACCAGGTCACCGGCGACGTAGCCCGTCGACAGGCCAGGCCCGGTCTCCCCCACGTCGGCCCCGTTCACCGTCCAGGCCCAGGTCGAGAGATCGGCGTGGCCGTCGGCGTCGCTCCAGCCGGTCGCCGTGCAGACCAGGGTGTCCGACGCGGTCGCCGGGTCAGGCGTGATGGTCGCCGCGCCCAGGCTGGGCACCGAGTTCGTGACGGTGAGCGACGTGTCCACCGGGGTCCCCGTGGAGGCGCCGTCGAAGGGTGTGACCGTGCAGGTGACCTCGTCGGCGCCGACGAAGCCGCTGGACAGGGTGGTGCCGGAGCCGGCGGAGCTGCCGTTGACCGACCAGGCGACCAGCGACGCGTCGGCATCACCGTCCGGGTCGGAGTAGCCGGCCCAGGAGCAGGACAGGGTGTCCGCCACCGTCGCCGGATCGGGCGAGATCTGGACCACGGCGACCGACGGCGCCGTGTTGCCGATGGTGACGACCGCCGTGACGGCCGTCCCGGCGTCGAGGCCGTCGTGGGGGGTGACCTCGCAGGTCACCGTGTCGTCGCCCCCGAAGCCACCGCTCAGGGTGGCTGAGGTGCCGATGACCGAGCCCTCCAGGCTCCAGGCAAAGGTCGACGCGTCGGCGTCGTCATCGGCGTCGAAGAAGCCCTCCACCGTACAGGTCAGCGTGTCCTCGGCGCTGGCGGGGTTGGGGGTGATGGTGGCGCCACTCAGGCCGGGCAGGGCGTTGCCGATGGTCACGCTGGCCTCGCCGGCCTCCCCCTCGCCGTCGCCATCGCCAGGCGTGACCGTCACCGTCCACACGTCGCCGCGGATCGTGGCCTCCGCTGGCAGCCGGGCGTCGTCGGAGGCCGTGCTCGCGGCGCCGAAGAGCGACCAGGCGTAGGCGTAGGTCACCGGGTCACCCTCCGGGTCGACGCTCTCGGTGTCGAGGCTCGCCACCAGGGCGTCGGTGGTGTCCGGGTCCTCGGGGGTCAGGGTCACGGTGGGCGCGCTCGGGAGCCCGTTGACCGTGAGGGTGAGGCTATCGATGGCGGAGAGCCCATCGCCGTCCGTCACCGTGAGCGAGACCTGGTGCTCACCGGGGCTGAGGGCGTCGTGGGAGAAGCCCACGTCGCCGCTGGTGTCCGCCCCTTCGGTCGACAGCTCCCCGTCCAGGCTCGACGTCCAGCTCACCACCAGGTCCACCGCCTCGGTGACGTCGTCGGAGACGCGGGCGGTGAAGTCCACCGTCTCGCCCTCGTCCACCGTCAGGCCCGGCGCGGGCCCGGTGATGGTGGCGACCGGCGGCTCTCCCACCGTGAACAGCACGAAGTCGGAGCAGAGCTCGCCGGAGTCGTCGGTGGCGATGAGCGAGATCACGTGGCTGTCAGCGCTGAGCTCGTCGGTCACCAGGGCCACCTCGCCGTCGCTGCTGGCCAGGGCCGTGGCCAGCAGGCCGTCCTTGTCGCTCTCCCAGGTCACGGTCAGCGACGGTGCGGTCTGCTCGGCGTCGGTGACCACGCCGAGCAACGTGACCGAGGCCCCCTCCTGGGCGAAGGCGCCGTCCTCGGGCGAGGTGATGGCGCAGGTCGGCGGGGTGTTCTCCTCGGCTGTCGTGCCGGAGTCGCCGGGCTCGCTGGTGGCGGTGGTGCCGGTCTCCTGGGTGGCCGAGTCCTCGTCTCCGCCACAGGAGAGCAGCAGGATCAGGCTGAGCAGAGCAGGCATGGGGCCCCCGGTGGTGGTCCGCGTCCCCAGGACGGTATCAGCCCCCTCGTCGCCGTCGCCAGCCCACCAGGGCCAGCAGGCCCCCCAGGCCGGCCGTGCCGGTGCCGCTCGAGGTCGCCGTGGTGCACCCGCAGCCCTCCCCGTCCCCGAAGGGCCCGTCGCCACCCGAGTCGCCCGAGTCGCCGGTGTCGCCGCCCGTGTCGTCCTCGTAGGGCAGCCCGGTGTCTCCTCCCTCGGCGCCCAGGGCCACCAGGTCGACCTTCACGGTCGAGAGCTGCTTGCGATTGATGTGGTCGTAGGTCACCAGGATCGTGTTGCCCTTGCGGGAGAGACCGACCCGGAAGTACGCGTTCTGGGTCTCCGGCTCGGCGATGACCTCGACGGTCTCCACGTGGTTCCAGTCCAGGTCGAAGGCCGAGAGCCAGACGTCGCCCTCGTCCTGGCGCTTGCCCTGGGCCTCCCCGGTCACGATGTAGCCGAGCAGGTAGTGATCGCCGATCTTCATCAGCCCCTGCGGCCAGAAGGCTCGCCGCTCGGTGCCCTGGGGCGTGTCCAGGTCGCGCGCATCCACCAGGCTGAAGTCGTCGAGGGAGAAGACGTTGACCGCGATCGGGGCGAACTCGACCCAGGAGCTGGAGATCGCCATCATCGTGTTGGACTCGGCGTCCACCATCAGGCTGGCCCCGGTGGCCTGGAGATCCGTCGGCAGGTCGACGAAGCGGAGCAGGGCCCCGTCGTCGTCGAGGACCGAGAGCCGGAAGGGGACCTGGAAGCCGTAGCCGAGGGCCGTCGCGTTGAGCAGGGCGCTGCAGAGCACCGGCGGGTCGGAGGCGTGCACCTCGATGTCATCGGAGACCGTCTGGTTGGCGGCGAGCAGGTTCCAGTCGGAGTCGTAGCGGAAGGTGTGCTGGGTGTCGCCGTTGCCACCGGAGAACGAGGCATGCAGGGCGCCGCCGTCCGGGCAGCGGGCGATGCCGTGGTCGATCAGGTCGCTCCGCCCGGTCAGGGGGTAGTTCCGATCGTCGGTGATCTGGAGGTCTTCGTCCAGGAAGGCCAGGTTGTAGTCCCCACCGGCCGCGTGCAGGAAGTCCCAGCCCACCTCCCGCGGGAAGCTGCGGTTCCAGTTGTGACCCATGAAGACGGTCTCGTAGCCCTCGGAGACGGAGGTGAAGATCTCTCCGGCCTCACACGGCGGCGCCGACATCACCAGGGACAGCAAGAACACGGGAGCCTCCAGGAGCTGGAGAGATGCCGACCGGGCGCTTCGGATTCAGGGGCTCTCGACGGTCAGCGGTCCGGCCACGTTGTCGCTCTCGTCGGTCTCGGCCACGAAGTCGTAGGAGTCGGCGAGGATCCAGGACCAGCAGGTTTCGCACCAGCCTCCGATCAGGAAGTCCGCGAAGACCGTCTCTCCCGCGTCCAGCCCGGTCACCGTGACGAAGGTGTCGCCGTCGCTGCCGAGCTCAGGGGCGTCGAGCTCGTCGATGTAGAGGTCGACGTAGAACTCGCTCACCGACTCGGCGCCGGTGTTGGTGACGTCGACCGCGTAGTAGATGCTGACCTCGTCGGCGATCCAGTCGAAGTAGGTCACCGCGATGTTCGGGCCCTCGTTGGTGCCGCCATCGACGGTGATCGAGCCACTCCAGGTGTTGTTGGACTCGTTGGACTCCTCGATCTCGTCGACCAGATCGACCGCCGCGACCAGGTCGTGGGAGCCTTCGCTGGCGAGCAGGGAGAAGGAGACCTCGACCTGCTCTCCCGGCCCGGCGTACTCGACCATCGTGAACCCGTCCCCGAAGTCCTCGGGTCCGGGGTCCGGGTCGTCCGGGTCGACGAAGACGTCGAGCCAGAACCAGGCCGCTCCCGCCGTGCCCTGGTTCTCCACCGTGACGGTGAGGGTGACGTCTTCCGTGCCGGCCACGCCCTCGACGTGGGTGATGGCCAGGTCGGGCGCCGCGGAGCTCAGGACCTCCACCGGCACGTCGGGCGAGCTGAGGTCGTCCCAGGCGGCGTGGATCGAGGTGTTGCCCACGCCGGCGGCGCTGAGCAGGCCACCCGACTCGAGCTGGACCACGGAGCCGTCGCCGGTGATCCAGCGGACCTGGCTGGCGGCGTCGCCCCGGGAGCCGTCGGACCACGCCGCGACGGCCTGGAGCTGGACGGTGTCGCCACGCTCCAGGGTGAGCTCCGATGGCTCGACGGTGAGCCCCAGAAGCGCGGCGTCGGTGACCGTGACCCGGACGTCGGGCGAGGCCTGGTCGTCCAGGCTGGCCGTGATCGTGACCTCGCCGACGCTGACACCGGAGAGGATGCCCTCGGCGTCGAGCCCATTGGACACCTCGGCGATGCTCGACCCGGAGCTCGACCAGTCGACCGTGGCCGTGATGTCCCGGGAGGTCCGGTCGCCGTAGAGCCCGGTCGCCGTGAGCTGGACCTCGCCGCCGAGGGGCACGACCACCGTCTCCGGGGTCACGAGGATGCCCACAAGCTCCCAGTCATGGGCGCCGGTGTCGTCGATGGCGGGGGTGGGGCAGCCCGTGAGCAGCCCCATCAACAGTCCCGTGAGCATCACTGGCGCTCGAGCTCCTCGCCCACCACCTCGAGCAGCGAGCCGTAGGGCAGGTAGGGGTTCTCGGAGCTGCCGCTGCCGGCCGAGCGGGGGTTGGAGTAGGGGACCCAGGCGAAGTCGGGGTGCTGGTCGTCCTGGTCCCAGGTGCCGCGCAGCACGGTGCCTTCGGAGTCGGTGACCAGGGTGTAGCTCCAGGTCTCGTCGAAGCTCTCGGGCTCCCCGGAGTCGACCCAGCTCTCGTCCACGGCGTCGGTGGTGAAGGTGACCACCGCGACCACGTCGAAGGTGCGCTCGACCGGGGTGACCGTGACCAGGTCCCGGATGTCGTCCATCGTGCTGCTGCCGATGCCCCACACGTCGTCGAGGTCCTCGACGTCCTGGAAGGGCCCGTAGACCTCGCGGTGCTCGATGATCCGGTTGGCCTTGCTGGGGCCGATGCCCGGCAGGGTGTCCAGGAGCGCGGCGTCGGCGGTGTTCACGTTGACCAGGCTGGCCTGGCCCGCGGCCGTGGTCTCCTCGACCAGCACGTCGGCCTTCCAGGCGGGGAAGTTCCAGACCGCCTCGGTGGCCGTGGTGTCGAACACCAGCGGGATGCCCGTGTCCTTGAGGTAGTGGGTGATGAGCTTGTGGAAGGCCGCCGGGGTCAGGTCGGTGACGTCGTCGCCTTCCTTGTAGTAGCGCTTGCCGTAGAAGCGGCTGTAGGTCGAGTAGTGGGCCTCGGTCATCAGCCCCTTGATGTCACCGGTGCTGTAGGAGACCGCCTCGCCGTTCCAGCTCGACGACACGCTGGTCGTGGGCTCGTCGGTGAGGATCGCCGCGGCGGCCCAGCCGTTGCAGTGGCCCCACCAGGAGCCGCCGCCGGGGTTGTAGGAGTTCAGGATCTCCCAGGCCGGCAGGTAGAAGGGGTTCGGCGAGGTCTCGCCGCGGAAGTAGAGCTCCAGGGCGAACTTGTCCATCGGGGACAGCTCGTCGACGTCGTAGCTCCAGCCGTCGGAGTGGGTGAGCTCGCCACCGGACACCGACAGCTTGCCGCCGTCGAGGTCGCTCATCACGCCGCCATAGAAGTCGACGAGGTGGTCGATGAGCTCCCGCTGCTTGGTCCGGTACTCCTCGATCTTGGCGTCCTTCTCGTCGCCGTCGTCCATGTCCCGCATCGCCTCGGAGAGCTGGTCCATGGAGTGCTTGAGGGGGTCGACGTCGTCCTTGATGCGCTCGGAGTAGGTCTCGCCGTAGCTGAGGAAGCCGAAGACCAGCTCGGCGGACTTGAGCGGCCACCAGGAACCGGCCCAGGGGCGGTAGGCCTCGGGCACGGCGGCGTCGAAGCCACCGGAGATGGTGTCGGCGTCGAGCACGAAGGCCGTGTCGATGTCGATGGCCGCGGCCAGGGCGGCCCGGAAGTCGAAGTCCTCGGGGGCGCTGGGCATCAGCATGGCGCCCTTGGCGGCCCGGCGGGCCGTGACCTCGGCGTCGTCGAGCAGGTGCGACTCCATGTTGTCGCTGGCGGTGTAGGTCGGCCAGGGCTGGCCGTCCTCGTAGCGGCTCATGACCAGGTCACCGCCGACCTCGTCGTCGTAGTAGGCGTCGACCACGCCCTCGCCGCTGGAGACCGTGGTGAGCAGGGACCCGTTCTCCAGGGTCTTCTCGCCGTCTTCGTAGGCCGTGGCGAAGGGCGCCAGATAGGTCGGGGCCGCGGTGAGCATCGACTGGGAGAGCACCGAGTAGGAGCGGCCGAGCTCCTGGGTGCTCCAGGCCTGCTCGATGCGCTCGCCGTCGCGGTTGACGAAGCTGATGATCGCCGCCAGCCGGTCCCGCTCGCTGCGGAAGACCAGGTAGACGACCGGGTCGGCCTCCAGCATCTCGGGGTCGTCGTTGAGCGCCGGATCGACCCAGGCCCGCACGACGTCCAGGGCGACCTCACGACCGTCCTCGGTGACGGCGTAGGGATGGAGCTCGTCGTCGGCTTCGGGGACCGTGGCCTCCTCGACGACCTGGAAGGTCCAGGTGATCTCCTCGGTCCAGTGCTCCTCGACGTAGGGCTGGGACTCGCCCTCGAGGTCGACGGGGACCTCCTCGGTCATCGGCACGGCGACGCGGTAGCTGGTGCCGACGTAGAAGGTGTCCCCCGACCTCCAGTCGAGCTGGACGAAGTCGGAGGGGATCGAGGTGCCGCAGGAAGCGAGCAGGGCGAGCAGGGTCATCACGACTCCAGGAAGAGCGAGTCCTGACCTCTAACCCGCCGGGATGTCTACATCCCGAGGACTTCCCTGACCGCGGTGATGACCTCGTCGTGGAGCCTGCCGTTGGTGACGACGACGCCCTTGTTGTTCGCCAGGCCGCGACCCAGGGAGAAGTCCAGCGGCTCGCCGCGCACGTCGGAGACGCGGCCCCCGGCCTCGGTGATCACGGCCCAGCCGGCGGCGTGGTCCCAGATGCGCTCCACGTAGTCCTTGCGGGTGGGCAGGCGCAGGTAGATCGAGGCGTCACCGCGGGCGACGGCGGCGTACTTGCACTGGCTGTCGATGCGGAAGGGGGGCCGGGTGATGCCCAGCCTGGCGGCGACCTGGGCGCTGTGGCCCTGGGAGGTGTGGCCGCTCTCCACCGACTCGCAGAAGCGGGCCGCCGCGACGCCGGCCTGGCCGTCGACGGTGATGGGGGTCTCGGTGGGGTCGTCGAGGGTGCGGGTGGTCGCGCCCTCTCCCTTCACGCCGATGAAGAGGCAGCCCTTGGAGCCGTCGGGGGCCGAGGCGTCGTGGGGCAGGTTGGGGCAGCCGAGCACGCCGAGCACCACCTGGCCGTCCTCGACCAGGGCCAGGGCGACGGCGTACTGGTCGAGGCGGAGGAAGCCCTTGGTGCCGTCGATGGGGTCCAGGGTCCAGTGCCTCCCCGAGGCGCCGCCCTCGTAGGTGCCGCGATCGATCGCACCGAGCACCTGGTCCTCGGTGAGCCCGGGCAGCACGGTCTCGACGGCGTCGAGCACCTTCTGCTTGAGGGCCTCGTTGCCGGTCTCGCGCAGGGCGGTCGCGTCTTCTTCGCCGACCAGGGGCAGGTCTCCGAAGGCCTCGCCCAGCAGGTGGCTCACGATCGCCTGGGCGGCGAAGTCGGCGACGGTGACCGGCGAGCGGTCGCCCTTCTGGAGGGTGGTCCCGGCGACGAGACGCTCCTGGACGGCGACGCAGACCTTGGAGGCGGCGAGGACGGCGTCGACGGCGAGGGCGCGGTGGGCGGCGAGGGACATCGGTGGGGCTCCTTCGTCAGGGGCCCCGGCTCTATCCGATCGACGCAGACCCGGGCAGCGGGCAGGGGTCAGACCTCCGCGTCCGCGAACATGCGCGGGTGCAGGCTCTCGTCTGGATCGGCTGGCTGGCCTCGACGGCATCGGGTGGGACGTTCGCGACGGCGGGCGAGACCCTCGGCGGGGCCGAGGTGCTCGACGTGGTCGAGCACGCCGAGTTCGAGCGCGTGTTGCTGGCTCTGCCCGACGGGAGGGTGCTCCTGGTCGAGGTCACCGCGGCGCTCGACGACTACACGGGAGCCTGCAGCCACCACGACCTTGCCGTGCAGCCCCGCTGGGACCTGCTCGGCGAGGTGGTGGAGGTCGCGGACCGGATCCTCGGGGACGGCGGTGAGGGTCTGGACGCCCTGCAGGCGGCACGGGGGCGCGCGGCCGCGGAGATCGAGGAGGTGCTGGCCGGCGTAGGGCTGCTGCGGGTGCAGGTGGGGCTGCTGACGCTGGCCGGCGACACCACGCCCGTGCGAGCCCGCCTGGTGGAGCTGCAGGCGCGGGTGGCGGCGCTGGAGGAGGTGGCGGGGGGAGGGCAGATCGGAGTGGGGCCGTGCACGGCCTAGAGCGCCGAACAGATCGCCTTGGCGCCGTGCCAACCCGATCTGTGGCACCCCAGGCGCGCGCAGATCGCCTTGGCGCCGTGCCAACCCGATCTGTGGCACCCCAGGCGCGCGCAGATCGAGGTGGCGCCGTGCCAACGGCATCTGTGGCACCCCAGGCGCGCGCAGATCGAGGTGGCGCCGTGCCAACGGCATCTGTGGCACCCCAGGCGCGCGCAGATCGAGGTGGCGCCGTGCCAACGGCATCT
>CAZCVP010000113.1:0-24565 GCA_964501915.1 uncultured Enterobacterales bacterium
AGGGGACTCGAACCCCTGACCCCTAGAATGCCATTCTAGTGCTCTCCCAGCTGAGCTACAGCCCCACATCAAGAGCCCACGCCCTATAGCGCCGCCCGATCGAGGGGGCAAGGGCGGGTCTCACTCCTCCCCGAGGCCCTCCGAGCCGGCCCGCTGGGCCTCCTCGTAGCTGCGCTCTTCGTCCCGGACGCGGGCCGCGCGACGCGCCAGGCCCGGGTGGGTGACCTCGCCGGCTTCGACCAGGCAGACCAGCTCCCGGCCGAGCTTGTTGTAGAGCGCCTCGATGTCGCGGCTCTTCTGGTGGAGCTCGAGGCGACGGCGGGTCCAGCGGGCGGCGTCCTCCACCCGACCGCGACCCTGGGTGCGCAGGATGTCGATGACCCGGGTGGCCGCCTCGGCCACGATCGGGGCGATGGCCTCCGTCGCCGGGCGGGCGCTCTGTAGGCGCGGGCTCTCGCTGCCGCTGTCCTCGTCTCGCATCGGGCCTCCGCTGCGGTGGCAGGGTCTGGTCGGGGCGGGATAACCTGCGGCCCCTCTCCGGGAGACCCCATGATCCTCGTCACCGGCGCGACCGGACTCCTCGGTAGCCAGGTCGTACGCACGCTCCGCCGGGCCGGAGCCGACGTCCGAACGCTCGTGCGCATGGGGTCGGAGTACTACTGGCTCAACGACACCGGCTGCACCTACTTCTTCGGCGACCTCCGCACGCCCTCCACCCTCAAGCGGGCCCTGAAGGGCTGCGACCGCGTCATCCACGCCGCGCGGGTCACCCGGGAGACGACCGACAACAACCACGAGGTCACGACGCTGAAGGGGTCCCGGGACCTCATCGACCTCGCCGCCGCCAGCGGCGTCGAGCACTTCGTGCTCGCCTCCTGCATGGGGGCGGGCGGTGACTACCCGGTGCCGGCCTTTCACGCCCTGCGACAGGTGGAGGAGCACCTCCAGGCCTCGGGCATGTCCCACACCATCCTGCGCTTCAGCGTCTTCGGCGACGAGCTGGCCCGGCACGTGCACCGGGTCCAGACCCGCGGCAAGGCCTGGATCTGCGCCAGCCCCAGCGACCCGATCACCCCCATCTTCCGGCGCGACGCGGCGCTGTTCGCGATCGCGGCGCTGGACCTGCCGGCGGCCCGCGACCAGCTCATTCCCATCTCCGGCGACCAGACCGTCCAGCTCCGCGAGGCCATGGAGCTGGCCTGCCGGGTCGGCGAGGTCGACGCCGACGACATCACCTGGCTCGGGCGGACCGGCTCCAGGCTCGCCGCCCAGGGCCTCGGCATGGTGCTCGGCCGGCGCTGGAAGCACCACCTCAGCCAGCACCAGGTGCTGCTGGGCGAGAACTTCCGCGCCGAGATGGGCCCGATCAAGGCGACCTTCGGCGTGCCGATCACGCCCTTCGAAGAGGCGATGTGCCTCTCGGTCGAGGACCGGCACCCCAGCCTGGACCCCGACGCCCGGGACAACCAGGTCGTGCACCGCCAGTTCCAGGCGACGGTCTACGCCCCGGGAGAGACCACGGTCGAGGAGCTGCCCCAGGGACCGCTCTTGATGGACTAGCCTGCGTCGCCCTCCGCCGGCTTCGCGCCTCCCTTGGGCTTGGGCTTGGCGTTCCAGACCCGCAGGGCCAGCACCAGCCCGATGATCGAGATCGGGATCATCGAGACCGGCCAGCTCAGCCAGTTGTTGGGATCCGCTGCCACGGCCTTGTCCGCGTCGTTGGGCAGGACGAAGAAGTAGGTCAGGCTCATGAAGCCCGTGCCCATGTAGACGAAGCCGTCGATGATGCCGACGGCGATGCCGACGTTCTTCTTGCCGCCGAAGTCCATGCTGGCGGTGCCCGAGAGCATGCCGTGCACGCCGATGACGCACATCGACATCAGCACCACCAGCCAGGGCACGAACGCCGTCTGGTAGGTGAAGACCATCACCACGGCCCCGAGCAGCATGCCGCCGTAGAGGATGCCGGCCACCGGCCCCCGGCGGGACTGGAAGACCCGGTCGGAGATCACGCCAGCGAGCACCCCACCGAGGATGCCGGCGCAGCACAGCATCATTCCCCAGTTGTCGTAGACAAAGCTGCCCATGAGCCCCAGGGACTCGTCGGTCTGCTTCGCGTAGCTGCGGAACCACTGCATGATGGCCTGACGCAGGAAGCCGGAGCAGAACTCGATGCAGGCGATGGTGATGATGACCGGGTTGCGGAACATCATCTTGAAGACCTCGATGGCGCCGAGCTGGGGGCCCTCGTCGCCGGACGAGGCGTCCGCGGTGTCGAAGTCGTCGTAGCCGGCCTCTCCGGGGGTGTTCTTCACCATGACCAGGTCCGCCACCCAGAAGATCGCCAGCAGGATGGTCGGGATCAGGAAGACCATCTCGAGGTCGAAGTTCTCGATGATCATGTAGCCCCAGTCGAAGGCGAAGTAGATCCCGAGGCTGATGAGGATGCCGAAGATGGCGCCGAAGACCCCCCGCTCGTGCACGTGGAACCAGGGGGCGTTGGCCTTGACGATGGCCACGGCGCCGAAGCTCTGGAAGTACATGTTCAGGGCGTAGAGCACGCAGAACAGCACGGTCAGGTTGGTGCCGATGAAGTCGGCCCCGGGCCCGGCGTTGAGCACTGACCAGGTGCAGAGGCCCATGACCAGGTTCATCACCGCGGACCCGGCCGCACCCACGAGGATCGAGAACTTCCCGCCGTAGCGGTCGGTCAGCGGCCCGTTGATCAGGAACGAGATCCCGTAGGTGACGGTGCCCGCCATGAAGATCAGGCTGAAGTCCTGGTTGGTCATCAGCGGCGAGCCGCCGAAGTCGATGTCTCCGAAGGCGTGCTGGCTGACCTTGATGTTGTACCGACCCATGTAGAGGAAGGCGTAGGTCAGGCCCAGCGGCAGCCAGTTCATCACGCGGCGCCGGCGGAAGGCGTCGGTGTGGCCCAGCCCCTCCACCTTGGGCAGGCGGGCGATGACGATGGCGACCACCACCAACAGCAGCGCGATGGGCGCGAATTCTTCCATCCAGACGGGCATCAGGGGCTCCGGAAGGCGAGACCCGCCCACCTAACCCACCCTGCGCCCGCTACTTGACCAGGACGATCCGGGGATCGGAGGGGGCACCGACCGGACCCTCCAGGATCGCGGCGACGGCGGCGTCGAAGACGGTCTGCTCGGTCGGGACCACGGACCTGGGCGCAGCCCCGCGCAGGTAGCGCTCGGCCTGCTGGACGACGTAGGAATTGCTCACGCAGTGGTAGATCCGCTCCGGGTCCAGCGGCTCGCCCGCCACCTGGATGTCGACCAGCTCGGGGGCGCCCAGGACCTTGCGCCAGCTCAACGTGGCGCCGGACATCGGGATCAGCCCCCCCTCGCCCTCGCTGGTGACCATCGCGTTGCCCACCAGGATCGACAGCAGCTCGGCACCCGTGAGATCGAAGGTCACGACCTGGTTGCCGAAGGGGAAGATCTCGAAGACCTCCATCCGGTCGATGGGACCGGCCGACAGGTCGGCCCGGATGCCGCCGGTGTTGTAGAGGCCCACCTCGGCCCCGGTGGACTCCCGCAGGACGTCGGTGATCCAGTTGCCGAGGTCGGACTCGGCGCTGTAGCTCCGGCCCAGGGTCACCAGCGCCTCGCCGATGACCTGGCCGTACTCGGCCTCGACCTGCTGCTTGTAGCCCTCGACCAGCGCCGACATGGCCTCCGACGGCGGCCCGGGCGCCTCGCCGGGCAGCATGTCGATGAGGCCGTACTCGAACCGGGTCAGCTCCCCGTCGGCGACCGACAGCTCGATCATGCCCAGCGAGCGGGTGTAGCTGCCGGTCTGCACGATGTAGGTGTCGCCCTCCACCACGGCCTCCTCGAGCCGGGTGTGGGAGTGACCACCGACGATGATGTCCAGCTCCGGCACGGCCTCGGCCAGCTCCCGATCGGCGTCGAGGCCGAGGTGGGTCAGGGCCACCAGCAGATCGACCTCCGGCCCCAGCCGAGCCACCTCGGCGGACACCGACTCCACCACCGTGCGCAGCTCCATGTGGGACAGGGTGGTCGGCGCGGTCAGGTGGGTCAGGCTCTCCGTCGTGGCGCCGATCACGCCGACCTTGACGCCGTTGGCCTCCAGCACGATGGCGTCCAACAGCTCCGGCATCGCCGGGTCGGTGGTGCCCGCCGCGTCGAGGTTGGAGGAGAGGGTGGGCACCTCGATCGCGTCGACGAAGCGAGCGATGTTCTCGAAGCCCTTGTCGAACTCGTGGTTGCCGAGGACCCAGGCGTCGTAGTCGAGCTCCTCCATGAACTCGATCATGGCGCCGCCCCAGACCCCCCGGACCTGGATGCCGATCAGCGGCGTGCCCGTGAGGCAGTCGCCGGCGTCGAGCAGGAGCACGTCGTCGGCGGTGTGCTCAGCCTCCAGTCCCTTGACCCAGGCGTCCAGCTCGAGCATCCCGCCGATCTCCGGCGCACCGGCGAGCCACTTGGCCTCGTCGGGCAGGAAGTGCCCGTGCAGGTCGTTGGTGTGGAGCAGGATCAGGTCGCCGGGGGGCAGCCCCGAGGGGGGCTCCGGGACCTCGGGCGCAGGCTTGGGACAGGCGGCGAAGATCGCGAGCCAGCCCAACATCAGGTGGCCTCCCCGAGGAGCGACGACCCCTCGGTGAGGTCGAACGTCGACGGCTCGTCGGACTCCGGAGACGGCGACTCCGGCAGCTTCGAGGTCGGGGCACGTTCCCCCGGCTTCTCGAACAGCTCGTTGCGGGCCACGACGCCCGCGATGCTCTCGGCGACCCGTCGGGCCAGGGTTCGAACGAGGCCCATCAGCGCTCCCACTTCGCCGCACAGCCTATCACTGGGGCGGCCCGCGGTACCATGGCCCGCCCGGAGCGGACCTGGATGGCGTCCCTGACCCACTGGCTGGCACGTGGTGTGACCCTGCTGGTGCTCTGGGCTCCGATCCTCCTGGTGCTGACGGTGCTCTCGCCGACCGCCGGCCGCCCCTCTCCCCTGTACGGTCTCACCGCCCTGGCCCTGGCGCTGATCGCCGAGCGCGTCCTGCGGGTGCTGTTCTTCCTGCCGACCGCCCTGCGGGCCCGGGGCCGCTACCGGGTCCTCCCCCGCCGTCCCAGCCTGGCGGTGCTGTTCGGGGCCCTGGGGCTGAGCCTGGTGGGCTACGGCGGCTGGCTCGGGGTCCAGCGGGGTCTCACCGGTGCCGTGATCGCCAGCCTGCTCAGCGCCGCGCTGTCGGTGATGGGCGCCTGGCGCTACCGCCGCTGGGCGATGTGGGGCGGCTGGCTCGAGGTCCGGGACGGCCTGCTCAGCGTGGAGGGCACCCGCCGCGACTACACCGTCCCCCTGGGTCAGATCCGGGCCGTCCACCACCGGGAGCGCGACGGGAGCTACTGGATCGAGACCCCCTGGCCGGAGCGCAACACGCTGGTCCTGACGCCCGCCGCTCTCGGCCGCTACTGGATCGAGGACGCCGAGGACCTGCTGAACGACCTCCGGGGGGGCGCCGAGATCCGCGAGGTCAAGGCCCTCATCGGGCTCGTGGCCGGTCGGCGCACGTGAGGTCCCGCCCACCCGGGGGGGCCCGGTCCATCGCCCTGGTCGTCTGGGCCAAGGAGCTCAAGGAGATCCTGCGGGACTCCCACGCCCTGGCCTACATCGTGGGCTTCCCGGTGCTCTTCTACCCCCTGCTGATGTGGGGCCTGGTCCAGGTCGCCCAGGTGAAGGCCGGCCAGGCGCAGGACGAGTTCCCCCGCATCGAGATCCACGGTCCGCACATGCCGCTGGAGCCGCTGATCCTCGAGCCCGCCCGGATGGAGGTCGGATCCCTCGACGAGGGCGACATCGACGCCGAGGTCACCATCGTGCCCCGGGGAGACCAGCTCCAGGTCGAGATCCGCTACGACTCCACCCGCCCGCGGTCCGAGCGAGCGCGGGACCTCATCGAGGAGCGGCTGCCGGAGGTCGAGTCCCGCTGGCTCGGGCTCATCGCCCGCCGGGACCGCCTCCCGCCACCGGAGCTGCCCGAGTGGCTGCTGGAGAGCGAGAACGTCGACCCGCCCAGCCGGATGTTCGCCTACGTGGTGTCCCTGGCCCTGCCGGGCATGCTGCACCTCGTGCTGCTGCTGGCGGCGCTCTACCCGACCGTGGACGTGGTGGTCGGCGAGCGCGTGCGCGGCACCGCGGAGACCCTGCTCGTCTCCGCGGCCGGCCGGACCCAGGTGATCCTGGGCAAGCTGCTGGCGGTCCTGAGCCTCACCCTGGCGGCTGTGGTCGCCAACGTCGGCGCGATGGGCGTGACCCTGGCCCACCTGGTGTCCCTGCAGGGGGGCGCCGAGCTGCTGGCCCTGGACCTCACCTCGGGACCGCTGGCCCTGGCGGGGCTCGTGTGCCTGGGCGCCACCGGCCTGGTGGTGGCGGTCATGACCCTCGTCGTCACCCCCGCCCGGTCCTTCAAGGAGGGCCAGGGGGCCGGCAACCTGGTCGTGACCGCTGGCGGCGTGCTGGTGGTCCTGGGCATGCTGCCGCTGACCTCGCTGAGCCCGGTGACCGCCCTCGTCCCGCTGGCCAACTCCGTGCTGGTCCTGCGCAGCGCCCTGCTGGGGGACCTGGTTCCCGGCCTGGCCTGGCTCGCCCTCGGCGAGCTGCTCCTGCTCACGCTGATCGCCCTGCGGCTCGCAGGGCGTACGCTGTCCCGCCCCGACGCCCTCCTCGGTTGACCCCATGCTCGACGTCCGCGGCCTCACCAAGCGCTATGTCCACCCCAGCACCCAGGAGCTCTTCGCCGCCGTCTCGGACCTGAGCTTCGTGGCCGAGCGGGGCAAGGTCTTCGGTCTGCTCGGTCCGAACGGTGCCGGCAAGACCACGACCCTGCGCATGCTGTCGACCCTGATCTCCCCCGACGAGGGCACGGCGCTGGTGGACGGCCACGACCTTCACCAGGACCCCGCAGGCGTGCGCAGCGCCATCGGCTACCTCTCGACGACGACCGGGCTGTACGACCGCCTGACGGCCCGCGAGCTGCTGGTCTACTTCGCCAGGCTCCAGGGCGTGGCCGACGCCGAGGGGCGCACGGAGACCCTGCTCGACGACCTCGACATCCGCTCCTTCGCCAACGTGCCCTGCGGCAACCTGAGCACCGGCATGAAGCAGAAGGTGTCCATCGCCCGGGCCATCGTGCACGACCCCCCGGTGCTGATCCTGGACGAGCCGACGACCGGCCTGGACGTGCTGGTCTCCCAGACCTTCCTGCGCTTCATCGAGCAGGCCCGCGAAGACGGGCGGTGCGTCTTGTTCTCGACCCACATCATGAGCGAGGCCGAGCGCCTCTGCGACCACATCGGCATCCTCCACGAGGGGGTCCTGCGGGGTCTCGGTACCCTGGAGGAGCTGCGGGATCAGACCGGCGAGCGCTACCTCGAGGGCATCTTCATCTCCATCGCGGGCGAGCGGTGACGACGAGGTCCGAGGTCGGCGTCGTCCTCCGGGGTGACCTGCGCTACCACCTGCGGGACCCGATGGCCCTGTTGCTGATGGTGCTGCTGCCGGTGGTGGTGCTGCCGGTGATGCTGGCCGGCTTCGCGAACTACCAGTCCCGACAGCAGGCCGCCCTGGGAGCCCAGGAGCTGACGGTGCGGGCTACGGAGCAGGCGGCGGCCTGGCTCCAGGACGCCGAGGGACTGGTCCTGGTGCAGGAGGGCAGCTTCGCCTCCGGGACCCTGGACCTCGAGGTGAGCGGCCCCGGGCCTGGCGACAACACCCTGGTGCTCCGGTACCAGGGCTCACGAGAGAGCAGCAAGCAGGCGCTGGAGCGAGCCCGGGACCACCTCGCCGAGACCCTGCGGGCCAGGCAGGCCACGGCCGCCCACCTCGCCGGGCTGTCGGTCGGGCCCGGCGAGGCCCTGATCGTCGAGTGGGTCGACCTGGCCAGCGAACAAGCCCGCTCGGGTCAGCTCCTGGGTCGGCTCCTGCCGCTGGTCCTCGTCTTCCTGCTGGTCAGCGGGGGGCTCTACACGGCCCTGGACCTCTTCGCCGGGGAGAAGGAGCGGGGCACCCTGGAGACCCTGCTCACCACCCGGATCTCCCGGGGCGCCGTGCTGCTGGCCAAGAGCCTCACGGTGCTGGTCTTCAGCCTGGTCACCGGCTGGCTGGCCCTGGCCTCCCTCTGGGCCACGCTGGGCACCGGGCTCGTCCAGCTTCCCGTCGATGGCCTGGCGGTCACGGGGACCGCCGTGCTGCTCCTCGGGGGCATGCTCGTCCCCCTGGCGGCGGAGCTCACCGCCCTGCTGGTGGTCGCGGCGGCCTGGGCTCCGGACGTGCGCACGGGACAGGCGCTGGCCATCCCCCTGCTGCTGGTCTCCCTCGTCCCGGCGTCGCTGGGGGCCTTCCCGGGTGTGGAGCTCACCACGGCGACCGCGCTCGTGCCCATCGGTAACCTCACCCTGGCCGCCCGCGACATCCTCGCCGGCCAGGCCCGGGTGGGACCGCTGCTGCTGGTCGTCTCCGCCACCGGCCTGCACGCCTGGCTGGCCGCGGTCGTGGCCGCCCGCCTGCTGGGGCGCGAGGAGGTCATCCTCGGGGGCAGCTCCCGAGCCCGGCGTGCCCACGGCCGCTTCGGACCCGAGGTCGCCCTCACGGGGGCCGGTGTGCTCCTGGGGGTCTGGTTCCTGGGCCAGGGGCTGGCCGGCCTGGGACCGGTGCTGGGCCAGGTGGCCACCCAGGGGCTGCTGCTGGCCCTGCCGGCCGTCGGGCTGGTCTGGTGGCTGGGCCAGCCCCTGCGGCCGGTGCTGAGCCTGAGGGCGCCGTCGGCGACCGACCTGGGGCTCGCCGTGGTGATCGGGCTCGGTGCACCCGCCCTGTCGCTGCTGGTCGAGGGTCTCCAGTCCCCGCTGTTGCCCCTGCCCCCGGCGATGCTCGAAGGCAGCGACGCCGTGGCCCGGATCGCCAGCCTGCCGCTGCCGCTGCTGCTGCTGGCCTTCGCGGCCCTGCCCGCTCTCTGCGAAGAGCTGCTCTTCCGGGGCGCCTTCCTCGGCCTGCTCCGGCGCAGCTTCTCCCCCGTCGCGCGCTGCGTGGTCGTGGGCCTGGCCTTCGGCCTGCTCCACCTGTCGATCTACCGGCTCCTGCCGACGGGGCTGTTCGGCATCCTGCTCTGTGCGGCGGCCCTGCGCTCCCGCTCGATCTGGGTGCCCGTCGTCATCCACGGGCTCCACAACGGCGTGCTGCTGGCCTGGGCCCGGTCCTCACCCGAGGGCACGACCCCGGAGCTCCACGTCCTGGCCCTGGCGGCCCTGGTGCCGGTCGCGGCCGTGGCGGCGCTGGGTCGGCGATGAGGTCCCCCCACGCCTGGGTCGCGGCCATCGTGACCTGGCTGCTGGTGGGGTCCGCCTGGTGGCGCCCGCTGATCGACCCGGACCTCTGGTGGCTGCTCTGGGCCGGCGAGCAGCTCCTCTCGGGCGGCCTGCCCCACACCAACGCGCTGTCCTACACCGCGCCGGACCACGTCTGGGTCACCCACGAGCCCGCGGTCGCCCTCGCCTTCGGGGCCGTGGGCCTCGACGGCATCGGCTGGCTGAGGGGCCTGGTGGTCAGCACCACCGGCGTGCTGCTCGTGCGGCTCGCCCTGCGCCCGGGAGCGGGCTGGGCCACGGTGCTCTCCCTGCTCTGGGTCGGCCCCCTGGCCGCCATCGGCATCTCGGAGCGGGCCCTGGCCTGGGGGGACCTGCTGCTCGCGGCGGAGCTGTTGCTGCTGCTCGGACCCCGGACCCGGAGCCGGACCCTGGCCGCGGTGGCGGTGGTGTGGATCTGGGCCCAGGTCCACGGCTCCTTCGTGCTCGGCATCGGGCTGCTGGCGCTGTACCGGGGCCCCTGGGCTCTGTTGGCCGCGGCGCTGACGGTGCTGAACCCCAACGGTCTCGGGCTGTGGGAGCTGGTGCTGGGCTACGGCACCGGCGAAGGGTCCCGGGGCCTGGTGCATCACTTCGTCGAGGAGTGGGGCTGGCTCACGCCGAGCGACGCCCCGCAGATCGTGCGCATGCTCTGCCTCGCCATCGCCGGCGTGCTGGTCTGGACCGACGACGAGTGGCGCCCGCGGCTCGTCTGGCTGGCCGTCACCGCCCTGGCCGTGCGGCACTGGCGCTACTGCGACCCGGCCGGCATCGCGCTGCTGCCCTTCGTCGCCCGGAGACTCGAGACCCTGCTCCCCCGCCGCCCGGAGGGACGACCCGACCTGATCCTGGCGGCGGCTCTCGGGTTCACCGCGGTGCTGTCTCCCCCCGTGGAGCCCGACCCGGAGACCTTCCCCCCGGACGTCATCGCCACCCTCTCCACCCGGGAGCGGATCTGGAGCGACTTCACCCTCGGCGGCTGGCTCGCCTGGCACGGCCACGAGGTCTTCTGGGACAGCCGCAACGACTGCTACCCGGTCGAGGTCGTCGAGGACGGCCTGCGGGTGGCCTACCGCCTCGGCGACTGGCCCGAGGTCCTGAGCCGGTGGGGCGTCCAGACCGTCGTCACGGCCGACGACGACCTGGCGGTGGCCCTGGAGCAGCGCGGCTGGGCCCCCTCCCCGACCGAGGCCCTCCACGTCCTGCGATTGCCCGTGCTGGCCGGCGGCGGTACCATTCCCCGGTCGTCAGGAGGTGTGCATGGGCCTGCGTTCGCGACTTCGCAAGGTGGTCGACAAGCTCTCCGGTGAGTACTCGGCGGCCGCCCCCGAGGAGATCGAGCCCTTCGAGCGCAACGTCGATCCAGCCGACGCAGACGCCGACAAGGTCGTCAAGGCCAAGCTGGTGCGGCCTCGGGACCGCAACGCCAAGAAGGGCGACGAGTAGGCGCCGTCAAGCCTCGGCCAGCGCCCACATGTAGACGGAGCTGTCGGCCTGGAGCGCCGCCGGCTCCTCCGGGACCTCCCAACCCGCCGACCCGAAGATCCGGACGCGGCTGAAGCCGGCCGCTGTGAGCATGGCGACCAGCTCGGGAGGCGTCCAGCACCGCAGCTCCTGGTCCGGCACCCGGTGCCGACCCTCCTCGTCGAAGAGCACGACCCGGTCTACCAGCAGGCCATGGACGGCGTCGAAGCGGTAGGTGCGCACCACGTCTGCGCCGGGCGCGAGGCTGCCGGCGGCGAAGTACCGGGTGAGCTGGTTGTGGGCCCAGAAGTAGGGGTTGAACAGCTCCAGGACGAGGTTCCCGCCGTCGCGGAGGCGCTCGCGGATCGCCGCCAGGGTGCGGATGTGATCCGAGTCGTCCCCGAAGACCCCGAGGGTGACGTCGAGCATGATGGCGGCATCGAAGGGGCCCGCCACCGGAGGCCAGCGCATGTCGCCCGGGGCGAAGAGCGGTCCGGGACGGTCGGGGTTTCGCTCGGCCCAGCGCTCCCGGGCCAGCTTGAGCAGGCGCGGCGAGAGGTCGATGCCCGTGACGTCGAAGCCCCGCTCCGCCATCAGGATGCTGTGGCGCCCGGCCCCGCAGCCCACGTCGAGGACCCTGGACCCCGGACCCAGGGACGCGACTCGGGACACGAGGTCGACCTGCACTTCGGCGTGGAGGTCGATCGGGCCGGAGAAGCCGGGTGCGGCCTCCGCGAGGAGCTCGAAGCGAACGGCCCACCAGGGAGTCTGTGGCATCTCTCCGTCCTATCTCCTCAGTCGGCGAGGTGGAGCTGCAGGGTCCGGCGGGCGTCGTCCAGGCCCGAGCGCCCACAGCCCGTCGGTCCGAGACTGCCATACTCCAGGCGGATCCCGGCAAAGGGCAGCGGGATGCAGAAGGCGTCCCAGGACCGCAGTCGCAGCGCTCCCCGCACCCGGGCGCGGGCCCACACGACCGGCACCTCGGCCTGGCGCGCCGTGGCGATCGCCCCTCCCTGAGGCACGCCAGCCGGCCCCCGCGGGCCGTCCACGGCGAAGGCGGGGCTGCGGCCTCCAGCCACGACCCGGCTCGCCTGGCGGAGCACCGCCACAGCACCCCGGCTGCTGCTGCCCCGGGCGAGCTCGAAGCCCAGCGCCTCCGCGATCTCGGCGGCGAAGTCGCCGTCGCGGGACAGGGACACGAGCGCCACCAACGGCAGCCCCCGGTGCAGGGCCGCCAGCGGCAGCAGCTCCCCGTGCAGGAAGGCCACCACGACCGGTCCCTGGGCCAGCCTCTCCTCCAGCGGACCCCGCCCCTCACCCCCCACGCGCCAGGTGGCGCTGAGCAGTCGGATGGCGACAGCGATCAGTCGGGCCAGCACCCCCCGAGCATGCCATCGACGAGCGGCTCCGGCCCCGCCCTTGTCCCCATCGGGTTCGAGGACTACATCAACGAGGTGCAAGGGGAGAGAGCGCCGTGGCTGATCAGGAACCCCTCGATCTGCGAGCCCTGGACGCCTCCCGAGCCCGCAAGCAGGTCCGAACGACGCGGACGGCTCCCACTCCCGGCGCTTCGCCGGACCGGCCGAGCGCCAACCGCGGCGGTCGGGCCGGACGCACCCTGGGACGGGGGCTCCTGGGGAGTCTGGGCGTGGCGGTCCTGGTCGCTGGGGGCGTCGCCCTCGTGGCGCCCGCGGTGGTGGCCGTCGCCCTCGGCGGCGTCGCGTTCGGGGTCGGGGTGGTCGTGGCCGCGCTGCGCACCGCGCGGCGGGTCGACGAGCTGCCGGACAGCGGTGGCCCGGCCGCGCGCCTCGCCATGCTCCGGGAGCGCCTCCAGGAGGCGGACCTCGCTCCCACCGTGCAGGCCGAGCTGCTGGGCGCCCTGGAGCAGCTCGCCGGGGCCCGGCGGCGCGAGGTCGCCGCCGAGCAGACCCTGGACACCGCCCTGGCCCGCCTCGATGGCCCCGGCCTGGCCCGGGCCCTGGTCGAGGCGGAGACCCGCGGCGACCCGGAGGAGGTGGAGCTCCGAAGGCGCGCGGTCGAAGATCACGCCGCGCTGCTGGCCCGTCGCCGGGAGCTGAGCCTGGGACACACCCGGGCCGAGGCCGCGCTGGACGCCCTGGAGGTCGCGCTGGCCCAGGCCACCACCTCGGCCGGCGAGCCGGGACCCAGCGCCGACGAGAGCGGCCGGCGGCTGCTGACCCACGTAGAGGCCCTCCAGGCCGCAGCCATGGAGCTGGCCAGCCTGGAGGACCCCCCGGATCGGGATCCCCCACCCCGCCGGCCCAGCGCCACCAAGAGCCCCGCCTGATGTCCGGGGGGCTCTCCCCTCGCATGGCGCTGCTCGTCTCGCTCGTCCCCGCTGGCGCAGAGGTGGTGATCGACGTGGGCTGTGACCACGGCAAGGTCGCCCGCGCCCTCGGCGCCATCGGGGTCGAGCGGCAGCCTGCCCGGCTCCCGGCTCACGACGGTCCCTTCGTGGTCGCCGACGGCCTGGCCCCCTTTCGTCGGGTCGACGTGGCGGTGATCGCGGGCATCGGTCCCGCCACCCTGCTCGGCATCCTCCGCCGGGGGCCGCGCCCCAGGACCCTCGTGGCCCACTGCCCGGTCGGCATGGACCGCCTGCGCCAGGGACTCGCGGACCTCGGCTACCGCATCGACGCCGAGGGCCTGGCTCGGGAGGGGTCGCGCATCGCCGAGGTGCTGCGTGCCGTCGAGGGCGCCGAGTCCGCAGAGGGTTTTGCGCTCTGGTTCGGCCCCCGCCTGGCCGGGCACCCCCTGCTGGAGGAGCACCGGGTCCTGCGCATCGCCCACTACGAAGCGCTCCGGCTCCGAGCCCCGCCCGCCACGCGAGCCCGCCAGCAGGCCGTCGCCTGGCTGGAGTGGCTCCGCCGCTGTCAGTGACCCCGGCGGTCCTGCACCATCCTGTAGGCCTGCGCCGCGGCCAGGAGGTGCCCGATGACGCCGAAGCAGGTCGTGGTGAACCAGATCGCGCTGGTGAACACGATCCAGAACAGCGCCCAGAAGAAGCGCCCCGCGTAGAGCTGGCCGAGGCCCGGGATGACGAACGACAGGACGGCGGCCAGGCCCGGGTCACGAGGCGCGGGGCGGTTGGAGGACACGGGCGACTCCTGGTGGGGGTGAGACTCCGAGACCCACTACGGGGGCACTGGAGTCCTATTGCCCTCGAACCACGGCTTCGACTTCGAGGATCGCCCGCAGCGCCGCGTCGGCGTCGCCCAAGGCGACCTCGAGGCCGCCCCGCTCCCCCACCACCACGGCGACCTCCACCTCCAGCGAGGCCGCGAGCTCGGCCAGGCTGTCGTCCCTCCCCTCCACGAGCACCTCGCCGAGCTGCGAGGACAGCGCCTGGCGGTTGCTGACCTCGGCCAGGTACTCGACGTTCTCCCGCGCCTGGTGGAGTCGATCCTCCAGGGCCTGGTGCAGCGCCCGGAAGTCGTCCTCCTGGGCCTCGATGCGGGCTCGCTCGGCGTCGATGGCCCGCACCTCGGCGTCCTCCTCCTCCCGGCCGAGGGCCCGGTTCGAGGCCACCATCTGGTCCCGGAGCCGGACCAGGGCCCGGTCCCGATCGAGCTGGCGGCCCCAGGCCCGGTCGACGTCGTCGATGCGGGCGTGCAGGAAGGTCAGGTGGGGCGTGTTCACCACCACCGTGTCGTCACCGACCAGGGTGACGAAGCTCCGGCCGGCCAGGGAGCGGACCCGCTCGTGGAGCTGGCGCTGGAGCTTGAGCTGGACTCCTACCTGGCTGGCGGCCGCCACCTCGAGCGCCCGCCGCTGCATGCCCGGCAGCGAGAACAGGACCAGGAGCACCGCCAGCCCCAGGCCGACGTAGCCGGCGCTCACCAGGGTCCCGGACAGCGCCAGGATGGCGACGATGCCCGCGACGACCCGAAGCTCGGAGACCTTCGCCTCGGGCAGCCCCGCCAGCTCCTCAGCGAGCTGCCGCGCCGCGGCGGCGTCGGTGACCAGGCCCTCCGAGCCCGGCCGGGCCACCCCCTCCACGGGGACCCGGGCCACGCCGGAGTCCCGCAGCAGGCGCTGCCACTCCGCTCCCTCCAGGCGCGAGGACGCTCCGGCGAGCACCCGGTGGTCCAGCTCCACCCGCCGGACGCGGCGCAGCGTGGCGTCGGGATGCGCACCGAGGACAGGGGGCTTGTCGCCGTCTCTCACCGTCACCAGGACCCGGTCATCCGCGCGGCAGCCAGGCCGCCACGCCTGCTTCTACCACGACTTGTGCTTGCGCCGTCGACGCGAGGGGACCGACACCAGCTCTCCGCGCTCCAGCAGGAAGCCCGTGAGCTCGCCGCCGGCCACACAGCCCGTGTCCAACCCCAGGACCCGGGGCCGGTTGTCCCGCACGCGGCCCGTGCGGTGGTGCCCGTGGACGATCAGCCGATCTCCCCGGTAGAGCTTCCACCAGGGCACACGCCGCCCCTTCGGTCCCCTCACCTTGAAGATGGACACGGCCTCCCGCGGGCGGGTCCGGTCGGGACGGAACGGGTTGACGCCTGCATGGGCCACGGTCCACCCGGCGCCGTGGATCAGGAAGGGCCGCCTCCGGAGCCAGCGGAAGGCCTTGCGCGGAAGCTGGAGCTTCGGCTTCCAGCTCTCGAGCACGGCGAGGTCCTGGTTCCCCAGGACGGCCTCCGCGTTCCAGCGACGGATCAGCTTCCAGACACCGGCGGGGTCGGGGCCGCGGGTGAAGAGGTCCCCGGCCAGGATGACCCGCGTGGGCTGGGTGCGTCGCAGCAGGAGTCGGAGCTCCCGGGAGCAGCCGTGGACGTCACCGACGATGAGGGTTCCTGACAGAGCGCCCCCCTGGACTTCGACAGCATGTCCGGGGCCAGGTTGCCGTGTCAAGACCCGGGGACCGGTCAGGGCTCAGCGGCGCTTGCGTCGCATCCGACTGCGCAGCCGCGCCGGCTTCTCGTGCTTGGCGGCCCGCCGGGCCCGGTCCTTCGTCCACCGGATCATCGCTTCCTGGCTGCTGAGCCCGGCCTTGGGAGTCGGCGGCCGACGCTGGACATAGCTCCCGTCGGACTGCATCTCCCAGGCGCTGCGGTGGTCGGCGAGCTGCAGCTCCAGGAAGCGACGAAGCTGCATGCACAGCTCCGGCGCGGTCACGGGCACCAGCACCTCGACCCGGCTCTCGAGGTTGCGCTTCATCGCGTCGGCGCTGCCGATGTAGTACTCGTCGGCGCCGCCGTTGTGGAAGTAGTAGATGCGGGCGTGTTCCAGGAAGCGGCCGACCACGCTCAGGACGCTCACGTTGTCCGAAACCCCGGGGATCCCGGGCCGGATCCGGCAGGAGTCGCGGACGATGAGCTCGACCCGCACGCCGGCCGCCGAGGCCTCGTACAGGGCCCGGGTGATGTCGGCGTCCTCCAGGGCGTTGGTCTTGAGCACGATGCGGCCGCCGCCACGGTCCTTGTGGTGCTCGACCTCCCGACGGATCTTCTTCAGCAGGGCCTTCTTGATCGAGCGGGGGGCGACCAGGAGCTGGTTGTAGCGACGCTTGGGCCGGTAGCCGGTGGTGAGGAAGTTGAAGAGCTCCGTCAGATCCTGGCCGATGGCCTCCTCGCAGGTCAGCAGGCCGAAGTCCGAGTAGAGCCGCGCGGTCCCGGAGTGGTAGTTTCCGGTGCCGACGTGGGCGTAGCGTCGCAGCCCCGCGTAGTCGCGGCGCACCACCAGGATGCACTTGCAGTGGGTCTTGAGCCCCAGCACGCCGTAGGTGACGTGGATGCCGGCGGACTCCAGGTGGTGGGCCCAGCGGATGTTGGCCTGCTCATCGAAGCGGGCCTTGAGCTCCACCACGACCGCCACCTGCTTGCCGTTCCGGGCGGCGTTGAGCAGGTGGGCGATGACCCGGCTGTCCTCGGCCGTGCGGTAGAGCGTGGTCTTGATGGCTCGGACCTGCGGATCGGTGCTGGCCTCGCTGAGGAAGCGCTCCACGGAGGTCGCGAAGGAGTCGTAGGGGTGGGCGAGCAGGATCGAGCCCTGGTCCCGGATGGTGTGGAAGATGTTGCGGGAGGGCGGCAGGGCCGGGTGGTCCACCGGGTGGTGCAGCGCGTCCTTCAGGTCCGGCCGATCGAGCGAGAAGATCTCCATCAGATCCCGCATGCCGAACAGGCCCCCCGCCTCGTAGACGTCCTCCTCCGCCAGGCCGAACTGTGCGCCGAGCATGCCTCGCCGGGTGGCGTCCATCGAGGGCTCCACCTCCAGGCGCACGATGGGGGCGAACTTCCGGTCCCGGACCTCGCCCTCGATCATCGCCAGCAGGTCGTCGGCCTTGCCCTCGTCGGTCTCCGTGTTCGCGTTGCGGGTCACGCGGAAGAGCTCGCAGCTATCGACCTCCATGCCGGGGAACAACAGGTCGAGGTTGTGCGCCATCACCTCTTCGAGGCGCAGGTAGATGCCGGTCCCGGGCAGCTCCATGAAGCGCGGCGTGCCCGAGCCGAGGGGCACCTTGACCCGCGCGAGGGCCGGGTCCTCGTTGCCCGGGTAGTGCAGCGACACGAGCAGGTTCAGGGACAGGTTGGACACGAAGGGGAACGGGTGGGCCGGGTCCATCGCCTGGGGGGTGACCAGGGGGTAGATCTCCCGCTCGTAGAGGCTGCGGGCCTCGGCCTGCTGCTCGCCGGACAGCTCGCCGTAGGTGGCGAGCCGGACGCCCCGCTCGGCCAGCTCTGCGGCCAGGACCTCCAGGAGGGTCTCCTCGCGGCTGCGGAGGGGTCGGATGCGGTCCCGGCAGGCCCGGATCTGGCCCACCGGGTCGCGTCCGTCGACGGTGAGCCGGGACATGCCCGCGCCGGCCTGCTGCATGAGCCCACCGACCCGCTTCATCATGAACTCGTCGAGGTTGGACCCCACGATCGAGAGGAACTTGACCCGCTCCAGCAGGGGCGTACGCGGGTCCTCGGCCTCGGCGAGCACGCGCTCGTTGAAGCTCAGCCAGGTGAGCTCCCGGTTCAGGTACCACTCGGGTGAGGTCAGATCGGGCGCGGGGTCCTCCTCCCCGGGCTCGAGCACCGGCGGGAGCCGCTCGAGCTCTCCCGGCGTCCCCGCCACGATGGGCCCCCCTGGAGCCTCCGCCGCTGCCTCCTCCCGCGCCTGCGCCACCGCAGCCTCCAGGTCCACGCCCTGCTCGGCGAGCCGCCGACCCCACCAACCGAGGGTGCCGAACTTCAGGCTCCGCCCCTCGCAGTAGGCCCGAATGGACAGGCCGCTGAGGCGCCAGGCCACGTACTCCTCCAGCATCTCCTGGCCGCGGGGTGTCAGGGTGGGCTCGCGCCCGCCGTCATCCGCTCCGGACACGCTCACGGATCCTCCTCGTCTGGAGGGACAACCTATGGCGTTTTCGAGTCTCGCCCAGCGCGAGGGGTCACCGAGTACACTCCGGCACAGGCTCCGGGAGACCGCCACGAGTCGCAAGACCCCGATCGTCGTCAGTCGCCACGGCCGGTACCGGTTCCAGACGGGCCTGGTGACGGCCACGCTGCTGCGCAAGGGCGTGCCGATGGGGGAGGCCCAGCGCATGGCCCGGGCGGTGCGAGACGAGGTGCAGGCCCTGGGCCGGGTCGACAGCGACACCCTGGAGGCTCTCGTCGCCGAGCAGCTCACCTCCTACGAAGGCGACCTGGAGCCGGCCCCCACCGCGAAGGGCACCGAGTCGAACCCCCCGATCACGATCCACACCCCGCTGGGGCCGACCGCCTTCTCCAAGGGCATCCTGGTGCGGGACCTGGTGGCGATCGGCCTGGACGCCGAGGAGGCCTCCCGCCAGGCGATGCGCATGCAGGAGTGGCTCGTCGCGCGGGACCAGGACGAGATCGGCCTCGCCACCCACGATCGCAGGCTGCTGCGGTCGCTGCACAGGGAGCACGGCCGAGGTCCCCCGCGGCGGCTACGGCTGATGCGGTGGATCCAGAACACCCCGCGTCCGGTGGTGGTGCTCATCGGCGGAGCCACGGGCACCGGCAAGTCGACCCTGGCGCTGGAGCTCGCCCACAGGCTCGGCATCCCGATGGTCACCAGCACCGACATGATCCGGGAGGCGATGCGCACCGTGCTGAACCCCGCGGTGCTGCCGGGGCTGTTCGACCACTCCTTCCGCGGCATGGTCCAGGGGGGCCACGTGCTCTCGGATCCCCGAGAGCGCGTGCTCGCCGGCTTCCGCCAGCAGGCGGACCAGGTGGCCGTGGGGGTCCGGGCGGTGGTGCGCCGGGCCTACCGGGAGCGGTCCTCGCTGATCCTGGAGGGGACCCACCTGCTCCCCCCCTTCGAGCGCTACCTGCCGCGCGACGCCGAGATCGACCACGCGGGCATCATCCTCGCCGTGCCCGAGGAGGCCCGTCACCTGAGCCGCTTCCCGCGCCGTGCGCGCTCCCAGAGCCACCGGGAGGCCGACGCCTACCTCGACGCCTTCCAGTCGGTGCGCTGGATCCACGACGACCTGCTGGCGGCCTCCGAGGACCACGAGGTCCTGGTGCTCTCCTCGGAGGGCATGGAGGAGACCACCCGGGACGCCCTCGACCTGCTCAGCCAGGCCTTGCCCGTGGAGCGACGCACGACGCGACCCACGGAGCCGCCCCGTCACACCGAGGCCGAGGCCCAGGGCATCCGGACCCTGATGCTGATCCTCGACGGCCTGGCCGACGAGCCGAGTGCCGCGCTGGGAGGCGCCACACCGCTGGCCGCCTCCGAGATCCCCACCCTGAGGACCCTGGCGGCCTCGGGCGGACAGGGCCTGATCGCCACCGCGCCACCCGACGGCCGGCGGGCGGCCTCCACCCACGAGGGCCTCTGGGCGCTGCTGGGTGGGCAGGGGGCAGCCGACGTGCCGGGTCGCGGTCTCTTCGAGGCCCTGGGCCAGCAGCAGTACCTGCCGCGGGACTCGGTGGTGCTGCGCGGCAACCTGGCCACCCTGGACGAGCAGGGCCTGCTCGTGGATCGTCGCGCGGGACGCATCCGGGACGGCCTCCCCGAGCTGCTCGCCGGGCTGGAGGACGTGAAGCTCAAGGGTGCGATCCGAGGCATGGTGCTGCCCGGGCTGGAGCACCGCGTGCTGGTCGTCCTGCACGGTCCCGGCCTGTCCAGCCGCATCAGCGACACCGATCCCCGCACCCTCGGGGAGGGCACGCGTCCCCTCACCTGCCGTCCCCTCGTCGAGACCCCCGAGGCCGCCCGCGCCGCAGAGGCCCTGCGGCAGCTCCTCGCCGTCACCGCGGAGCACCTGGCCGACCACCCGGTCAACGCCAGCCGGGCCGCGGCCGGCCTGCCGCTGGCCAACACCGTCATCACCCGCGGTGCGGCGGCGCTCGCTGATCGCCCGGGGGCGCACCGGCACCCGGACCGCAGCGCCATGGTGGCGGCCTGTCTCACCACCCTGGGCATCGGCCGTGCCCTCGGCATGCAGACCGTGGCCACAGCCGAGATGACGGCCAACGTCGACACGGACCTCGACGCGAAGCTCGCCGCCGCCGGGCGCCTGCTGGCCGAGTGGTCCTTCGTCGTGGTGCACGTGAAGGGCCTGGACATCCTCAGCCACGACTGCAGGCCGGAGGAGAAGTGTCGCTTCCTGGAGGCGATCGATGCTGCCCTCGGCCGCTTCCTCGCGACCCGCACCGACCTGATCGGCTCACTTCGGGTCGTGGTGACCGCCGATCACCCCACCTCGAGCACCACGGGCGAGCACATGGCGGACCCGGTCCCGTTGCTCCTGGCGCGCTGGGAGGGCCTCGGCGACGACGCCGTTCCCTTCGACGAGGTGAGCGCCGAGCGCGGGGCGCTGGGGCTGCTCCAGCCGGGTGAGCTGGACGCCCTGCTCTGGGTGAACTGAGCGGGCCCGAGGCTCTGTCGTTCTAAGATGCCGCCGATGCACATCCTAGGCCTCTCCTGCTTCTACCACGACAGCGGCGCCTGCCTGCTCCGCGACGGCCAGGTCGTCGCCGCGGCCTCCGAGGAGCGCTTCACCCGGGTCAAGCACGACAACCGCTTCCCCTCCGACGCGATCCGCTACTGCCTCGCGGAGGCGGGCATCGACGCCAGCCGCATCGACGCGGTCATCTTCTATGACAAGCCGATCCTCAAGTTCGACCGCCTGTTGCGCAGCCAGCTCCACCACTTCCCCGCCTCGTTCAAGCAGTTCGTGACCGGCATGGCCCCCTGGGTGGCGACCAAGCTGCGCCTGCCCAAGGTGCTGAAGGACGACCTCGGCTACACCGGTCCCCTGCTCTACTCCGAGCACCACCTCTCCCACGCCGCCTCCGCCTTCTTCACCTCCGGCTGGGACGAGGCCGCCGTGTTGACCGTCGACGGGGTCGGCGAGTGGGCCACGGCGACCTGGGGCGTGGGCAAGGGCAACCAGATCGACATCAGGGGGGAGATCCACTTCCCCCACTCCCTGGGCCTGCTGTACTCGGCCTTCACCTGGTACTGCGGCTTCAAGGTCAACTCGGCCGAGTACAAGCTGATGGGCCTCGCGCCCTACGGCGAGCCTCGCTTCGTGGAGGAGATCAAGCAGCTCATCCACATCGCCGAGGACGGCAGCTTCCGCCTGGCGATGGACTTCTTCGACTACGACAAGGGCCAGCGCATGTTCAACGAGCGCTTCGAGGCGCTCATGGGCCAGCCGCGCCGCCAGCCCGAGTCCCGCGAGATGGACACCCACTACAAGGACGTCGCCCGGTCCATCCAGAAGGTCACCGAGGAGGTGATGGTCAAGATGGCGACCCACGTGGTGGAGGCCACCGGCCAGAAGAAGCTCTGCCTGGCCGGCGGCGTGGCCCTCAATTGCGTGGCCAACGGCCACATCCTGCGCGAGGTGCCGATCGACGACCTCTACGTCCAGCCGGCCGCGGGCGACGCGGGCGGAGCCATGGGCGCGGCCTACGTCCTCTGGAACATGCTGCTCCAGCGAGACCGGGCGCCGCGCCTGCCGACCCCGTACCTGGGTCCCGGCTACGACGAGGACCGGATGCGGGCCGATCTGGACCGCTACGGCGCCGTCTACCGCCGCCTGGAGCGCCAGGACCTGCTCGACGAGGTCGCCGAGCTCATCGACACGGCCCACGTGGTCGGCTGGTACCAGGGGCGCCTGGAGTGGGGTCCCCGGGCCCTGGGCCACCGCTCGATCCTCGGCGATGCCCGCCACCCGGAGATGCGGTCGATCATCAACATGAAGATCAAGTTCCGTGAAGGATTCCGGCCCTTTGCCCCCACCGTCCTCGAGGAGCACGTCAACGACTTCTTCGAGCTGGACCGGCCCTCGCCCTACATGTTGCTGGTGGCGCCGGTCCGGGAGGAGCACAAGGACCTGCACGCCATCACCCACGTCGACGGCTCGGCCCGGGTCCAGACCATCAACCGGGACCAGGACGCGCTCTACTACGACCTGATCAAGGCCTTCCACGCCCGCACGGGCTGTCCGGTGGTGATCAACACCTCGATGAACGTGCGCGGCGAGCCGATCGTCAACACGCCGGAGGACGCCTTCCTCTGCTTCATGCGCACCCACATGGACGCCCTGGCGGTGGGGCCCTTCCTGTTGATGAAGGAGCAGCAGCCGAAGCTGGACCTGAAGAGTGCGGCGGAGGAGTTCGGGCTGGACTAGCGTCGTTGGTGGCGGAGAGGGGGCACCGACCCGGCTCGGGGCGCTCGGTGGGGAGAGATCGGCCACCGGGGACCCTGGAGCGGGGGGTGGGGAGAGGACCTTGGAGGGTTCACGAAGTCGGGCGGTCTGGCGTGCGGCGTCGCTTCAGAGTCCCCTCGCGGGGGCGAGCGCGGGGTGGAGGAGACGGGTGGGTGGTGAGGCGTCGGGGGGACTCGAAGGGGAGAGGGGGCACCGACGCGGCTCGGGGCGCTCGGTGGGTGGGCGGACCTCCTGTCAGTAGCTCCAGGTCGCCAGCTCCTGGCCGGTGTCTCCGGTCCACCGGAAGTCGTAGGTGTGCCTCGGGTTGGCCTCGCTGAGCTCACCGACGTTGACCGTCACCGTGCCGCAGCCGGTCTCGCCGTGGAGGGTCAGGACGCAGGAGGTGCAGTCCAGCAGGCCGGCCGAGAACATCCACTGGTAGCCGGCTGGCTGGTCCGGCATCGGATCGGACTCGGTCCAGGTGTGCTCCGTCTGGTCGACCGTCCCGTCGGCGTAGGCGTAGACCTCCACCCGCTTGAAGACCGTCTCGCAGGAACCGAAGCGATAGGGCGTGCCGGTGACATAGATCACGTCCGGTCCGCAGAGGACCCAGTCGAGTCTCTCGTCCATCCCGCAGTCGTAGTAGCCTTCGGGCTCCGTGCACCCGGTCGTCAGGACGAGGAGCACCGCGAGCACGGGAGGGGCGAGCCCGTGATACGCGGGCGGCGCGGGCCCTACCACGACGAGGCCTCCATCGCGGTCGCGGTCTGCTCGTCGGCCCCCCAGCAGTGGTGGATCTCGTGGGCGATCACGCGTGCGAGTTTCGAGGTCAGCGCCGAATTGGCGAGCACGTTGTCGAGGAACCACCGGCACAGGAAGATGTGCATGTCGGCGGGGTTCACCCACTGGTAGCACCTCGTGAAGGCTCGCAGGCGCTTCTTGCAGAACTTGTTGGTCGCGTCGGCGTAGCAGTGGAAGATCACGTTGTAGGCGGCGTTGGAGAGCGTCGTCTTCACCACCTGGTAGGGGTCGTCGGTGCCCAGGTAGACCAGCGCGTGCCCGGCGTAGCAGATCGGCACCCGGTCACCCTTGCAGCCTCCGGTGGGTGGAGGCGACCCTTGGGCGCTCAGGTTGGCCCGGCAGGCCTGGGGGAAGTCGCCGGGATCGGCGTTCTTGATGTGGTCGATGGCGTCCAGGATGGCCGTCTGGTACTCGGGCTCGCAGCCGGTGAGCAGGGTCGTGGACGTCTCCGGTGCGACGCCCCACTTGGCGTGGCCGACCTCTGCGATGTAGGCGTCGGGCCTCGCCGCGGCACGAGAGGAGAGGATCGGGGTGGAGTGCCTGGCGAGGGAGTCCAGGAACTCCGTCGCCTCGGGGCTCAGGTAGCGACCCCCCGAGGCCTCGTAGGAGCTACACGTCCCGCACCACGACGAGGAGGACGGCCGCGCCCTCTCGTCGAGAGCCGTCGCACCGGGACCACCCGACAACTGTGCACCGATCGAGGGCCGGGGTGCCAGGTTGAGCGCGTCGGGAACCGGTGGTGGTGCGAGGTTGCCGCAGGGGCCGCCCACGCCACGGCCGCCAGCCCGCCGACAGCTACTCGACATGCCCCGGGCTCTCGGTCGTCATGGCGCCTCTAGAATGGCTTCCCACAAGCATAGATCACGGCGTCCACCCACTCCAACGCCCCTGCATCCTCCACCTGCAGCTCGCCCTGGAAGTAGGGCAGGGCGTCCTCGGGGGCCGTGCCACGCATGGTCAGGGGGGCTGCGGCGAAGGTGTTCAAGGCGATGGGGGCCGCGCCGATGGCGGTGAAGGTGCTCGGGTCCGGGGTGATGCCTTCGCGGTGGGCCAGGCCCAGCTTCACGTTGGCGCTGCTCTTGGCCCGGACCAGGACGACCCAGGTGACCTTGCGCACCTGGAGCGCCCAGTCCTCGACGGTGAGCGAGTACATCCTGGTGCTGCCGGTGCCGCTCTCGTAGCGACCCTCGGCGATCTTCTTCAGGATCATGGCCCCGCCTGCGGTGGATGCGTGCCGCGCCGGGGGGGCCCCCCCCCCCCCCCCCGCCGCCCCCCCC
>CAZCVP010000113.1:24575-25475 GCA_964501915.1 uncultured Enterobacterales bacterium
CCGGGGGCGCGCGCGGAGCGCCCCGCGGGGCTGCTCGCGGGGGGGGTGGCCCCCCCGGGGGGGGGGGGCGGGCGCCCCCCCCCCCCCCCCCCCCCGCACCCCGTCCAGCCGAAGCTGCCGCTTCCTGGAGCGGTGCTGATCTGGCTCACATCCCGACGCCAGCGAGCACAGAGACCTGGACCAGGCCTGGCGCGGCTATTGACCAGCTCACCTGACCAGACCAAGCTCGCGTCGACGATCGCATGCCCAAGCCCGCCCGCACAGTCGACGTCCAGGAGGCCGAGACTGACCCGTCGCGGCTGCTGAGGGAGGTGGAGGCCGGAGAGGAGATCGCCATCGCCCGGGCCGGGCGGGTGGTCGCCCGGCTGGTGCGGGAGGACGCCGTCGCCGACCGGCGACGGCCGTCGCACCGAGTGCCTTCAGATTGCCGCCTGGGCCCACCTCGGGCCACCTCGCTGGCAGCGGTCGACGGGATTCCAACCACTTGGCTCCCACCGCACTCCGTTCCACCGCCCAAGGCGGCGATCCGCGGGGACTCGGTGTACCGGGGCGGCGATCTCAGGGGACTCGGTGTGGCCCCAGGTTGACCCCGCCCTCGCCAGAAGTGAACGAGCTTCATCCCTTGCGCGATCGCGCTGTCAACAACACGCCGCGCAGGCTCTGGTGTCGCGGCCCGTCAACCCTGCTAGGGCCGCGGTGCTCTCGGCGAGCAGGCCGGCCTGCTCCGGTGTCGGCCAGCGCGAACGTCCGCCCCCCCACCATCCCGTCTCCGCCACCCCCCGCTCGCCCCAACGAGGGGACTCTGAACCTCCAAGGCCCACCCCACCGCCGCCCCGGTGAACCCTCCGGGGCCGGGGGGGGGGGGGGGGGGGGGGGGGGGGGGGGGGGGGGGGGGGGGGG
>CAZCVP010000114.1:0-25377 GCA_964501915.1 uncultured Enterobacterales bacterium
AGCCACCGGAGCTGTTCCTCGCTGCAGTCGACGATCGCGACCCAGCGACCCTCACCGGTCCGAGCATCGATCCCGCCACGTGAGCGATTCCGGCCAGCCCGTCAGAGGGATCGGCCAACCTGCGGTCTCGGCGACCATCGAGCGCACCGGGCCGGAGGCCCTGTCAGTGTGAGATCCACACCCTTCGCTGACCGCTGACGGCCGAGCCGGTCGGATCCGATCGGTGCCCCCTCCCCTGCCCGTCCGGCCCCCGCCCTACTGCGGCGTGAGGGTCAGGGGCAGCGTGCCCTGGACCCCTTCGAAGCTGATGGTCTTGGTGACCTTGTAGAAGGTGCCCTCGTTGACCACCGTGAAGGTGTAGGTCCCTTCCTGGAGGCTGGTGGAGACCGGGATCGGCCCCAGCAGCTTGTCGCCCAGGTAGACCTTGGCGCCCAGGGTCCCGTAGATGGTGACGGCCCCCGAGCGCACGTCCTGCACCAGGCTGAACGCCACGTCGCGCTCCCGGGACTGCAGGTCGATGACCATCGTCTTGTCCTTGTACCCGGACTTGGTCACGCGGACCTTGTGCGAGCCGAAGGGCAGGGTGGCGTCGACGGGAGAGGAGCCCCGCTTCACGTCGTCGATCCAGACCGTGGCGTCCCGGGGCGTCGAGGTGACGGTGAGCACACCCTGGGTGGGCTCGTCGGCCTGGCCCCAGGGGTTCGAGGCGTCCGACGGCGAGCTGACGGCCACCGGCTCCGAGGAAGCCTGGTTCTCGGCGGCCCGGCGCTCGGCCTCCCGGCGCTCGGCGGCACGGCGCTCGTCCTCGGCACGGGCGGCCTGGCGGCGCTCCTCTTCGAGGCGCTCGGCCGCGGCGCGATCGGCCTGGGCCTGGCGCCGCTCGGCCTCGGCCTGCTTGCGGGCCGCGCGCTCCTGGCGCCGCTGCTCCTTGCGGGCCTCCTGCTGGCGCTGCTGCCGCGCCTGGTCCGTCTCGGCGCTCGGGGTGGTGGCGGCGGTCCGTGGCTGCTCGACGGGCTCCTCGGGCTCGATCGGCGGCCGCTCTTCGACCTCCTCGACCGGCGGGGTGCGGACCCGGGTGGCGGGCTTGGGGTTGGCCTGCCGGGGCTCGCGATCGGCGGCCGGGGACGGCCTCTGCACGCTCGCCGTGGCGGCCGGGGGTTCCTCGGCGTCGGGCTCCTTGTCGTCGCCCCCGAAGCCGAAGACGGCCATGCCACCGATCACGATGACCCCGGCGATGGCCGCGAGGATCACCGGCATCCGGTCCTTGCGCGGCGGGGTCTCGGCGTAGGGGATGTCGGCGTAGAGGCCGAGGCCATCGTCGTCGGCGTCCTCCTCGTCGTCGTCGTCGTCGGCGTCGGGCAGGCCGTCGTCGCGGGTCTCGGTGCCCAGGTCCGCGAAGAACTCCGAGGTGTCCGGCTCGGTGAGGTCCGGATCGTCGGTCTCCGTCGGGGGCACGACGGTGTCGATCTCGTCGGGCGACGGGTCGGGCAGCGGCGGCGAGACCGGCTCCGGCGCGGGCAGGTCTTCGGCAGGCGGCGGCGCGATGTCCGGGGCGGCCTGGGGCGGCAGCGTCGGCTCGCCGCTCTCGACCGGCAACGGCTCCGGCGGAGGCGGGGTGGGAGGTGCCACGATCGGGGCCCGGAGCGAGGTGGGCTCCGGGGCGTCGGTCACGTCGAGGTTGTGGGGCTCGGGGACGTCGAGGCCGGTGCTGAAGCGGGCCAGGCCCTTCTCCGCCAGCGCGGCCGCCTCGAGCTCGGCGCTCGCTGCGACCAGGGGGGCGCCGTCACGGAAGCAGAAGTCCACCCGGTCGTCGTAGGTGGAGTTGCAGAGGGGACAGGCCTTCATCGGTTCCTCGAAGCGTGCCGAGTATATGCCCCGCGCGGAGCGTGACTCGGCGCCGCGCGGACATAACGCGACAACGCCCTGGGGATCTTCCCGACCCCTCAGGGACGATCATAGCGGTGGCGGAGGTGGCGGGAGATCACGAGGCGCTGGATCTGGTTGGTGCCCTCGACGATCTGCATGACCTTGGCGTCCCGCATGAAGCGCTCCACCGGGTACTCGCGGGTGTAGCCGTAGCCGCCGAGCACCTGCACGGCGTCGCGGGAGACGTCGACGGCGAAGTCGGTGGCCACGCACTTGGCGATGGCCGCGACGTCAGAGTACTTCATGCCCGCGTCGCGCAGCCAGGCGGCCTTGTGGACGAGCAGGCGGGCCGCCTCGGTCTTGCACGCCATGTTGGCGAGCATGAACCCCACCCCCTGGTGCTCGATGATCGGCCGACCGAAGCTCATGCGCTGGCAGGCATAGGCGGCCGCCACGTCCAGGGCGCCCTGGCAGATGCCGACCGCCATCGCCGCGATCGTGACGCGGCCGGAGTCCAGGGCCGACATCGCCAGCCGGAAGCCGGCCCCCTCGTCTCCGAGCAGGTTGTCGGCGGGGATGCGCACGTCCTCGAGGACGACCTCGGTGGTGGGACTGGCCCGCAGCCCCATCTTCTCCTCCTTCTTGCCGAAGGACATGCCCGGGGTGCCGTCCTCCACCAGGAAGGCGCTGATGCCCCGGGGGCCGGCCCCACCGGAGCGGGCCAGGATCACGTAGAGATCGGCCTCTCCCCCGTGGGTGCACCAGAACTTGGAGCCGTTCAACACCCAGTGGTCCCCGTCGCGGACGGCGGCGGTCGTCAGCGACGCCGCGTCGGAGCCGCTGTCGGGCTCGGAGAGACAGAAGGCCCCCAGCAGCTCGCCGGACACCAGCCCGGCGAGGTAGCGCTGGCGCTGTGCTTCGGTGCCGTGGGTCAGCAGCGAGAGCTGCGGCAGGCCGTTCACGCCCACGCACACCCCGTAGGCCGCCGAGACGCGGGAGAGCTCCTCGAGCACCACCACCAGGTCGGAGTAGCCCAGCCCCAGGCCGCCGTACTCCTCCGGGACCGGGACGCCACAGAAGCCGTTCTCGGCCAGGGCCACGAAGTGCTCCCGGCGAAAGGACTCGGTCTCGTCGTCTTGTCGGGTGGTCGGACCGATCACCTGCTCGGCGAACTCCCGCGCGGCCTCCTTCAGGGCCAGCCTGTCCTCGCTCAGCACGAACACGGTGCCTCCTCGATCACGCTGTGGCGGTGGATTCTCCCAGACTACGCAGGCCGCTGGCGGTCCGAGTGAACGTGTCCTGACGCAGCACGTCCACCGCCCCCGGTCCCAGCTCCAGCAGTCGGACCAGGTCCTTGCAGCGGGTCAAGCGCCCGTCGACGCTCTGGCAGCGGTAGGACAGCAGGATCCCCTCCCCTCCCGGCGCGGCGCTGACCTCCAGCGCAGCGATCGACGGCCGCATGTCGTGCACGACCTGGACCCGGCGGCCCCGCTTCTTCGCGCGGCGCGACAGGGGCAGGGTGTCGGCGGCGAGCAGCCCTGCGACGCGGCGCTCCAGCTCCTCGACCTCCAGTCCCTCGACCCGCAGGCGATAGTCGAAGCCGGCCACGAGGCTCATCAGGGACGGGCCACGGAGCGGCACCTCTGTGGCCGAGAGCGCCCCGAGCCCAGGGGGCAGCACCGCCGCCAGGTCCCGCAGGAGCGCCCCTGGCGCGACCTCCTCCACCAGCAGCAGGTCCATGTAGTCCCCGCTGCTGGACTCCCCCAGGGGGAAGGCGGTGGAGAAGTTGACCCGCGGGTGCGGGTGGTAGCCCCGGGTGTAGGCCACCGGGACCCGGGCCCGGCGCAGGGCCCGCAGCCAGGCGTTCATGGTCTCCAGGTGGGAGAGGAAGCGCAGCTCGCCGGTGCGCGCCACGCGCAGCCGCAGCCGCTGGACCGGCGCGGGTTCCTCCAGGCGGCCGGCCGCGGGGTCGAAGCCCTTGCGCTGGCGGGCCTGCTCTCGATCCTGGGGCGCCTGGCGACCGGCCCCCATCTGGAAGGTGCCCTCCTCCTTGGCACCGGCGATGGCGTTGCGCAGCATGTGGGCGCAGAGCGGGCGCTGGCGATCGATGACGCCGCAGCGATGGCACCTGGAGTGGCGGCAGTCCTCGGCGTGCTGCAGCGCCAGGGCCCGCTGCCAGTCCAACCGCAGCCAGTCCTTGGGGATCAGGACGTCGATGTGGTCCCAGGGCAGCCGATCGGCCGGGTCCCGCTCACCCAGGGCGCCCTGGACGTCGTAGCCGACCGCCTCGATCGCCCGCTGCCAGGCGGCGAAGTCCAGGTGCTCGTGCCAGGCATCCAGCCGCGCCCCCTGCCGCCAGGCCTCCTCGATCAGGTCGGCCGCCCGTCGATCGGCCCGGCTGATCAGCCCCTCGAGGAAGGTCTCGGCGGGGTCGTGGCGGCCGAACTTCACGCCGCGGTGGTCCCGAAAACGGTCCCGGAGGAGGCGCTGGCGGCGGTCGGTCTCCTCGATGCCGAGCTGTGGCGCCCACTGGAAGGGTGTGAAGGGCTTGGGCACGAACGTGCTCACGCCGGTGTTGACCCGGGCCCTGCGATTGTGACCCCGGCCGACCTCCAGGGTGCGCAGGGCGAGGTCGGCGATGGCCTCGACGTCCTCGTCCCGCTCCGTGGGCAGGCCGATCATGAAGTAGAGCTTCACGTGGCCCCAGCCCAGGGCGTAGGCCTGGTCGGCCATCTCCAGCAGGCCCTCGTCGGGGATCCACTTGTTGATCAGGGCCCGCAGCCGTGGACTGGCGGCCTCGGGCGCCACCGTCAGGCCCGTACGGCGCACGTCCGCCACCCGATCGGCGAGGTCGACCGAGAAGCTGTCGAGGCGCAGCGAGGGCAGCGACACCGAGACCCGCTGCGGCTCGGCGCGGGCCACGGCCTGGTCCACGAGCTGCTTGACCCGGCTGTAGTCACAGGTCGAGAGCGAGACCAGGGAGATCTCCTCGTAGCCGGTGGTCGCCAGCGTGCGCTCCATCAGCTCATCGACCCGTTCCAGCGAGCGCTCCCGGACCGGTCGGGTGGTCATGCCCGCCTGGCAGAAGCGACAGCCCTGGGTGCAGCCCCGCAGGACCTCCAGGCTGACGCGGTCGTGGACCTGGGCCGTGAACGGCACGATGTAGTCCACCGGAAAGGTCGCCGCGTCGAGATCGGGCGTGACCCGCTTGGTGATCTTCGGACCGTCGACCGGCGGGAGGATCCGGCCGTCCGGCAGGGTCTCCATCTCGTAGAGCGTCGGGACATAGACGCCTTCGAGCTCCGCCAGCGCGGCCAGGACCTCCCGTCGGCTCGAGCCCGCGGCCTTCTGCGCCCGCAGGAGCTGCGCCAGCTCCACCACCACGTCCTCGCCGTCGCCGATGACGAGGAAGTCCATGAAGGGCGCCAGCGGCTCCGGGTTGAACACCGCCGGGCCGCCGGCGAAGGTCAGCGGGTCGTGCTCGCGCCGATCGGCCGTGCGCAGCGGCACGCCGGCGAGGTCGAGGATGTTGAGGATGTTGGTGTAGGTGAGCTCGGACTGCAGCGTGAAGCCGAGCCCGTCCAGCTCCCCGAGGGGCGTCTTGGACTCCCAGGAGAACAGCGGCAGGCCGCGCTCGCGGAGCTGCTGCTCCAGATCAGGGGCCGGGGCGTAGGCCCGCTCGGCCTGGCACCAGGGCAGCCCGTTGAGGACCGCGTAGAGGATGTGGAGGCCCAGGTTGCCCAGCCCGAGGTCGTAGAGATCGGGGAAGATCAACGCCAGGCGCACGTCGACCCGGTCGGGGTTCTTGTGCACCGCGTTGAGCTCGGACCCCAGGTACCGGGAGGGCTTCTCCACCTGGGGGAAGACCTCTCGCTCCAGGATCCCCTTCAGGGGCGGCACAGCGACGTTGGTGTCGTCCTGTCGCATCCAGCAGGGCCTGCCATTAACCCGCCACCGTGGGCCGACCTTCTCCACTGCTCCCGCTGCTCGTGGTCACCGTGTTGGCCTGGTGGGGGCTCAGCACCGCCGGGTTCTGCTGGGACGACGGCGCCCTGGTCGCCGACAACCGCCTCACCGGGTCCCTGAGCTGGGCCAACCTCGAGGAGATGATGCGGGCCGACCTCTGGGAGACCCTGAACCTCCCGGCGCCCGCCAGCGGCTACTACCGGCCGCTCTTCCTGCTGTCCCTGGCCTTCGATCGGGTGGTCCTCGGTGCCGAGGCAGGCCCCCACCACCTGCACTCGCTGGCCTGGCACCTGGCAGCGGTGGCCCTGCTCTACGCCCTGGTCCGGCGACTCGTGCCGGAGTCCGTGGTCCCGGCCACCGCCGCGGCGACCCTGTTCGCCCTCCACCCGGTGCAGACCGAGGCGGTGGCGCTGATCGCGGCGCGCAACGACCTCATGGCGGCGGCGGCCCTGCTCGCCGCCCTGCTCCTGCTGCTGCCCGAGCGCCCCTCCCGGACCGCCCTGGTCGCCGCCGGCGTGGCCACGCTGGTCGGGCTGCTGTCCAAGGAGAGCGTGGTGCTGGCTCCGATCGCCCTGTTGGCCCTGGACTTCGCCCGACTCGGGCGCCCGGGCCCCTGGCGGCGGCACCTGCCGCTGGTCCTGGCCCTGGCCCTGGCCCTCGCCCTCCGGAGCTGGGCCGAGGTCGGCGGCGCCGCGGTGCCCGATCCGGGCAACTGGTCCCTGGTCGCCGGACGCTCCCCGGAGATCGCCGCGACCTACCTGGGGCTCTTGAGCTGGCCCGATCCGCTCACGCCGGCGCGACACCTGCGCTACCTCCAGCCCCTCGGGGACCTGTGGCTGGCCGCTACCGTCACCTTGGCGGGACTGGCCCTGGTGCTCCTGCGGAGTCGCGTGCCCCGGCTCGGCTGGCTCGGGCTGGCCTGGGCCCTGGTCACCTTCGCCCCGACCCTGGCGGCGACGCTGGACAAGGGCCTGCTCGGCGAGCGCTACCTCTACCTGCCCCTGGCCGGCCTCGCCGTGACCCTGGCGGCCTGGATCCCCCGGGACCCCCGGGTGCTGGCCGGCGTGGCCCTGGCGGCGATCCCGATGTCCCTCGCGGTCCACGCCCGCCTGCCCGCCTGGGAGAGCAGCCGCGTGCTCTGGCAGCAGGCCCACGACGATCTCCCCTCCCCCTTCACCCACGCCGGCCTGGCCTTCTACGTCAACCAGGACGACGAGCCGGAGGTGGCCAAGGTCCACTACCTCGAGGCCATCGAAGGCGATCCGCCCTACCGCGACGCCTGCAGCAGCCTGGTCATGGTCTACCTGCGGCTGCGCCAGGAGGCGGTGGCCGTGCGCATGGCCGAGTGGGCGATGCAGGAGCGGGGCTGCCCGCCCACACCGGACTTCATCGACCAGTACGCCCTGGCGCTGGCCGGAACGGGCGCCTGGCCGAAGGCCGCCCGGGTCGTCCGCGAGGCCCCTGGAGGACCCCGTGGGATCGGCCTGGTCGTGCTGGGGGCCGAGCGGGTCCTGGCGGGTGATGGGGCGGCGTTCCTGGAGCTCTCGCAGCAGTGGAAGGGCACGGCCTCCTACGCCGACCAGGTGGTCCGGCTGCTGCGGCTCACCGGGAACTCCGCTGCTGCGGAGCGCCTGCTGGCGTGGCTCAGGACCCGCTGACCGGGCGCACCTCCTCGACGAGGTGGGAGGCCGCGACCGCCCGGATCCGCTCCCCCAGGGCGAAGGTCCGCGGACCCGCGTGCACGACGACCAGCTCGTCCAGCTCCAGGGTCTCCAGGGCGCTGCGCATGGAGCGCGTCACCCGCGGCTGGGCCGTGCGCTTCAGCTCGAAGCCCAGCGAGCGCTCACCGGACCGCACCAGCAGGTCCAGCTCCGCGCCAGCGTGCGTGGCCCAGGTGAAGCACTGCTCGGGGCGGACCCCCAGGCGCTCGACCAGCTCACCGACCAGGAAGCCCTCCCAGGAGGCGCCCACCTTGGGGTGGCGCTGGAGGGCAGCCGGGGTGGAGATGTCGAGCAGCGCGTGGAGCAGACCGCTGTCGGCCACGTAGACCTTGGGCGACCTGACCTGGCGCTTGGAGACGTTGGCGTGCCAGGGCTGGAGGACCCGCAGCACCAGCGTCTGGGTCAGGAGGTCCAGGTAGCGGCGGACGGTGTGCCCGGACACGGCGAAGGCCCGCGCGAGCTCGGCCCCGTTCCAGGTCTGGCCGTGGTAGTGGGCCAGCATCGTCCAGAACCGGTGCAGGGTCGTCGCCGGGACGCCGACCCCGAGCTGGGGCAGGTCGCGCTCCAGGAAGGACTGGATGAAGGCCAGGCGCCACTCGAAGCTGGTCTGGTGGTCCGGGGCCAGGTGACTGCGAGGAAAGCCCCCGCGCCACCACAGCTCCTCGAGCGCGGCGGGCCCCACCTCGTCCAGCGCGAAGCCACCGAGTCGGTGCCAGGCGATGCGGCCCGCCAGGGTCTCCGACCCCTGACGCAGGACCTCCGGCGAGGCGCTCCCCAGCACCAGGAAGCGTGCGGGTGTGCCGGGTCGGTCCGCGAGCACCCTCAGGAGCGGGAACAGGCCCGGCAGGCGCTGGATCTCGTCGAGCACCACCAGCCCGCGCAGTGGCTCCAGGACCAGCTCGGGCTCCGCCAGGGCAGCCAGGTCCGACGGGCGCTCCAGGTCGAAGAACGTGTCCTCCGGCCCGGCAAGCTGGCGTGCGAGGGTCGACTTGCCCACCTGCCGAGCCCCGACGATGCCCACCACCGGGAAGCCATCGAGCAGCCGGCGCAGCCGGGCAAGGTGTCGACCGCGGGGGACCATCGATCCCAATTTACCTCGAAATCATGATCCCACGAAGCATGATTTCAATGGTTACCTCCAGGCCTGACCGTCCCCCACGAGCTGGAGGGCCGCGGCCTCCCGAGCCCCAGCCCACCCGCCTGGAGCCGGAAGCCACAGGCCGCCCTCCCGGTGCCCCTGCCGCCCCCCCACCGTCCTGTCTCCTCCACCCGCCGATCGCCCCGGCGAGGGGACTCGAGACCGCCAGCGCGGGCCTCGTCACCCGACCCGGTGAACCCGCCGACGCCCACCTCCCCTCGACGCTCCAGGGTCCCCGTCCGACGATCTCTCCCCACCGAACGCCGCGTACCAGGTTGGCGCCCGTCTCCCTCACAGCGTCAGCGCCAGCCCTCTCCGTCGACCCACCCCGTCGTGAACCGCTCCTCTCGGGTGCCGTCACCCAACAGCTCCACCCAGCCCAGCCGCAGGTCGCGGCCGTCCAGGGTCACGGTCCACAGCCCATAGGTCGGCAGCCAGGCCGGGTCGTAGGCGCCGGCGAAGCCGTCCCACTCGCCCATGGCCTGCGCCTTGTCGAGCACGCTCCGGGGCCAGCTCTCGCTCTCCGCCCGCCGGGCCACGAGCTGCTGGAGCGCCAGGTCGAAGCGTGCCTCGAGCTGCACGCTGGTCAGCCCCTCGAAGGCCGCGGGCTCGCCGTTGCCCCAGCGGTCGAACTCCTGGGCCGGTGCCCCGCCGCCGCCGGCGTTGACGTAGCCCACGCCGAGGCGCCCCTCGGGCAGGTAGAACTCCGAGGTGTGGGAGTCACCGGAGAACACCGCCTTGAGCTTGAGGATCGGCGCGTGCTGCTCGACGGCCTCCACCAGCTCCCGGGGCACGCCCTCGGGGTTCATGTCGTCGCCGTGCTGCGCCAGGGTGACCCGGGCGTGGTGCATGAAGACCAGCAGGTGGTCGTAGCGGCCGCGCACAGCCTTGGGGATCCAGTTGATCTGCTCGCGCCAGCGGGACCCGAGCCTCTTCTTGTTGCTGTCGAGCACGAGGAAGCGCCAGGTGCCCTCGCCCACCTGGACGTCGAAGGCCGACCAGCTCGCGACCCGGTTGTAGCCGATGTCGGCGCCGTAGCCGGGGTAGGCCCCCTCCATGCCCACGAGGTCCTTGTCGAAGGCGATCTCCCGGTCCCCGACCACGGGCAGCACGGGGATCCGGTAGCCCTCGGCGTCGGGCTGGGTCTGGCCGGCGAAGGTGTTGGTGAAGGCGGCGTCGAAGGCCCGCCACTCGTCGTCGGAGCCCCAGCGCACGCAGTCGCCCATCACCGCCGCGAAGCCGATCTCGCGGCGGTTCGCCATGTCGGTGAGCGCCGCGACGGTGCGGCCCGGGGCCCCCGCGTCCGGCACGCCACCGCCCAGGCGGTCCAGACCGGGAACGCGACCCCTCACGTTGCCGACGACGGCGAAGGAGAGCTCGTCGCTGGTCGACACGAGGGAGCGATCGTCGTCGGAGAAGAGCTCGTGATCGGGGATCTTGTCCGCGTGGAGCGCACAGGCGAGGAGGGTTGTCAGCAGTGGCATCGTGCGTTGTCTCACCCGGTGGGGTCCGGGTGGCAAGGGATTGGTTAGATCCGGGCCCCGAAGAGGAGGCGTGGTGGCACTTCCCTGGTACGAAGTCCAGCAGGCGGGCCACGTCCTCGGCGTCGGCCCCGGCGACGGCGACCGTCTCCTCGCTCCCGGCGTCCCCGACACCCTGCTGGCCGACGGCGAGCGCCTGGGCTGGCTCGCCAGGGGAGCCCTCGTGCTGCTGGGCACGGACCGCAGCGAGGCCCGGCTGCTGGCCCTCGCCGACGAGGTCAGCGCGACCGCCACCGGTCCCGAGCGCTGGGTCCTGGTCGAAGAGGGGGCCCTGGTGGTGATCGACCCGCTGCGCGGAGTCATCGGCCGCTTCGCCACGGACCTCGTGGAGGACCTGTCGCGGGTCCTGCCAGGCGTGGACCTCGCCGTGCTCCGCACCGCCGGCGGCAGCCGGGGCCTCGACATCAGCGACGGCGCCGAGCTCGACCTGCCGGTGGGGGCCCGGGACAGCCGCCTGCTCGTCCCCTGGTCCCGGGGCCGGGGCCTGGTCTGGATCGACGACGACATCCTCTACCGCTGGACCCCGGAGCGAGGTGCCAGCGTCGGCGGCAACCTGCCCGGGCGGGTGGTCGCCCTGGTCCCGGGACCCCTCGGCTCGGCGGTGGTGACCCTGGGCGACGGGAGCTGCCTCGTGACGGCCCCGGGCCGCCAGGTGGTCCGGCTGGAGGAGGAGGTGCTGGCCCCGTCGGTGCGCTTCGACACCGAAGGACAGCGGCTCATCGCCACGACGGCCCACGGTACGGCGGTCTTCGCCACGGCCACCGGCGCCGTCGTCCGCCGCTGGACGGGAGCGGCCCAGCCCGTCGGCTTCGCCCCGGATCCGCTGCGCTGGGACGAGGACCGCGGCGCGGTGCTGGGGGCCGAGGACGAGGTCGTGCTCTCGGGCTTCGGTCTCTGCGGCGTGTCCCAGGACCTGCCGCTGCTCGTCGGCCCCGGCGGTGCCGTCTGGGACCTGACCGAGGGGTGCGCGTCCTGGTCCCACCCCGCCCTCGCCGGCGGCCTGACCCTGGTCGACGACGACCGGGTGCTGCACCTGGGCGACCGCGACGCCACGCTGTTCGATGACCGTGGTGCGGTGCTCGGCGGCTGGCGGATCCCCCTGTTCTCCGAGGCCGCGGCCGAGGACACACTGGCGGCGGTGCGCACCGGCGGCGGACACCTCTCCGAGGACGCCGATGCCCTGGCCGAGGCGGCCTGGCTCGACGGTCGGGTGGTGCTGCTCACCCTGGACGGCGAGGTCGGCGTGGCCGACCTCACCACGGGCGACCTGCACGAGCGTCGCTCGCTGGAGGTCTACGAGGAGACCGATGGCTGGCCGGGCCTGTTGCCGCATCGGCGGCGGGGGGTGTGGCTCCGGGACGGCGAGGGGGCCACCCTGCTGCCCGGTGGAGCGATCCTCGCGGCACCGGACTGGCAGGTCGAGGCCCTGCTGCCTGTGGGACGGGCCGTGGCCCGCAGCGGCGGCGGTCGGCTGGAGCTCATCGAGCCGGACGGCCGGGTCACCTGGCGCGAGGACCTCGACGCCTGGTCACTGGCCCTCGGGCGCCATCTCTTCGCTGCGGTCGACGAGGACCTCGTGCTGCTGGACCCGCTCGACGGCACCGTCCGCGCCCGCCACGAAGGGGCCCTGTCCGGCCTCACGGGCCTGACAGCCACCGCCGACGGTCACCTGTGGGCCTACGGGGCTATCGATGGGGACCTGCGTCTGGTCTGCTTCGACGGCGCCACCGGCGCCCAGCGGCGCTCCTGGGAGCTGCCGGTGGACGGCGTGGTCTTCGCCGGCGGGGGGCTCTGGGCCTGGACGGAGGAGGGCTCGCTGGTGCGGATCGCGCGCTGATCACTCCACCGTGACGGACTTGGCCAGGTTCCTCGGTCGATCGATGTCCAGGCCCAGCTCCAGCGCCACCTCGTAGGCCAGGAGCTGGAGCGGCAGGACGCTCACCAGCGGCGAGAGCAGGGGCTCGGTCGGCGGCAGCGGGATGGACACGTCGGCGAGGGCCCGGGCCTCCTCGTCGCCCCGGGTGTGGAGCATCACGAGCGACGCACCGCGGGCCTTGGCCTCGGCGACGTTGTTGAGGCAGCGATCCCGGTGCTCGTCCATCGGCACCACGGCGATGACCGGCGTGCCACCCTCGAGCATCGCGATCGGGCCGTGCTTCATCTCGCCCGCGGCGTAGGCCTCGCAGGGGATGTAGGCGATCTCCTTGAGCTTGAGCGCACCCTCCATGGCCACCGGCCAGCTCGGCCCGCGCCCGATGAACAGGGCGTAGCGGTGGCGCAGCACCATGTCGACCGCCTGCCGGATCGGTCCCGGCTCGGCGAGGTACTCCCCTACCCGCTCGGGAATGCCCATCAGCGAGCGTGCGAGCTCCCGACCCCGGTGGGGCGAGAGATCGCGGCTGCGACCGAGCATCAGGGTGAAGGTCAACAGCGCGGTGACCTGGCTGGTGAAGGCCTTGGTCGACGCGACGGCGATCTCCGGACCGCTGTGGATGTAGACACCGGCACCACAGGTCCGGGCGACGGTGGATCCGACCACGTTGACCACGCCGAAGACCCGGCCGCCCTTGAGCTGGACCTCGCGCACGGCCTCCAGGGTGTCCCAGGTCTCGCCGGACTGGGAGATCGCGAGGTAGAGCCCGTCGGGGTCGATCACCGGGTTGCGGTGACGGAACTCCGAGGCCACCTCGGCGTGGGACGGCACCCGCGAGAGCTGCTCGATGGCCATCGCGCCGAGCACACCGGCGTGGAACGAGGTCCCACAGCCGAGCACGTGCACCCGCCGGATCCGCACCAGGTCCCGCGGGCTGAGCTCCATGCCGCCGAGCCGGGCGCTGCCGGCGTTCTCCACCACGCGACCCCGCAGGCAGCGGGCGATCGACTCCGGCTGCTCGTGGATCTCCTTCAGCATGAAGTGGGGGTACTCGCCCTTCTCCTCGAGCCCGAAGTCGTCGCCGAGGACCTCGACCTCGTGGGGGGCCGACGCACCGTCCAGCCGGGTGGTCTCGACGCTGTCCGGGCGGATGGCGGAGAGCTCGCCGTCCTCCAGGTAGATCACGCTGCGGGTGAAGCGGACCAGGGCGTGGCCGTCGCTGGCGAGGAAGTTCTCGCCCTCGCCGAGCCCGATGACCAGCGGCGAGCCGTTGCGGGCAGCGATGATCAGGTGCGGATGCTCGGCGAAGACCACGGCGATGCCGTAGGTCCCGCGGACCTGGCTCAGCGCCTGGCGGACCGCCGCGATCGGGTCGCCCTCGTAGTACTTGCGCACAAGGTGGGGCAGGACCTCGGTGTCGGTCTCCGAGAGGAAGGTGATGCCGTCGGCCTCGAGCCGCTGACGCAGCACGGCGACGTTGTCGATGATGCCGTTGTGGACGACAGCGATGGTGCCCGTGCTGTCTACGTGGGGATGAGCGTTGTGCTCGGTGACGCCTCCGTGGGTGGCCCAGCGGGTGTGGGCGATGCCGACGTCCCCGCTCCAGTCCGGATCCAGGATCCGGTCCAGCACCGCGACGCGGCCGACCGAGCGCCGCACGCCCAGGTCGCCGTCGATGACCTGAGCGATGCCCGCCGAGTCATAGCCCCGGTACTCGAGCCGCCGCAGGCCCTCCACCAGGACCGAAGCCGAGCGACCCGTGCCCGCGTATCCGACGATTCCGCACATCCCCTCTCACTCCTCGGCGGTTGGGTCCAGCTCCGTCCGCAGGTCCTGGAGCAGCCGCTCGCCGTCCCCGGACGTGTAGCCCCGGCGAGTGACCTGCACCACGCCCTGTGGGTCGATGAGCAGGGTGGTCGGCACGCTCCTGAGCTGGAGTGCGCGTCCCAGGCCCGGATCCCACGCAAGGACCAGGCCAGGGGTGTCGTGACGCGCCACCCAGCGCTCGTAGTCCCCCTTGCGATCGTCCATCGACACCGCGACCACGCGCACGGGCAGGCCGGCGGCGGCGGCCTCCTCCGCCAGCTCGGCGAGCTCCGGCAGCTCGAGCTGGCAGGGGCCGCACCAGCTCGCCCAGAAGTTCAGCACCGTCCAGGTGCCGTCCGGATCTCCGATCCGTAGCGGGCCATCTTCCGTCTGCAGCGTCCAGTCCGGGACGCGGGGCCCCTGGGGGGCAGGAGCGGTGACCTCGGGCGCGGCGTGCGCAGCCGCCCAGGCCTCCACGAGCACGCTGGGGTGGGCCGGGCCACGGTAGAGACGGAGCAGGGTGGCCTCCGAGGGCGCCGCGCCGGCCGCGACGGCCCGGGCCTGTGCCGAGAGCGCCGCACGGGGATGTCCCTCCGCCTCCAGGGCCTCGGCCCAGGACTGGAGGAGCTCGGGCGTGGGCTCCTTGGCAGCCAGGACCGCGAAGACCTCGACGTCGGCGCGCGATGCGGCCAGCCAGCGGTCACCGTGCCCGCCGGGCACCGACCATGCCTCCTCGAGGAGCTGGCGATGGCGGGCCTGCTCGCCCGGATCGACGGCCGTCCTCGACAGGTTGGCGAGCGCGTCCGTGACCAGGACCCCGGCCTCCTCGCCGCCCAGCGCTCGCGCCGCCGCCAGGGCCAGCGACGGGGGTGGCGGCGAGACGGCCACGGCCTGGCGCCAGAGGGTGCGGGCCTCCTCCTCGCGCCCGCGGTCCTCCATCGCCCGGGCGGCCGCGGCCAGGATCCGCTGCGCCTCGGCCGGCGCCCCGCCGGCCGGGACCTCCGGAGAGCGCTGCATCGCCAGGATGCGGGCCAGGTCCCGCACCATCGCCCCGCGCCAGGGCTCCCGGCCGCCGAGCGCATAGGGCTCGCCAAGGGCGACGAGCCGCGCCGCCGCGGCCAGCGCCAGGTCCACCTCGCCAGCCGCCGCGAGCCAGGTGTGGGCCCGGTAGACGGCCAGCACGTCCTCGCTGCCGAGGGCCTCGGCGGCCCGCCCGGTCGCCGCGCTGCGCAGAGCGGCGACGCCCCGGCCCTCCATCCGCGTCGTCGGGGCCAGCAGATCGGAGCGATCCGGCCAGCCGTCGGCGAGCTGGCGTGCGACCGCCAGGGCCTTGCGCGGCTGACCGCCCTCCAGGTGGGCGGCCAGGCCCAGCCCCAGGCCCTCGGGCCCCTTGCAGTGCGATGCGAAGCCCACCGCCTGGTGCGCATAGCCGTCCGCGAGCGCCAGCGTGGCCGCCAGGCAGCCGGAGGCGGGCAGCTCCGCAGGGGGTGAGAGGGGCCGGTGACGCTCCTCCGCCAGCCGGGCCGTGCCCAGCCAGGCCAGCTCCGGGGCTTCGCTCTCGGACAGCAGCGCGTACTCCCGCGAGAGCTGGGCATCGGCCCCCGTGCGCTCCAGGGCGAGCTGCCAGGCCCGGTGGGCCCGCCAGTCCCCGGGTCCGAGCGCCAGGGCCTCGGCGGCCTCATCGATCGCCGCCTCCACCGCGTCGACCGCCAGGGCCGCGCGGCTCCGCGCCACGGCGAGGGCGACGGCGTCCTCGGGTGGGGCGGCGGCCGAGGCCGCCCCCAGCAGGGCCAGGCAGTAGTACAGCAAGGTCCTCAGGGGACCCGGCAGACCAGGTCCAGCGTCCCCGGGGCGCGGCTACGGACCTCTCCCCGCCCACCGCGGGCCACCTCACGCAGCAGGCAGGCACCGAGCACCGGGTCCGGGGCCGCCATGCGCCCCAGGACTTCGTCGTGGTGGGGGGTGATGCCCAAGGACACGCCCTGGTCGGCCAGTCCGTGCACGCGTAGGACGGAGAGGACCTCCTGCTCGTGGGGCTCCACCAGCAGCTCGACCAGCGACGGTGCGGCCAGCTCCAGCGCGGCCGCGAGGCGCAGCCCGTCGACCGGAGCCGCGCCGTCGAGGCCGCCGACCTCCAGGCCGAGGCCCTCTCCGAGGAGCACCTGGAGGCTCGGCTGACCCGGACGCGGCCCACCGGGCCAGGTGAGCTCACCGTAGCGCTGGACCACCTGGGCGAAGCCCTCCACGCTGCGGACCAGGCCGCCGGGCAGCTCGCTGCCGTCCATCGACAGCAGCTCGACCCAGCCACGCACGGCCGTCAGGGAGCCCCTGAGATCGTGCAGCATGGTGCGGAGGACCAGCTCACGGAGCAGCTCCCCTCGCACGACCTCCCGCTCGGCCGCCGTGCCGATCCACCGCTGGAGGTCCCTGCTCACGGGAGCTTGCCCTGGAGTGCCGCCAGGGCCGGCGCGGGCAGGTAGCGAGACACGTCACCGCCGTTGAGGGCGATCTCCTTGATCAGGGACGAGGACACGAAGATGTTCCTCGGCTCCGAGAGCAGGAAGACGGTCTCGATGGCCGGTGCCATGTCCATGTTGGCCAGCCCGATCTGGAACTCGAACTCGAAGTCGCTGACGGCACGCAGCCCGCGGAGGATCACGCTGGCGTCGACCCGGCGGCAGTAGTCCACCAGCAGGCCGGAGAAGGTGTCGACCCGGACCCGCTCCGTGTCCACCGTGCAGAGGCCCAGGATCTCCAGCCGCTCCTCGAGGGTGAAGAGCGTGCGCTTGGCGGGGTTGTTGCCGCAGGCCAGCACGACCTCGTCGAACAGGGTCAGTCCCCGGTGGAGGATGTCCAGGTGCCCCAGGGTGATGGGGTCGAAGCTCCCAGCGAGTACCGCACGTCGCGTCAAGGCAGAGGCCTCCAGTGGCGGGGCAGCGACGGGGTAACTGACCGCGGCCCTCAGTGGAGCTTGCGCGGCCCCATCACGCCGGGCTGACGAGCGAGCATCCGGTGCAGGCGGGGGTCGGCCCGCAGCGTGGACAGCTCCGGCTCCAGGGCCAGGTCCCGCTTGAGCTCGAGGCGCTGCACGTCGGTCATCTCCCCCTGGCGGGCCAGGGCCTCCTCCAGGGCGGCGATGGCGGCCTCCTCCCGACCGTCGATCGCGGCCAACAACCCCCGGAAGACCTCTACGTAGGGGTCGTCCGGATGGGCCGTGCGCAGCTCGTCCAGGGTGGACAGCGCGGCGTCCGGCTGGTCCAGCCGGGCCAGCGCCACCGCCCCGTAGCCCATGGCCATCAGGTTGTCGGGGTCCAGCTCCAGGAGGTGGCTGTAGAGCTCCAGCTCCTGGCGGTGCCGGCCCAGGCGACGGTGGGCGCCGGCCAGACCCTCCAGCCAGGCGACGTTGCGCCCGTCGTGGGCGACGAGGTTGCGGTAGTGGGCCGCGCTGCCCCGCCAGTTGTCCCAGTCGTACTCGCCGCGGGCCAGGACGGCGTGGGCGGAGAGGTCCTCGGGGTGGTTGACCAGCCGCGCCCGCGCCCGGGCGAGGTGGGTCGGCGGGGGCACAGCGGCCCGGTACCACTCGTAGAAGCCCCAGCCGGTGGTGGCGTCGTCGGGGCGGGCCACCCGGCCCTCCCAGAAGAGCGCCTCTCCGGCGGTGCGCCGCGGGGTCTCCTTCTGGAGCGCCACCGTGGCCGAGGCCTTGCGCTGCTCGGAGGCCTGGCCGGGCATCAGCAGCTCTCGGACCTCGGCGACCTTGGACGGGATGACACCGCTCACGGGGTCGTCGGCCACCCGGGTCAGGGTGTCGGCCCACATGCTGCTGGTCATCACCGCCATGGCGACGAGCAGGAAGCGGTAGTCGAGCTGGGGCGCGATGTCCCGCCGGATCCTCAGGGGCTCCAGGTGCTCCACCTGGACCCGCACCGCACCGACCCGGAAGGCCGTGCGCTGGCCCTCGCGGAGCCGCCGGCCCCGGATGGCCAGGCTGTTGCCCAGTCGCGTGACGGCGACATCGGCCCCGGGGAAGACCACCTGGGCCCCGCTCCGGTCCCCCAGCCACACCACGCCGCGCACGGGCAGGACGCAGTCCTCGACCACGTGCTCGTGGAAGGTCACCCGGACCTGGAGGTCACCCACTGGACCCTCCCATCAGCCCCTGGGCGTTGTCGCCATAGGTCTCGTAGAGGATGCGGGCGAACTCGGGCTCCTCGCGGAGCTGGGCGAAGGCGGGGTCGACGCGGATGTCCTGTCGGAACTCGATGTGGTGGTAGGTGTCGAGGCTGCGGGCACCCGCCAGGGCGCGGCCGAACCAGACCAGCGCCCCGTCCTGGTCGCCCATGGCGGCGAGGATCTTGGCCCGGTGGAGCTTGGCGTAGGCGTCGTCGGGGTGGAGGGCCTGGAGCTCGTCCATGATGGCCAGCGCTTCCTCGAACCTCTCCTGATGAGCCAGGTTCACTGCCAGGTTGTTGAGGGCGTACTCGTCGTCGGGGTCCAGAGCGAGGGCCAGTCGATAGTAGCCCTCCTCTTTAGCGTACTCGCCGAGTCTCTTGTAGACAAGGCCGAGGTTGTTGTACCCGGCGGGGCTGTCCGGGTAGAGCTCGATGAAGCGCTCGTAGGTCCGGCGGCCTCCTCCGTACTCCTCGGCCAGGTACTGGTAGTAGCCGAGGCGGGTCAGGGCCGAGGGGTCCTCGGGGTCGATGCGCAGGCGGTCGCGGACGTCCTTCATGTCCGCCCGGAGCTGCGGGTGGTGATCCCGATCGTCGTTGGCGTCGAGCCAGTCCTGGAAGCCCCAGCCGCGTTCCTCCTCGGCCGGCTGCTCCTCCGGGTCCGCGGGCTCCAGGCCACCGTCGTGGGACGGGGCGAGGGTCAGCGGATCGGCCACGCCGGTGGACTCCAGCGCCGGCTCCTCCAGCTCCTCGGTCGGCAGGGGCTGGGGCTGCAGCGGCTGGTGCCGCGAGCGCACGGGGTCCGCCGCGTCGGGCACCCGCACCGGCTCGGGGGAGGTCTCGTCCGCACCTCCCGGCTGGTCCACGGGTCCGCGGTTGCCGGCCGGGAGCTGGAAGCTGGGCATCGCCTCCTGGGTCTCCAGGTCGTCGGGGCGGTCGGCGTGGGCCATCTCCGCACCGTCGAAGTCCTCCCGCAGCAGCCGGGCGATGTACTCCGGGGTGGTCTCCACGACGGCCGAGGACGGCGTGTCCCCCTGGCAGATGCCGGTCTCGATGCACATCCGGATGCCGAACTCGAGGTAGAACGCCAGCAGCGTCATGGCGAGCAGCATCACGGTCATGATCGCGTCGCCCTCCCCTATCGGCACCGGACGCGGCAGCCGCCACTGGGGGACGAGGCTCAGCTCCACCGCCACCGGTCCGTGCACGACCTGGCACGGCCCGGCCTCGTCGAGGGCCAGCAGCCGCCCGGTGTGGTCGCAGACCAGGACCCGGTGGGTGCCCTCCCAGGTGGCCGTGGCGATCGGCTCCTCCGGCAGCGGCGGCGGGAGCACGACGTCGCCCCCCTCCCCCAGCACCACCGGACGGCCCCGGTGCTGGAAGACCCGGTCTTCGACGACGCGCTCGTGGAAGCGCACCACCACCCTCAGCGCGAGGCGCCGGCGCACGTGGCTTCGCGGCTTCGATGGCACGGACAGACAGACCCCTGGAGCCGGTCGTGGGTTCCCGGTTCCACTCTACCCTCCCCTCGTGGGGCCCCGCGGCGCTCCGGCCCAGGTGTCCGGGACGGGCTACGGAGAGCGCATGGCGACCGCGGCCGTGCTGATCATCGGTGACGAGATCCTCTCGGGCAAGTTCGCCGACGAGAACACGCCCTACCTGATCGGGCGGCTCCGTGAGCTCGGCGTCCGCCTGCGCAAGGCGGTGCTGTTGCCCGACGATCCCCAGGCGATCGCCGCCGAGCTGCGACAGGCTGCGGCCGAGGTGGACCTCGTGTTCACCACCGGGGGGGTGGGCCCGACCCACGACGATCGCACCATGGAGGCGGTCGCCGAGGCCTTCGGCGTGCGCCTCGTCCACCACCCGGACCTCGTCGAGGTCCTCGAGCGGGCGACCACCGGCGGCCCCACCGAGGCGGCTCTGCGCATGACGCGGGTGCCCGAGGGCAGCAGGCTCTGGTGGGACGGTGAGCTGCGCTACCCGCTGGTGGTCTACGAGAACGTGCACATCCTGCCGGGCGTGCCGTCCATCCTGAGGCTCAAATTCGAGGCCGCCGCCTGGCGCTGGCAGGGGCAGCCCGAGGCGGTCGCCCGGGTCCTCACCCGGGAGCGGGAGGTCGACATCGCCGCCCGCCTCGAGGAGGCCTGCCGGCGCTGGCTCGGCGTCGACATCGGCTCCTACCCCCGCCTGGACGAGACGCCCCGTCACGTGGTGGTGATGGTCGAGGGCGCGGACGCCGCCCAGGTCGAGGCCGCGCGGAGCTGGCTGAGCGCGGCGCTCCTACCCCTGGAGTAGGCGCAGGGTCTTGCGGGCCAGGGTCGACAGGGCGCCGCCGGCCACCTCGCCCGGTCCCATCCAGCGCACCTCCGGGTAGCCGAGCGGTCGGGGGAGGCCCCTGGCTTCGACCTCGTAGACGTGCAGCGTCAGGTGGCGGTGTGTGAAGACGTGCACCACGCGACCCAGCTCGGCCACCGGCCTCGCCTCCACCCCGAGCCGCTCCCGGAAGGCCCGCACGACCAGGTCCGGTCCGCTGTCCCCCTCCAGTCCGGGCAGCTCCCACAGCCCGCCCAGCAGTCCCTCTGGGGGCCGACGCGCCATCAGCACCTCCTCGCCGCGCCGCCAGGCACCGCAGGCGGCCGAGACCCGCTTCACGGCGCTCCTGGGTCTGCGGCGAGGCCAGCGCTCCGGCTCACCCCGGGCCCGGGCCCGGCAGGACACGGCGACCGGGCAGGCGCCGCAGGTCGGCGCGCGGGGAGTGCACACCAGGGCACCGAGCTCCATCAGCGCCTGGTTGTGGTCCCCGGCCCGGCCGGGCAGGAGGTGCTGCTCGGCGAGGGCTCGCAGGCGCCGTCGGCCGGGACCCGAGCGGGGGTCCTCGTCGAGGGCGTGGAGCCGGCTCAGCACGCGCTCCACGTTGCCGTCCACCACCGCCACGTCCCGACCGAAGCAGATCGAGGCGATGGCCGCCGCGGTGTAGGGACCCACCCCAGGGAGCTGTCGCAGGCCGGCCACGGTGTCCGGGAAGGCCCCGCGCTCCGCGATCACGGCGGCGGTTCGGTGCAGGTTGCGGGCACGGCGGTAGTAGCCGAGCCCCGACCACTCCGCGAGCACCTCGTCCAGGGTGGCCGCGGCGAGGGCCTGCACGGTGGGCCACCGGTCTCGGAAGCGCTGCCAGTAGGGCGTGCCGGTGTCCACCCGGGTCTGCTGGAGCATGACCTCCGAGAGCCAGACGTTGTAGGGCGTGGGGTGCTCGCGCCAGGGCATCGTGCGCCGGTGGTCGCGGTACCAGTCGAGCAGGTCGGGATGCAGCACGGCGGGCACCGTACACTTGGCGCCGTGTACGGGCCACCCCCTCACCCGGACCAGGTCCTGGTGCCTCTCGGTCCCGGGGACGCCCCCGAGGCCTGGGTCCTGTGCCTCGCCCTGGGTCTGGGCATCACGGCCCTGGCGGCGCTGCGACGCCAGGCGCCGGCCCTGCGGGCCTGGTGGTTCTGTCTCGGACAGACCGTCGCGCTGACCGCGCCGCTGGCCGTGGTGCTGGAGCGGGTCGTCTACGGCGCCTTCCCGACCATCGACAAGAGCGGGTCGCTGCTCTTCTACCTGGAGGGCGTGCACCGCTCGGTCACCTTCCACCCGCTGGCTGCGGTCCAGGAGCCGGCGGCCCGGCTGATCGGCGTGCACGTGGGGCACCTCTGGCTCACCGAGGCCTTCGACCTCTTCCTCGGCCCCCACGGTGCCTTCAACGCCCAGGCACTCTTCCAGGTCGCGCTCGGCTGGTGGGCGGCGGCGCTGCTGCTGCGGACCCTGTGCGGGCGCTGGGACACGGCGGTGATCCTGGCCCTGCCCTTCGGGCTGAACCTGCACGTGTTCCGCGACCTGAACTGGTACACCATCGAGAAGTCGGCCGTGTTCGGCCTGGCGCTCTATGCGTGGTCCGTGACCCGCTGCTGGCAGCGGGGGGGGCGCTGGACCTGGGGGGCGGGCCTGGTGTTCGCCGGCCTGCTCTTCCTCAACGGCTACCTGGCCCTGGTGGGCGCGGCCGGCATCGCGCTGGCCCTCGCGGCGACCCGGGATCGCCGCCTGCTGGTCCACTGCGCCTGGGCCACGGCCTTCGCGGCGCCCCTGGTGGCGCTGCAGCTCGCCCTGCTCAGCGGTCCAGGCACCCTCGGCGACCCGGAGCGCTTCCTGGTCGAGCGGGCCCTGTTGGACAGCTTCACGCTGTGGCCGCCGGCCTGGAACCGGCTGGAGCTCTACCGCAGCCTCAACGGCGTGGTGATCGGGCTCGCGGTGTGGGGGGCGTGGCGACTGCGCCACGAGGGCCGAGTCCGGACCTGGGCGCTGGTCGGGGCCGGTCTCTTCGCCCTCGCCCTGGGGCCCGAGCTGCTGCCCGGGGTCCCCAACCCGGTCTACCTGGGCGTGCGCGCGGTGGTGCCCGGCTTCTGGCGGGTGGCCAAGCCGGAGACCTTCTTCCACGGCACCTGGCTGGCGCTGCTGGCGCTGGCGGCCCTGGCGGTGTCCGGGCGCCGGGTGAGGTGGCTCTACCCGGTCTTCGTGATCGGGTGGTGCGTGGTCGTGCGGACCCACCCGGCCTTCCCCGGCTTCACCGAGCCCGTGGACCAGGAGCTGGCCCCGGACTGGGCGGAGCGGGTCAGCCCCTGAGCTCCCGCCGCCCGACCCCGAAGAGCAGCACCAGCGGCCCCAGCAGCCAGGCTCGGCTCCCCGACCCGCAGCCGGTGTCGCCGTCGCCGCCCGTGTCCCGCTCCTCGTCGTCGGGCCGGGTGTCCTCCTCGCGCGAGGGCCCGCGGGCCACCGTGCCCTCGTCCCGCTCGTCATCGTCCAGGTCTCCGTCCTCGTCGGTGTCGGCGAAGAGCCCGGAGCCCTCGGCCGCGGCGTGGGCGAGGCGATCGTGGGCCTCGTGCTCCTCGTCGATCACCACGTCGGGGACCTCGTCGAGGCCGAGGACCTCCCGCGACAGCCAGCCCGGGGCGCCGAGCTCCAGCAGCCAGGCGTTCTCGTCCACCCGGAAGGCCTCCTCCGCGGTCAGAACGATGCTGTGCAGGACCAGCTCGGCGACGAAGGTCCGCTCGCCCTCGGACACCCCTTCGATCGCCAGCGGCGGCTCGACGAAGAGCTCCACGAAGCACCACTCCCCCGCCGGCAGCTCGAGGTCCTGGCCCTCGGCGATGTCCAGCTCCACGCCGAGGGGCACGCCCGTCGGTTCCCCTCCCTCGCAGTCCTCCAGCAGCAGCTCCACGACCTCCAGGCGACCGGCGGTGTTCTCGGTGTCCTCGGAGGGGGCCGCCTTGGTGGTGAGCTTGCCGGGATTGCCCACCACCGTGGCGTTGGGATCGAGCCCCGAGTCGACCGGGGAACGGCAGGCCAGGGCGAACAGGGTGGTGGCGAGGGTCATGTGTCGTCTCCGGAAGACGAGGGTGGCGGCACGGTAGCGGAGAGCGGGAAGAGCTGCACGTTGACCTGGTAGACGCGCTCCAGCGGAGCGTCGACACCCTCCGCGAGCTCGCACAGGCGCTCCTGGAAGGCGGCGATCTCCGCCTTGAGCATCGGGACGACCGACGGGTGGACCGCCAGGGTCACGGCACCCAGGTGACGCTCTTCGGGATCGAAGGCCTCGATGGACTCCGACGCCCTGGCGAGCATGCCCTGGTGGTAGTTCTGCACCGCCAGGCGGGCGACTTCGTGGGGGGTCACGACCGTGGCGTCTGCGAGCCGGAGGTCCCCGTCCGGGTCCTCGACCAGCAGCCCGAGCTCCTGGAGGGTGGCGAGGGCCTGCCGGGCCTGGGCGGGCGTGATGCGCGGGCGCAGGGTCCGGGCGATCCAGGCCGGGTCGGCGGTGAAGCCGGGCGTCGCGGCCAGCTCGCGGATGGCGGGGATGTACCAGTGGGAGAGGTAGCGGAACCCCTCCCCCTCGAGACGTCGGGCTTCGCGGAAGCGCCGGGTCAGGGAGATGCGCTCCCAGGCCTGGTTGCGCTCGGCGGTCGTCGAGGCCTGGTCCAGGCGCACGAGGTTGGTGAAGAACTCCGCTTCGTCCTTGGTGAGGCGCAGCGCCCGGATGAAGGCCTCGGTGGTGGCCGGCGTGAGGTTCCGCTGCCCGTCCATGACGTGCTTGAGCAGGCTGGGAGAGCGCTGACCCGCCATGCGGGCGAAGACCCGGTGGCTGAAGCGGGGGTTGGTCGCCTTGCGGGCGGTGAACCAGTCGCGCAGGAAGGCCCTGTAGTCCAGGTAGGCGAAGACGTGCAGGGGCGACTTGGCGTTCATCTGTACTCAAGTATTGCCACGTTGAGTACGGATGGCAAGGGCCATCGACCCCTGCGCCAGGTCATGATGGCACCCTACCTAGCGGGTCTTACGCTGTTTGGGCGTACTCAAGAAGAGAACACTTTGTACTCAAATGGGGTGCACGGCTGCCAGCTTGTGTGCATTCTCTGAGTACGCGCCACCCCGGTGCGACGACAAGGAGACCGACATGAAGCCCCACTCGCTCATCCTCTGCATCGCCGCCTCCCTCCTGCTGACGGCCTGTCCGGACCTCGGCGGCGGCCTGGACATCAGCGGCACCGCCCGCACCTCGGGCGATCGTCCCGACGAGGAAGAGGACTCCATCTGTGACCTCTCCGAGCGGGAGCGGGCGGAGCTGGAGGAGGAGCTGGAGCGCGAGCGGGCCCGCCTGCACTGCGAGTGGGAGCGAGCGAGCGGCGAGGTCGAGCGCACCTGCGACGAGGCCCTCGAGCAGGCCGAGCGGGAGGCCCACGAGCGCCTCGAGGAGCTGGAGCGGGAGCTGGGGGAGGCCCTGGAGAGGCTCTCGCGAGAGGTCGACGAGCAGCTCGAGCGCCTGGAGCAGGAGCTGCGCGAGTGCGACTGCGAAGAGGCCTGCCACGAGGTCCGGGAGCGCATCGAAGAGGTCGAGCGCGAGGCCGCCCACGAGGCCGAGCGGCTGGAGCAGGCCTACGCCGAGGAGGCCGAGGCCCTGCGCCGGGAGCTCGAGCGCCACCACGAGGCCCAGCGCGAGGAGTGCGAAGAGGAGCTCCGCCGGGTCGAGGAGGAGCTGGACCACGAAGCCGAGCGCATCCGGGAGCGCCTCGAAGAGCTGGAGCGCTGCGAGCGCGATGGCGAAGAGCCGGACGACGAGTGCGAGGGTGACGAGGACGACCACGAGGACCGCGAGGACGAGGACCGCGACGACGAGGACCGCGACGACGAGGGGGACCGCGAGGACGACGAGGACCGCGACGAGGACCGCGACGACGAGGACCGCGACGACGAGGACCGCGACGACGAGGAC
>CAZCVP010000115.1:0-25351 GCA_964501915.1 uncultured Enterobacterales bacterium
CGGGGAGCGAACGTGTTTGACAGGGCGCAGCGATGGTGGTGCGGCCTCGTCCCAGTCCATCGTTGGGAACCGAGGACGGGCTGTCGAGCAGTCAGGTCGGCCGGTGCCGGGGTGGCGGGCACCACGGAAGGTCTGAACCGGAGGACGGCGGGGATGAAGAGGGATGCCTTCGGTCGGGCACAAGCAGAGGTTGGGGAGGCCGGAGGCCGACGACGTGGGCGAAGGCCCTGGCCGCAGGCCAGGGTCGTGCGGGTTGGGTGGACCTCGGCGCTTCAGAGTCCCCTCGGTCGGGCTGGCGCCGGGTGGCGGAGACCTGAGGGCGGCTGGGCGGACGGGAGGTTCGGCGCGACGTGGGGCCCGGGCCATGCTGGGCCCCGAGCACACTGCCCGGCTGCGCTGAGCCGCTGACGTCGACCCCATCCCTGGTTCCGATGCCCCCGGCGGTCTATACTCCCGCCGCAGAGGTGCGCCCATGGGAGGTCGTCAGGCCTCGCTCTTGATTCTCCAGGATGGCGAGGGAGAGCGCAGGATCGAGCTCGAGGCAGGGAGCTTCGAGATGGGCAGATCCGAGGACAACGAGATCTGCCTGCCCCACATCTCCGTGTCCCGGCGGCACGCGCGCATCTTCGTCACCGACGACCGGGTCGTCTTCGAGGACCTCGGATCGGGCAACGGCTCCTGGTTCAAGGGCCGCCGGATCCGCACCCAGACCCTCGTCCATGGCGACGAGATCCGGATCGATCCCTTCACCCTTCGCCTGGAGGTCGAAGAGGAGGAGGTGATCTACGAGGAGGTCTCGGAGACCGACAACACCCACACCGAGCCCCAGGGCGGTGGCCACACGGAGGTGCTCTCCGACGCCATGGCCTTTGCGATGGACGAGCCGCAGGTGGCGCCCCCCGCCGGGCGGCTCGAGACCCTGAGCGGAGACCGGCTCGAAGACAGCTACGAAGTCGGCCCCGAAGGACTCACGATGGGCCGAAGCGAGCAGCGCGACATCGTGCTGGTCGACCCGGCGGCCAGCCGGCTCCACTGCGAGATCCTCTTCGCCGACGGTCGCTACATGGTGCGGGATCCCGGCTCGGCGAACGGCCTCTTCATCAACGGGCGGCGGTCCACCGAGAAGGTCCTCGACGACGGCGACACCCTGCGCATCGGCTCGACGGAGTTCCGCTGGGCCCAGGACTTCGTGGGCGCTCCCTCCACCGTGGCCATCGAGGAGGCCCCTCCGGAGCACACGGAGAACTTCTCCGACATGATGATGGGCCAGGGGGGCGCCGAGTCGGGACCACCGCCGCTCGCGGGTCCGCCGCACCCTGCGGCCCCCCCGCTGGCCGAGCAGGGGGACTTTGCGGCCAACGCGGCCCCGCCCCCCGCGGACTTCGCTGCGCCTCCGCCGTCCAACGGGGGCTTCGGCGCTGCGCCCGGGCCGGCTCCCGCGCCCTTCGGCGCCCCGGCGCCCTTTCCGGGTCCCGAGCCCTCTCCGCCGCCCCAGCGGGCGCTGCCGCCTTCCCCGGCCCCTTTGGCGTGGGATGGTCCGGTGACCCTGGGCCGGAGCCGGGCCGTCGGGCCCCCGCCGATGGCCGGCTCGCCGCCACCGAGCTCTCCCGGCATTCCGCCCTCCCCCGCACCCTTCAACCCGACGGGCGGTGGCTACGGCAGCCCGTCCTCCGGTGGCTCCGGCCCGGCCCCCGGCTTCGGGACCCCGAAGCCCCCCGCACCGGGCTTCGGTACTTCGGCAGCGCCCGACCCGCTGGCCCCGGACCTCGGCGCCACGCCGACCGGCGGCGGCTTCGGCGGCGTGGAGATGTCCTTTGGCGGGGGCTCCAGTGGCCGAAGCTCCCAAGGCGGCTTCCTCGCCAGCCCGATCAACCGCATCTCCATCGGCTTCATGGCCGTCATCCTCCTGATGCTCGGCTTCAAGCTGGTCAAGGACTCCGGCAGCGGAGCGGTGGGCGCGGGGGCCGAGAGCCCCGCCTTCGTCTCTGACACCCCGGAGAACGAGCTCCTCTACAACCGCAAGATGGAGGAGGGCTGGTCGGCCTTCCGCGACGGCCGCTACTTCTCGGCCAGCCAGAAGTTCGCCGAGGCGATGGACGTGATCCCGAGCCGTCCCGACGCCAAGCGCATGGCGGCCTATTCCTTCGAGTTCGTGGTCATCGGTACCCTGGAGGAGGTGGTCGCGGGCCGCGCCGCTTCGGCCGAGGAGCGCGCCCAGGTCAAGGCCGACGCGCTGGCCGAGGCCCAGAAGGCCCTGGATCGGCCGTCGATGAGCCGCCTGAAGAAGGCCCGCCGCACGGTCCAGGACGCCGTCGAGGTGGTCGGCGAAGACGCCGAGCTGCTCCAGGCCGAGTCCGATCTCAACCGGAAGATCAGGGCGATGGGCGGGGCCATCGCGGCCCGCAGCAAGAAGGACCACGCCAAGCGGGTCGAGGAGCTCTACAACTCCTGCCAGTCGGAGATGAACCGGCGGAACTACCCGCAGGCCAAGAAGTGCTTCAAGCAGGTCAAGGCCGACGACCCGGACCGACGCACCCCTTACTACGTGCAGGCGGAGGACGGCATCAAGCGCGTCGACAACGAGATGCGCAAGCGGGCCCAGCCGCTGTACCAGGCGGGTGTCACCGCGATGCAGAAGGGCGACTACCTGACCGCGCGGTCCAAGCTCAAGGAAGCCCTGCGCCTCTACCCGGACTACACCTCCGCCAAGCAGAAGCTGGACCAGGTGCAGTCCTTGCTCCAGCAGCGGGCCTCCGAGGTCTACAAGCAGGCCAAGGTCTACGAGAACGCGAACCAGATCGACAAGGCCATTGTCAACTACAAGGAGGTGCAGAGACTTGTCGGCAATCCCAAGGACCGCCTCTACCGGATGGCCCAGGAACGCATCAATTCCCTGGTTCAGTAGGTCTCTCTCCCTCCTCCTGGGTCTCGGCGTCCTCGCCTCGCCCGGCTGTGCGGGTCGGCGGCAGGCCGAGCTGGAGGGTGTGCCCGTGCGGGCCGCCACCGTCGACGAGCCGGTCCCCGACAGCCCCACCGGCGTCCTGGCGGAGGGGGCGGAGGCCCTCGACGTCACCATCCGCCAGCTCTCGCTCGGACAGCTCGTCCGCTTCAGCGAGGACCCCGGCGGCGGAGACTGGGCCGGGCGGGCCTTGCACGATCCCAGCCCCTACGTGCGGCGCCGAGCCGTCGAGGCGCTCGGGAGCCGGCTCCCGGAGGAGCTCTCGCGGATCCGCCTCCAGGAGGTCGTGGGTCGGGCGGACATCGATGCCTACACCCGGGGCCAGGCGGCCCGCTTGCTGGCCTCTGCCGAGGACCACTCCACCCTCCCGGTCGTGCAGGAGGCCCTGGCCTCTTCCCAGGAGGACTGGGAGCGGGCGCCGCTGGCCTTCGCCGCCCTGGTGCTGGGCGACGACGACGCGCTCGAAGGACTCGACGAAGCGCTGCGTCGGGGCGACTTCCCGATGGAGGTGGACTTCTTCCTGGATCTCGGTCTCAGTGGCCGCGCCGAGCTCGCCGAGCCCCTGGCGGCAGCCACGGAGCGCCTCGAGGAGGACCTGCTGCTGCCCGCCGCGGTCTCCCTCATCCGCCTGGGACACGACAGGGGCTCGCGCCTGGTCCGGGAGGCCCTGGGGGCCGAGGACCCGGAGATCCGCCTCCAGGCGCTGGACTTCCTGGCCGACCTCGAAGGCGACGAGGCCACGGCGCTGATCGAGCGGGCCCGGGCCTCCGGTCCACCCCCGGTGAGCAGCTACGCCGAGCTGGTCGCCTTCGCCCGCGGCGAGGGCTCCCCCCGGCTGGCCCTGGAGCAGGCCGCCAGCATCGATCGCGAGGACCGGCAGCAGGCGGTCTGGGCCATGGGACGACACCTCCTGGCCGCCCCGGAGACGCGCCACGCGAGCGACCTGCGGCGGGCGCTGCGGCGCGCCCTCGGCGACGTCGAGCTGGTCGTGGTCCACGAGGCCATCGAAGCCCTCGCGGTGGCCGGGCGACCCGGCGACGTGCCCGCGCTCGAGGAGCTGCTGCAGCAGGAGTTGTTGGGGGTCCGGGTGGCCGTCGCGGCCGCGATCCTGGAGATCGGGTCTCGAGGCTGAGCCGCCCGATCAGCTCCGCCAGACCGCCAGCAGGGTGACCAGGAACAGCGGCAGGGCCACGCCGTAGAAGACCCAGGCCAGCACGGGGATGCCGAGCAGCTCGGCTCCGGGGCCGTTGAGCGACAGGCTGCCGCAGATCGCGGCGGTGATCGACAGGGCGGCCAGGATGGAGCGGGACTGGCGGCGCTCGCGGCCCGCCTCGGCCGCCTCGTCCAGGCGGCTGGTCACGTCCAGGTGCACGCGCTGGTGGTCGAGGTCGTCGAGGAACTGGCTCAGCGAGGTCGGCAGGCGGCGCACCAGCGTGCCCAGGGTCACGGCCGTGTAGAAGAGGTCCTCGCGGACCCGCTTGGTGCTGTAGCGCTCGGAGACGAGCCGCTCGACCCAGGGACGGGCGGCGGCGAGGGGGTCCACCTCGGGGATCAGGCTCTTCGCCAGGCCCTCGGTGGTGAGCAGGGCCTTGAAGAACATCGTGTAGTTCGGCGGTGCCCTCACCTGGTGTCGAAGGGCCCCCCAGGCCAGGTCCTGGAGGAACTGTCCGATCTGCATCGTCTGGAAGTTCACGCCCTCCCAGTTCTGGGAGACGACCTCCAGGGCGTCGCGCTCGAAGGCGTCGTAGTCCACGCGACCTTCCTTGATCGCGATGTCGAAGAAGACGCGGCTGATGGTGCGGAAGTCCCCCCGCTCCAGGGCGAAGATCAGGGTGACGATGTGGTCCTGCATGTCGCGTGTCAGCCGACCCGTCATGCCGAAGTCCAGCAGGCCGATGCGGTCCCCCGGCAGCACGAGGACGTTGCCCGGGTGGAGGTCGCCGTGGAAGAAGCCGTGGCTGAACAGCATCTGGTAGGCGACGTGCAGGTAGCGGTGCCCGACGACGGACATGTCGCAGCCCGCGGCGCGGGCGTGGCGGACCTTGACCCCGTCCAGCAGGTCGATGCACAGCACGCGGGTGGTGGTGAGGTCCTCGTGGACGCGGGGGATGACGACCCGGTCGTCTCCGGCGAAGTTCCCGCGGAAGCGGTTGGTGTTCGCCGCCTCCAGCTTGAAGTCCACCTCGGCCAGGATCGACCGCTCGAACTGCTCGAGGATTCCGACGGGGTCGAACAGCGCCGCCTCGGGCCACTCGACCAGCACGCGGCCTACGAGGAACTGGAGGATCGACAGGTCGGAGCGGATCTGGGGGCCCAGTCCGGGGCGCTGGACCTTGAAGACAACCTCGGTGCCGTCGCTCAGGGCTGCACGGTGGACCTGGGCGATGGAAGCGGTGGCCAGCGGCTCGTCGTCGAAGCGGGACACGCGGCTGCGCCAGCCGGCGCCGAGCTCGCGCGTGAGCTGGCCCTCGATCTCCTCGAGCGGCAGGGGGCTGACGTCGTCCTGGAGCTTCTGGAAGGCCTCCACGTACTCGGGCGGGATCACGTCGGGGCGGGTCGACAGGACCTGGCCGAGCTTGATGAAGGTGACCCCGAGCTGCTGGACGGCGGCCACGGCCCGCTCGGGGTTCGACTCCGTGTCGCTGGCGGTCTGGCCGTTGAGCCCGGGCACGTCCACGTTGGCGACCAGGAAGCCGAAGCCGTGTCGCACGAGCACGGTCCCGACTTCGCGCAGGCGGTTGATGTCCCGGACGCCGGCGGCGACCGTGCCGACGGTCTTCACAACGGGGCGGACGAAGCGCATCGGTGTCGGCTAACCGGCGAGGAGGTCGAGGCGGGACCGCCAGCCAGGCAGGACGGCGGGTGTGAGGCGGGCATCGGGAGGACGTGCCCCGAGGCCCAGGTCCTCTAGCCGGACCGGCCTCACCCGGTCCGGTACCCCCAGGCGCTCGGCGACCGCCGACGCCACTTCGGCCCAGGTCGTCTCTTCCGCGCCGATCGCGTGCTGGATGCCCGGGCGGAGCTCCAGCAGGCGCTGCGCCAGGTCGTCGGCGCAGGTCGGCTGGACGGGCCAGTCCGCCACGGCCTCGACGGGGCCGGAGCGCAGGGCCTGCCCGAGCCGTGAAGGGAAGTTCCGTCCACCGGCGCCGTAGAGCCAGCCCGTGCGCACGACGTGACCGCCCGCCTCCAGGACCCTCTGTTCGGCCTCGGCCTTCAGGCGTCCATAGGCGTTTGTCGGGTTCGGGGTGTCGGTCGTCGAGTGGGGGCCGCGCCCCGAGAAGACGTAGTTCGTGGAGACCAGCCAGAGCGGCACGCGCCGGGCCCACCAGGCCGGGGCCTCGACGTTGACGCGGCGCGCCTCCGGGTCGGTCCGGCAGCGATCCACGTCGGTGAGGGCGGCGCAGAAGATCACGGCCTCGGGACGGAGTGCGGCCAGGGACTCGGCGCCCGCCACCGGGTCCGTCACGTCCAGCTCAGCTCGCGTCAGGCCTGTCGCCCCGAGACGAAGCAGTGCGCTCCCCAGCAGTCCCCCGGCGCCTGTGGTCAGGATGCGCATCGTCCGCCGATCCAGCCTCGGCATTTTGACAGAAGGTGGGGGACTTCCCTACGCTGCCATGGCAGGCGTTCCGCGGCTCGAGCGGATCGGCGGCATCCGATGACGGTGCAGGGGCAAGGCCGCCCCAGAGCCAGGAGGGTCATGTTCGAGGGGATCACCTTCAGTGGGCGGCTCTCTCGACGGGACGGTCGCCCGGCGAATCCCGGGCTCTACGCACTTCGGTTCGGGCTGCACGCCGACGCCAAGACCGGGCGGTCCAACTGGCACGAGGACCACGACGGGGTCAACGTCGGCCCCGGCGGCTTCTTCAGCGTGGTCCTGGGCTCCGTGAATCCCCTCCGCGCCGACCACTTCGTCACCCTGCCCCGCTGGCTCAGCGTTCGTGTGCTGCGGCGGGGACACGTCGAGGAGGAGAACGGATTCCGCACGCCGCTGCTCGGCGAGACGATGCGCCTCGCCCGGGTGGATGTGGGCTTCGAGAAGCGGCTGAAGGGCCTGGAGGGCTTCCGGGACCAGGCGGTCGAAGGGCCCGACGTGGGGCGGCTGGCCAGCCGCGTCGAGGGCCTCGACCTGCGCGTCAAGGGGATGGAGGACGTGCGGCTCGGCGCCGTCGAGGAGGGGGTCGCCGAGCTGGAGCACACGGTGCGCAGGATCGGTGGCGAGGACGGGCGCTTGACCTGGGTCGAGGACCGTCTCGACGACATCGACGGGCCGGACGGGGACATCATCGACCTCGTCGAGCGCATGTTCCGCCTGGAGAGGAAGGCGCCGGAGCTCTTCGAGATGCTGGAGGACGAGCCGCGGCGGGAGGCGATGCTCCGGGTCCGCATCTCCCAGCTCGAGCAGATGCTCAAGGCTCTCGGAGCCCAGCTCGAGGCGGTCGGAGGCACCGGCGCTGCCCCCGAGCCCCCGACACCGTCCGAGATCGGTGCCGTCGCCCGGTCGGGCGACTCGATGTCAGGCGCCCTGGTGATCCAGAAGGGTGGCCTGGAGGTCGTCTCCGGGGGCATCCAGTCCCGCGGGGCCAACGTGGGCACGCTGGAGGCCTCGAACCTCGTCCGGGCGCCCAAGGTCATCGCCGAGGCCGTCGAGCTCCGGGGCGAGCTGACGGTGGACAACATCTCCCGGGCCCTCCAGGTCCGCCTGATCGAGGGTCGGCACGCCTCGGGTCGCAAGGACGGCCCGCTCCACGTCAACACCCGTGGCGGAGGCGACGTGCTCATCGGGCACCCCGACACCGCGGGCCGCGTCAAGGTCCACGGGGCCGTGTCCGCCACCGAGTTCGTCACCCGTGGGGCCGACCTCGCGGAGCGCTTCGAGGGCGTGGACCTGGAGCCCGGAGACGTCGTGCGCTACGCAGGCACCGGCCGGCGCGTCGAGCGCACGGCCGAGGCCTTCGACCCCACGGTGATCGGCGTCGTGTCCTCCGCACCGGGGATCGTGCTCGGCGCCGGGGCAGGACGGGTCGCCGTCGCGCTGGCGGGCACCGTGCCCTGCAAGGTCGATGCGAGCGAGGTGCCCGTCGCGGCCGGCGACCTGCTGGTGTCCTCCAGTCGCCCGGGCCACGCCCGCTCGGTGGGCGCCGTGGCCCCGTCCGCGGGGGCCCTGCTGGGCAAGGCGCTGTCGGACCTGGACGGCGGCCAGGGGACCATCCCCATCCTGGTGCGATAGCTTCGCCTCCCGTCGCCACCCGGGAGGGCGTTCCCGGAGGTGCCGAGGGGGGTGGAGGTTTCGATGTCGCGTGCGCCCGTCCTGCCTTCCTGGGCCGATGAGCTGCGGACCCGCTACCTCGCCGGCGAGGCCAGCATGTTCCTGCTCCACGGCAACGTGCGGGATCTGTTCGCCTGGGAGGAGGACGGCACAGTCCGCTGGCTTCCCCTGAGGGCCTTCTTGGAGCGCTTCCTCTCCCGGACCAAGGAGATCGTGATCGCCTACAACTGCTCCGAGGGGCTGGAGTTCGCCGATCCGAAGATGAACCCCCGCTTCGCCCGGGCGATCAACGCTCGCCGCATCCTGGAGGGTCGCGAGCAGCTCACGGAGCTGCCGCGCAGCGCCAACAAGGTGCTGCCCCTGCTCGAGGACCTGATCACCGATCCGGCCCAGAGCGCTGCGGTGGTGCTCGACTACGTGGAGATGGTGGTGCCGGCCGGGGAGCTCAGCTTCATGAGCGAGGCGGACAAGGCCAACCTCGTCACCCTGCAGCGCTGGGCCTCGGACCCGGCCCTGCTCCAGTCCGACAACCTCGTGCTGCTCATCACCGAGCAGATCGCCGATCTGCAGCGTCGGGTCGTGAGCTCCGCCCAGCTCCACGCCCTGGAGGTGCAGCTCCCGGCAGAAGGGGACCGCGCCCGCTTCCTCGAGCACCAGGACCTGGAAGGCGTGACCCTGGAGATGGGGGCGGAGAACCTCGCCCGCCACACGGCGGGCCTGACCCTGGTCCACCTGAGAGGGCTCTTGCGGCAGGCCCGCCAGTCCGGTCAGTCGATCACCTACCGCACGGTCACCCGGCGCAAGAAGGCGATCATCGAGCAGGAGTGCCACGGGCTGGTGGAGTTCCTCGACCCGGGCCACGACTTTCGGCACGTCGGCGGCATGGAGCAGGTCAAGGCCGACCTGATGCGCGTCGCCGAAGCGGTCAAGAAGGGTCACCGCAACCGGGTGCCGATGGGGCTGATCTTCGTCGGGCCGATGGGCACGGGCAAGACCTATGTGGCGGAGGCCTTCGCCGCGGAGAGCGGGCTCACCTGCCTGAAATTCAAGAACTTCCGCGAGAAGTGGGTGGGCTCCACGGAGGCCAACCTGGAGAAGATCCTCCAGGTCGTCGACGCCCTCGGCTACGTGCTGCTCATCATCGACGAGGCCGATCGCTCCCTGTCCGGGGGGGGCGAGAGCGACGGCGGCACCAGCTCCCGGGTGATCGCGCGGCTCAAGGAGTTCATGTCCGACACCTCCCACCGCGGGCGGGTCGTGATCCTGCTGATGACGAATCGGCCTGACAAGCTGGACACCGACCTGAAGCGTCCGGGACGCTTCGACGTCAAGGTTCCCTTCTTCTTCCCGGAGACCGCCGAGGAGCGGCGCCTGATCCTCGAGGCGCTGCTCCGCAAGACGAAGCTCGGTCTCGCGGAGGGGGTGACCCTCGACCACGCGGTGGAGGGCACGGAGGGCTACTCCGCGGCCGAGCTGGAGGCCGTGCTGCTGGTGGCGGCCGGCAACGCCGCCGCCGAGGATCGGGACCAGCTCGCCCAGGAGGACCTGGACGGCGCCACCGACGACGTCATCCCCTCCCGTGACGTGCGCATGCTCCAGTTCATGGAGATGCTGGCCGTCTTCGAGGCCTCCTCGCGGCGCATGCTGCCGGAGCGCTACCAGTCGATGGACACCGAGGAGGTGCTCAAGCGCCTCGACCTGCTGCGCACCACCCTGGGACGTCGCGCGCTCTGACTCCCGCCGATCTTGACGCCGGTTGACGATCGGCCTAATAGGGGCCGGCTTCGGGCCCCCCTCAGGCGCGGCCCCAACGGAAGGCTTCCGCGGAGTAGCCATGTACGCGGTCATCAAGAGCGGTGGAAAGCAGTATCGGGTCGCCGAGGGCGACACCCTCCAGGTCGATCGGCTCAGGGCCGAGGTGGGCGCGAGCCTGGACCTGCCTGTGCTGCTGGTCGGCGGCGACGACGTCAAGGTCGGGTCGCCGACAGTCGACGGGGTCTCCGTCAAGGCCACGGTCGTCTCGCACGACCAGGGCGACAAGGTCACGGCCCTCAAGTACCGTCCGCGTCACCGCACCCGTCGCCGGATCGGCTTCCGTGCCTCCCTCACCACCCTCAAGATCGACAAGATCGACGCCTAGGGGACGACCATGGCTCACAAGAAGGGACAGGGCTCGACCCGGAACGGCCGCGACTCCAACCCGCAGTACCGCGGTGTGAAGCGCGGAGATGGCCAGCCGGTCAGGGCGGGCAACATCCTCGTCCGTCAGCTCGGTACCCGCTTCCACGCGGGCCGCAACGTCGGCGTGGGCCGGGACTGGACGCTGTTTGCCCTGGTCGATGGCCGCGTGGCCTTCGAGACCTTCCGGGGTGGCAAGAAGCGCGTGTCGGTCTACCCGGTCGAAGCGTAGAAGCCGGCCGCAGCCGCGGCCATGCGCTTCATCGACGAGGTCGAGATCGTCTGCACCTCCGGCCGCGGAGGCGACGGGGCGGTGTCGTTTCTGCGCGAGCCCTATCGGCCCCGGGGCGGCCCGGACGGCGGCGACGGCGGTCGCGGTGGCGACGTGGTGCTGGTGGCGACCACCCGCTGCAACACCCTGGAGCACCTCCGGGGCCGGCGCATCTACAAGGCCAAGAGCGGGCAGCCCGGTCGCGGTCGCAACATGACCGGCCGGTCGGCGAAGACGCTCGAGATCCAGGTGCCCGTGGGCACGGTCGTGCTCGACGGCGACGGGGGCGAGCAGCTCGCCGATCTCGCCGAGGACGGCGCCAGGGCCGTGGTCTGCCGCGGTGGCCACCCCGGCAAGGGCAATGTGCACTTCAAGTCCGGCGCCAACCGGACCCCCCGCAAGTTCACCCCCGGCGGCGAGGCCCAACATCGCCGCCTCAAGCTGGAGCTGAAGCTGCTGGCCGACGTGGGCCTGGTGGGCTTCCCCAACGCAGGCAAGTCCACCCTCATCTCCCGCATCAGCGGTGCGAAGCCCAAGGTCGCGGACTACCCCTTCACCACGCTCGTCCCGAACCTGGGCGTGGTCTCCCGCGGCTGGGAGGAGGCCTTCGTGGTCGCCGACATCCCCGGCCTGGTGCGGGGGGCGAGGGACGGGGTCGGGCTCGGCATCCGCTTCCTCAAGCACGTCGAGCGCTGCCGCTTCCTGCTGCACCTGGTGTCGATGGTGGAGCTGGGGGAGGAGGTCGAGGACCCGCTGGAGCGCTATCGCTTCCTCCAGGGGGAGCTGGTGGCGTTCTCCCAGGAGCTGTCCGAGCGCCCCCAGCAGGTGGTCCTGACCAAGGCCGACGCGGTCCCGCCGGAGACCGTCGCGGACCTCGTCGAGCGCTTCGGCATGGAGACCGGCTCTCGCCCCCTGGTGGTGTCCAGCGTGACGGGCCTGGGGCTCGACGCCCTCATCGGCGCCTGCCAGGAGCGTCTCCGCGCTATGCTCGGGGACGGGTGATCGGACTGTCGATAGCGCTGACCGTCGCGGGGTGCGGCGGACCGACCGCCGAGACCGAGGATCTCTGGGACGTCTCCCAGAAGCTCACCTACCGCTCCGTGGCCGCCGTCGGACCCCACCACACCGAGGCCACCGCCACCCACGAGCGCGGGGGGGAACGGCCCCGGAGCAGGACCGAGGTCCTCGACATCCGCTGGGGGGACTGGGACAACTTCCAGGTCCGCCGGTCCCGGGACGGGCAGCTCACCTCGGAGACCCGCGTCATCCAGGGTGTGGCGATGACCCGCACAGGTCGCGCCGGCTTCAAGCAGGCCAGGGATGCCGAGCTGTACAGGGTGGAGCTGGGCCAGACCTGGAACAGCTTCGGTCTCGCCCTGGCGCCCTTCCAGTGGCGTCTCGCCGCCAGCTTCCGGGAGGAGGTCGTCGTGGAGGGGCGCCCCGCCCATCGCTACCGGCTCCACCTCGAGGAGCTCGCCGAGGGCGAGACCCAGAAGGGCAACGTGCCGACGGCGCTGAGCGGCTACGTGGTGCTCGACGGGGCCACGGGGGTCCGGCTGCTCGCCGAGGTCGAGGGGACCTGGCTGGAGCAGGGTCGGGAGGATCGGATCTGGACCACCCGCTACCGGCTGACCCGGTCCGGCTTCGGCGTGCCACCCGATCTGCTCCGGCCCCGGGACCTTCGTTGACGTGAACCCCCTTGCCCCCCGGCATCTGCCCCGGTACGATCCAGGCAGGCCCAGCCACTGGGCTGTGAGGACGACACGAGCACCAACCTCTCCAGTCTCAGATCGCCACCGCCGGCGGCCGTGACTTCGGGCGGAGTACCTCGTTGACGTCTCTGTGTTCTCTTGTCGACAGCGACCCCAGGTCGCCCAACGTTCGCCGCAGGAGGTAGCCATCTCGCACCGCCACGAAGCCGCCCTGAAGATCGCCCGTCTCGCCCAGCAGAAGAAGGCCGAGGATCTCGTGATCCTCGACTTGGAGGGTCGGGTGTCCTACTGCGACCAGTTCGTCATCTGCAACGGGACGAACCGGCGCCAGGTCCGGGCGATCGCCGAGGCGGTGATCGCCGAGATGAAGACGTTCCTGGGCCGTCCGCCTCTGTCCGTCGAGGGCCTCTCGGCCTGTCGGTGGGTGCTGGTGGACTTTGGCGACGTCATCCTCCACGTCTTCGATCGGGACCTCCGCGGCTTCTACGATCTCGAGGGCCTCTGGGCCGACGCAGACCGCATCGAGCCCCCTCGCCTCGAGGAAGAGGTTCGGATCGGCTCGGTGGGTTGACGCCTTGAAGACCCGGCTGGTTCGGGTCCACAAGGGACGGGGTGGCTGGGCCGACGAGGCGGCGGATGACTACCTGCGACGCCTGCGGCGCTACGGGGGGGTGGACGAGGTCTGCGTCCGGCCCCAGCCCTTCCAGGGGAACGTGGACGCGGTTCGGGAGGCCGAAGGGGCCCGGATCCGGAAGCTCTTGCAGCCGCGGGATCGCCTGGTCGTCTTCGACGAGCGGGGCCGGGACCTGACCAGCGAGGCCTGGGCCGCGTTGGTCGACACCGCCCGACAGGACGCGGTCCAGACCCTGGTGATGGCCCTGGGAGGGCCCTACGGCCACGACCCCGCCCTGCGGAGGCAGGCCCACACGGTCGTGCGGCTGGCGCCGATGGTGCTCAACCACCAGGTCGCCCGGATCGTGGCGCTGGAGCAGCTCTACCGGGCCTGGACGATCCTCAGGCGAGAGCCCTACCACCACTGAGCCCGGGCGCTTGACGCTGGCCGGAGCGGACCTACGGTCCCCCCCATGTGGACGAGCGTGCTCGACGTCTGCCTCCCCACCGACTGCTCCGGCTGCGGGGGGCTGCTCTGGGGGCAGGGGGGCTCCCGGCTCTGTACGGAGTGCGTGGAGGAGCTTCCCCGGGGACTGTGGCGGGTCTCCCTGGACCTCGAAGGGCTCGACGGGGGCTTCGCCTGGGCGCCCTATGACTCCCCGGCCGGGGTGGCGCTGCGGCGTGGCAAGTACCGGCCCGATCCGGGCACGGTGACGGACCTCGGGCGGCGCCTGGCCGAGGCAGGCACCGAGCTCGGACTGCCGCCGACCGAGCTCGTCGTGCCGGTACCTCGCTCCTTCGGTGCCGTGCTTCGAGCCGGTGTCGCCCCTTCGGAGGTCTTGGCCCGCGCCGTCGCGAAGCGGACTTCGCGGCGGGTGTCTCGGGTCCTTCGCAGGTCCCGAGGTCCCCGCCAGGCGGCCACCCGTCGAGACCTGAGACGCCTCAACGTGGAGCACGCCTACCGAGCCACGACATCCATGTCCGGATCCTCGGTGCTCCTCGTCGACGACGTGGTCACCACGGGGGCCACGGCCGAGGCCTGCGGACGGGCGCTCATCGAGGCCGGTGCTCGCTCCGTCGTGCTCCTGGCGCTGTGCAGCCCCGCCCTATGAACCGTCTGGCGGATGTCGCGTCCGAAAATCGTGACAATGTTCGACAAAGGAAACAGCTCGGACGGTGGTCTCAAGGGTGTGGGACCTCACACCCTGCGACCCCTTGCTGCTCCGGGCATCAGCACCTGGTGTTGGCTTGGACCTTGCAAGAAAGACCCTCCAACCTGACCGACCCTACAGGAGTTCGCCATGACGGCCACCAAGCTCAACCTCGGAGACCTGATCAACCTCTTCTACGAGGAGTACCTGGCGCTCTACGGCGATGAAGACATCGCCAGCGTGGCCGCCGCGGCCACCATCAACGACATCCTGTCGGACAGGGCGGCCTCCGCGGAGACCGCGCAGGACGAAGCAGCGGCTTGACTCCACCGTATCCGGACTGACCCGGTCCGGATCTGATACGGGGTCGGAGCAGACGAGGCGTGGGCCTTTCCCACGCCTCGTCTTCTTTTTGGGGGTCCAGGTCGAAGGCTCTTGCCCCGTCGAGAGTGTTCCTCGGGTTAGGATGAGGCTCCTCGCGGTCCGGATCCATCCGGGCCCCTCCACGAGTCAGCCGTGGACCTCGCACAGCAGCCCGTGCCGACAGCAGCCCCGTCTCGCTGGGCGATCGTCACCATCGCGGTGTCCTGGACCCTGCTCCGGGAGGGCGTGCGCCCCGACGGTCCGGCGCTCGGCGTGGCCCGGGACCACGTGCTGGCCTCGCTGCCGGCGAGCGTGCCCGAAGACCTGGTGGACGCGATCGCCGAGGACCTGGTGCTCGGGTTCCTCGAGCGGGCACGGAGCGGTCGCTACCGTCTGCAGAGCCTGCCGGCCGAGGTCCCCCCGGCCTGCGCGGCCTGGCGGGATCAACTCCTCGCGGCGCTCGATCCGGTGGGGGAGATCGTCTTCCGGCTCGTCTACGGTGACGGGCTCTCGCTGGAGGACGTCGAGCACCGCTGCGCCGTCGACCGCATCATCCTGGCCGGCTCCCAGGAGGGTCTTCGCAGTGCCGTTCGGGCCCTGGTACGGAGCCAGGGCGTGGCCCACAGCTCGTGGGACGTCGCCTGGACCGATGCGATCCTGGCGCGGCTGGCGCAGGTCCCGGGCCACGGCTGCCAGGGCGGCGTCGAGCTGGTCTCACCGGCCGGCCGCCTCCACGCCGAGGCCTGTCCGCGCTGCGGGCGCGGGCTGCGCCTGATCCGGGGGGGGATGCTCTCCCCCACCCAGCTCCTGCCGCCCGCGGAGACCTCCCGTCGCAGGCCCGACGTGGTGAACGTGCTGGCGCTGCACCTGCACCCCGAGGCCCGCCACCACCGCGCAGAGCTCGCCGCCGCCTTCGGGGACTCGGCCCTGAAGGTCGACGACGACGCGGTGATGATCGACCTGTCGCGGGCCATGTCTCCGGCGGTCGTGCTCGGTCACCAGGCGGAGCTCGGCCGTCCCTGCCGCGAGCACATCCGGGGGGCGCGGGTGCGCGGACCCGGTCGCTTCACCGCCCATGCCCTCATCGGTCCGGCGGCCACCGAGGCCCTGGAGGCGACCCGCTCTCGAGGCTGGGGAGAGGTCGACGGCGTCGGGCCCCTGCCGGAGAAGGGTCCGGAGCCTCCGCCGATGGCTCGCTGGTGGTTCGCCGCCGTGCTCGCCGTGTTGCTCGCGGTGCTCGCGGGCATGGTGGCCTGGCGCACCGGGGGTGTGGAGCCGGTCTACCCCGTCGCGGTCGAATTCAGTCGTGGCGGCGGAGAGGTCCAGGCCCGCTTCGACACCGCCGACGTCGCCTGGCTGGTCGTCGTCTCCGAGCGGCGCGGCGACCTCGAGCTGCTGTTCGCGGGTGTGGATCCGGCGCACAAGGGTGAGCTCGCGACCGGGGAGGGGGACTACTCGGTGATCGCGCCGGCGGATCGTCTGCTGCTGGCCACCTCGGCGAGCACCTTCGGCGACCTGGACCCCCTCCTCACGGCAGCGGGGCTCGAAGCCGATCCCCTGCCTGCCCTGGCCCGGCGACTACAAGCTGTCCAGCCGCGAGCCGACGTGGTGCTCCAGGAGCCCCCTTCTCGGCCGTGATGTTTTCGCAATGGAAACATGTTGCCGTCGCGAAACAAGAAACATGAGAAACGACTGACTCGAAGCTCCTGAAATCACGGGTGTCACCCGTGGCACGTCCCTTGCTTTCTTCGAGGGCATGCTGCCGATGAGCGAAGACCTGGGAGGAGGAGTCGTCAGGCAGGTCCTCCGTGGGTTCCTCGCACACGGCTGGCGTGCTCTGCGGCAGGGCGATGCCCTCGCGGCCGAGGGCTACTTCCGCATGGTCCTCGTCCACCAACCCGATCACACCGGTGCCATCGCCGGACTCCAAGCCACGCTCGGCCAGGACCCGAAGCGGAGGAGCGAAGGAGCGGTGGTCGGGATCACCTGGTTGCTTCGGGGGCCCCGGCAGGCAGGATCCGGCTGAACGCAGCCGGTTGTCGGGGCCCCGGAGCACCTCGTGGGCAGAGGGGCAGGAGAGGGGGGATCCGGGGGACCCGATCCCCCCTCCGGGTCTTCGGCGTTAGGATGCGCCGATGCGCATCACGCCGCTGGACATCATCCAGAAGCAGTTCGCTCCCTCCAAGAAGGGGGTCGACGCGGAGGAGGTCTCGGAGTTCCTCGACCAGGTCCGGGAGACCCTCGAAGAGCTGCTCCGAGAGAACGCGGACCAGAAGATCGCCCTCGGTGAGCGAGATCGCGAGATCGGGCGCCTGCGGGAAGCGGAGACCGAGATCAAGGAGACCCTCCTGATGGCTCGCCGGATCTCGGAGGACCTCCAGGGCACCGCCCGCCGGGAGGCCGACCTGATCATGGGCGAGGCCCGGCTCAAGGCGCAGCAGGTCATCAACCAGACCCACGACGAGCACCGCCACCTGCTGCGAGAGGTCATGCGTCTGCGCGGCCTGCGTCACCAGCTCGTGGCTCAGATCCGGGCGGTGGTCGAGACCCACAGCCTCCTGCTGGACGAAGTGGAGGATCTCGCGGGCGAGACGGATGGGCTCTGAGCCTCGCCGCCTGGACCTTCACCTCCACACGCGCCTCAGCGACGGCACCCACAGCCCCGAGGAGGTCCTGCGGCGCTGTGCCGAGGGTCGCCTCGACGTGGTCGCCCTCACCGACCACGACATGGCCCCGACCCTGCCGTCGGGCCGGCGGACCTATGGTGACCGGCGGCTGCGCCTGGTCCACGGCGTGGAGCTGAGCACCTGGCACCGCGACGGGGAGCAGCACCTGCTGGTCTGGTTCGCGGGCGAGATGCCCGAGGAGTTCCGGCGCTTCTGTCATGACCGCGCACGGCGCCGGGCGGAGCGCTACGAGCAGGCCCGCGATCGCATCGGGCTGGCGGACGTGCGGCCTGCCGACGAGGACGCCTGGGCCGGTCGCCGCAGCCTCACCCGTCGCCACCTCGCGGCGGAGCTGGTCCGGGCCGGGCACGCCCGCAACCACAGGGAGGCCATGCGGCGCTGGGTGGGCCCGGCCCAGGGCTTCGTGCCGCCGATCCGGCTGCCGCTGCTGGAGGCCATCGGCATGGCGCGGGACTGCGGCGGCCTGACCTCCTGGGCCCACCCGGAGCCGGAGCGCTGCCGGGCCTGGCTGGGCGGCCTGGTGGCCGCGGGCCTCCAGGGCATCGAGGGCATCCGGCCCGGCCACGGCCGGCGCACCCGGCAGCGTTTCCGCAAGCTGGCGGCTCGGCACCACATCCTGTGCACGGGTGGGAGCGACAGCCACGGCCAACCCGGGCGGGTGCTCGGGCACTTCGCCGTCGCTGGCGAGGCGGCCGTGCCGCTGCTGAGGGCGCTCGAGGGGTGAACGTCGCCATCATCGGTGCCGGCGCCCTCGGTGGCGCCGTCTGCCGCGTTCTGGCCGCTCGCGGGGATCGGGTCACCGTCGTCAGCCGGCGTCCGGTCTCGCTGCCGGCGCTGTGGGTCCACGGCGACGCCGTCTCCGGTGAGGGTCTCCGCCGCGCAGTCGCCGGGTGCGACACCGTGATCTACGCCGCGGCGGGGAAGAGCCGGCGCGAGGGCCTCCAGGTCGCCCGGTTCGGGGCCCGCAACGCGGCCGTGGCCGCCGAGGGGGCCGGTGCCCGCCTGGTCGTGCTCGGCCCGGCGGGCTCGGGAGCGAGTGCCCACCATGCTCTGCTGAAGGCCTACCACGAGGGCACTGCGCGGTGCCGGCTGGAGGGCCTCGAGGTGCGCGTCGCGCGGCTGCCGGTCCTGTTCGGCAACGGTGATCACCTCCTGTCCCCCTGGCTGACCCGGGCCGTCGCCGGCGAGCCGGTGCGGTGGCCTCGCGTGCGGCCCCCGTTGCGCCCCTTGTGGCTGGGCGACGCGGCCCGCCTGGTGCTGGCCGCCGTGGCGCCGGAGGAGGAGTGGCCGGGCGACGTCGAGGTCAAGGGCCCCCGCGAGTGGCAGATGGCCGCCCTGGTCCACCGGACCTGCGCCGCCGTCGGCGTCCGACCGGCCGCGCTGCCGCGGGTCGGAGGGAGCGCGCGGTGGGATCATCTGGGCGATCAGCTCAACACGCGCGACGACTGGAACTGGCTCGAGCTCGGCCAGCGCATGGACGTGGAGGCGTGGCTCGACAGAGTTGGTGCAGATGGGTCGGGTCCGGGAGTGGAACGAGTCCTGAACTCCCGTTAGGCCCTTGGTCCAAACTCGGAGGTCCCCATGGCCGACACCGCCGGCTTCTTCAACTCCTATCTCCCCAAAAAGCTCGAGGCGAAGCCCGATCTGATCAAGATCGGCAAGTCCATCGTGTTCGACATCGACGGTGCCGGCAAGTGGACGCTCGACCTGTCCGGCGAGACCGGCACCTGCGTCGAGGGCGCCACCCTCGAGTCGCCGGACTGCGTCATCACGGCCAGCAAGGACGACTGGGAGAAGCTGCTCGACAAGCCGGCTCTCGGCATGCAGCTCTTCATGATGGGCAAGATCAAGGCGACCAACCTGGGCGTCGCGACGCAGCTCCAGAAGATCCTGGCGTAGGAGTGTGACGCCTCGAGTGTCGCTCTCGACGACACTCGGGTCGCCACACGGGCGTGTGAGGCCTCGAATGTCGCCCTGGGCGACACTCGCGTCGCCGGTGTCCGCTACAGCCGCCGCCGCCGGACCGCGGTCCCGATGCCGCCGAGGATCGCCAGCCCCGGCACCAGCACCAGCGAGACCAGCACCAGCAGGATCGACTGCTCCTCGGTGACCTCCAGCGTGCCCCGGCCCGCCTCGTTGGGCCGGATCGTCACGCTGTCCTCGTCGCCCAGCAGCCAGGCGAGCCCGTTGAGGAACAGGTCCTGGTTGGTGCCGTTGGTGACGAGCTGGTTGGCGGCGAAGTCGCTGTCCCCGACCACCAGCACCCGCCCGCCGGGCTGCCCCGGCGAGACCGGCACCTCGACGGCCGGGGCTTCGGTCCCTCCCTCGGGCGTGGGCAGCAGCGACGGCTCCCCGCCACCCCAGCCCGTCTCGCCGATCACCAGCGCCGACGGGTCCTCGATCTCCGCCACGGCCATCACCGGGACCGGCCCGATGCGCTCGCCCGGGTCCGGCTGAGGCAGGGCGCCGGACATGTAGTCGGTCTCCCCCCACGCCGCCTCCGAGGTGTGGGCGAGCTCAGCCACGGCGATGCCCTCGATCGGCTCGGTGGCTCCGACGCTGCGCACGGCCCGCAGCACCACCAGGGCGTCCATGTCGCCGACCAGCGGGTGGGTGCTCAGCGAGGTGCGGTCGAGGATGATGAAGGTGGGGTCCGAGCCGGCGATCTGGTAGGTGGGGTTGTCCTCGACCACCACGTCGTCGGCCACCGAGATGCCGTAGCGGGCGAGGTCCGCCGCGAAGGCCGGGGCGTGGACGGGATCGAGCATCACGAAGAGTGAGCCCCCGTCCCGGACCCAGGCCGCCAGCAGCTCCCGCTCCTGGGGCACGGGCTCGACCTGCGGGTCGGCCACCACCACCGTGTCGCAGTCCGCCGGCACGCCGCCGTCGCGCAGGACCTGGATCGGCTTCACCACCGTGCCCTGCTGGGTGAGCTTGAAGGTCACCGCTGCGAGGCCGAGCAGGTCCTCGTCGTCGACGCGGCGCTCCTCGTGGCCGGTGGTGAAGCACACCGTGCGGGTGACGCCCGAGGTCAGCCGGACCAGGGCGTTGGTCAGGGCCTCCTCGTCGATCTGGTCCTCCTCGAGGCGCTCGACGTCGTCGCCACGGGCCAGGATCACCGTGCCCAACCGATCGATCCCGTAGCGCTGGGCGGCCATCACGTCCCGGTTGGGGTCGAGGAGCTCGACCGTGATCTGGCTGGAGGCCAGGGCATAGCCCTCGGCGAGGATCTCGAAGTCGGCGCCCTCGGGAGAGGCCGCGCCGAAGAAGCCGATCACGGTCACGGGCGCCGTGAGCTCCCGGGCGACCTGGATCGACTGGGGCGCCAGGGTGTGGCGACCGCTGGCGGTCAGGTCCCAGCGGGCGTCGTAGCGCTGGGCGATCACGTTGAGCGCGACCGTCACCCCCAGGGCGACCAGCACGAGCAGGGCGGCGCCGGAGGAGTAGCGGGCCGAGCGGCTCGACGCGGTCTCGCCGACGCTCTCCCGGTCCATCCAGAGGTAGGCGATCAGGAGCGCGGCCCCCACGAAGCCGAGGCCCATCCAGGGGCCGCCGGTGACCCCGCCCCAGACGCGCATGACCAGGGTCGAGATGACCATCAGGGCGCCCACGGCGCCAGAGAGCCAGGCGAAGCGTCGCATCAGGTCCACCGCCCGCTCTCCAGCCGCTGCCAGGTCGCGAACAGGAAGACGCCGACGAAGCTGGTGAAGTAGACGATGTCCTCCACGTTGAGCAGACCCCGCAGGGGGTTCTCCAGGTGGTGGACCATCGACATCGCCGCCAGCACCGTCGAGACCGTGTCGCTGGAGGAGGGGTCGGCCCAGGAGATGACCCACAGCACCAGCACCAGGCCGAAGGACGCCACGAGCGCCGTGACCTGGCTGCGGGTGAAGGCCGAGGCCAGCAGTCCGGCGGCCAGCAGGGCGCCGGAGAGCAGGATCTCGGTGACGTAGCCCGCGGCGACCACGCCGGGGTCCGGATCGCCGAGCCAGAACAAGAGCGCCGTGCAGGGCAGCGTGCCCGCCAGCAGCACCGCCACGAAGCCCACGGCACCGAGGAACTTGCCGAGCACGATCTGCCAGGTCGTGATCGGGCTGGTGAGCAGCAGCTCGATCGCGCCGCTGCGGCGGTCCTCGGCAAGCAGCCGCATGGTGATCGCCGGGCACAGGAACAGCAGGACCACGGCCATGTTCCCGAACCAGGGGATCACCAGGAAGTCGTTGACATTGAGGCTCTGCTCCGTCCACGGGCTGTAGGCGAGCTGGGAGGACTCGTAGCTGTAGTTGCTCACCGACGACACGAAGAACACACCGGAGAGCACCAGGTAGGTGCAGAGCACCACCCAGCCCGCGGGGCTCGAGAAGTAGGCCCCGACCTCGCGTCGGGCGATGACCCAGGCCACTCTCATGCCTCGGCCCGCGGGCCCTCCCGGGTCAGGCGGAGGTAGACCTCCTCCAGGGCGGCGTGAGAGCGCAGCTCCAGCAACCCGAAGGGCACGGCGGCTGCGGCGATCTGCTCCCGGAGGTCCGTCTCGGTCCGGACGCGGAAGCGACCTGGCCCGACACCCTCGACGGCGCCGAAGGCTCCGAGGACCTCGCCGGCACCCTCCGGTCGGGCGACGTGCAGCTCCACCCCGCCGGTGCCCCGGCGGAGGCCCTCCAGGGTGTCCTCGGCCACCAGGCGTCCCTCGTCGATGATCAGGGCCCGCTGGCAGACCGCTTCGACCTCGGCCAGCACGTGGGTGGACAGGATCACCGTGCGGTCACTCTCGCTCAGCGAGCGCAGCAGCTCCCGGATCTCCACCCGCTGGGCCGGGTCCAGCCCGCTGGTGGGCTCGTCGAGGATCAGGACCTCGGGGTCGTGGACCAGGGCCTGGGCCAGTCCGACCCGCTGCCGGTAGCCCTTGGAGAGGTGTCCGATGATGCGGTGGCGGACCTCGTCCAGTCCGACCTGCTCCAGGGCGCGGTCGGTGGCCGGCTCGACCGTGTCCACCCCCTTGATCCGGGCCGCGAAGGCCACGTAGTCGCGGACCACCATCGCGTCGTAGAGGGGTGGGACTTCGGGCAGATAGCCCACCCGGCGCTTGACCTCGCGGGGGGCCTCGAACACGTCGTGGCCGCAGATCCGCGCCGTGCCCGAGGTGGCCCCCAGGGCGCCGGCGAGGATCCGCATCGTGGTCGACTTGCCGGCGCCATTGGGACCCAGGAAGCCGACGACCTCGCCCCGACCGACCTGGAAGGACACGTCTCGAACGGCTGTGGTGGCACCGTAGCGGCGGGTGAGTCCCTCCACCTCGATCATCGAACGACCCTCCGGGGAGCGGCCCTGCTAATCCCTCGGATCGGCCCGTCAAGGTCATCGGGTTGATGTTGACCGTCCTGTGCGGGTACGCTCGCGATGCCTCTCGGCACCGAGGTCCTGATGACCCTTCCGCATGTCCTGGTGGTGGTCGCCACCACCTTCCTGTCCGCCTGTGTCACCTGGGACGCCCCTGACGCCGACGGAGACGGAGCGCTGGCCGAAGACGGCGACTGTGCTCCCCTCGATCCCGACATCGGTCCCAACGCGGTCGAGGTCTGGTACGACGGCATCGACCAGGACTGCGACGGGTGGGACGACTACGACGCCGACTTCGACGGCTTCGCCTCCGCGGAAGCCATCGATCGCGGTACGGACTGCGACGACACCACCGACACCGTCCACCCGGAGGTCGAGGAGGTCTGGTACGACGGCATCGACCAGGACTGCGACGAGAACGACCTGGACCAGGACCTGGACGGCTACGACTCCGCCGCCCACGGCGGCGACGACTGCGTCGACAACGAGGAGGAGCTCGACGCTCTGAAGGCCTCCGAGAACTGGACCTACACCGGCGACATCACCCCCGCGGAGATCAGCCCGGCCAACGACCCGGCCGACGACGAGTGCTACGACGGCCTCAACCTCGACTGCGACACCCTGGAGCCCGCCGACGGCAACGAGCTCGCCGACGAGTACACCAGCGACTACGACTGCGACGGCGACGGCTACCAGATCGAGACCGACTGCGACGACGAGGACCCCACCGCCTTCCCCGATCCCACCGCCGAGGAGATCTGGTACAACGGCATCGACGAGGACTGTGACAACAACGACGCCGACCAGGACTGGGACGGCTTCGAGAGCTGGCAGGTCGACGGCGGCACGGACTGCTGGGACGACCCCACCACGATCCGCGAGGGCTACGAGACGCTGAACGGCTTCAGCCCGTCGATGGAGGCCGAGGACGTCAACCCCGACGCCTCCGAGCGCTGGTACGACGGCGTCGACGCCGACTGTGCCGGCGACAGCGACTTCGACGCCGACACGGACAACCACGAGACCGACGCGTACCCCTCCGACGGCGACAGCGCCTACGGCACCGACTGCGACGACACCCGCAGCGACGTCAGCCCCGACGACATGGAGACCTGCGACGAGCCCGACGTCGACCACGACTGCAACGGCACCGTCGCCGCCGAGGAGCCCAACGCCGAGGGCTCCAGCCAGTGGTTCTTCGACGCCGACGACGACGAGTACGGCACCTCCACCAGCCGCTACTACTGCGACGCCGCCGACGAGTACACCGCCAGCCAGAAGGGGGACTGCGACGACAACGACGCCACCATCTACCCGGGAGCGTCCGAGCTCTGCGACGGCCAGATGAACGACTGCGACGGCTCGGCGATCCCCAGCGACGAGACCGACGACGACGGCGACGGCTACGTCGAGTGCACCGTCGACTCCGGCGGCTGGGACGGCACCTCGATCAGCGGTGGCGACGACTGCGACGACTCGGACCCCGCGGTGAACCCCGGCGCGGCCGAGCTCTGCGACGGCAAGGCCAACAACTGCTCCGGCCGGCTCGACCGCGACGACGCCGCCGACGACGGCGACGGCTACGTCGAGTGCGAGCTCGACTCCGGCGGCTGGGACGGCACGGCCATCACCGGCAACGAGGACTGCGACGACGCGGACGCCAACAGCCACCCCGGCGGCACCGAGGTCTGCGACGGCAGCGCCGACGAGAACTGCGACGGACGGGTCGACGAGGACGAGGCCTCCGACGTGAAGACCTGGTACGCGGACTTCGACGGGGACAGCTACGGCGACCCGGACACCACCGACATCGACTGCGACCAGCCCACCCAGTACGTGGCCGACAACACCGACTGCGACCCGGGCAACGCCGAGATCAACCCCGCCGCCACCGAGGTGTGCGACGCCGGCATCGACAACAACTGCGATGGCTACGCCGACGACGAAGACACCGACGACATCGACTACACCGGCATCGACCTCTACTACGACGACGCCGACGACGACGGCTATGGCGACGAGAACGACGCCGGCACCACCTACTGCGACCCGCCGGAGCTCCAGTCCCTCGACAACACCGACTGCGACGACAGCGCCGCCGGCACCAACCCCGGTGAGACCGAGATCTGCGACGCGGCCAACACCGACGAGGACTGCAACGGCGACGACGACGACCTCGACGCGGGCACCGACTACACCGGCGAGACCACCTACTACGCCGACGTCGACGAGGACGGCTACGGCAGCGACCTCGACGCCGGGACCCAGCTCTGCGACCCGGACGACTACGCCACCAACGTCATCGACAACGACCTGGACTGCAACGACTCCGACGCCGCCATCAGCCCCGACGCCACCGAGGTGTGCGACGCCAGCGACGTCGACGAGGACTGCAACGAGCTGTCCGACGATGACGATCCCGACGTCGACCTGGTCGGCGAGACCGTCTACTACGTCGACGTCGACGGCGACCTCTACGGCGACGACAACGACGCGGGCACCCCGTACTGCGACCAGCCCTCGGGCACGGTCACGGTCATCGGTGACTGCAACGACAACGAGTACGACGTCAACGAGGGCGTCACCGAGATCTGCAACGGGGTCGACGACGACTGCGACACCGAGACCGACGAGGGCTTCGACAGCGACGGCGACGGCGTGGCCGACTGCTACGACGGCGAGGACTGCGACGGCATCGACAACGACGGCGACGGCGACATCGACGAGTTCCTGCCGGACTCCGACGGTGACGGCCTCTGCAACGAGCTGGACACCGAGGAGTGCGACGGCGTCGACAACACCGGCAACGGCCTGG
>CAZCVP010000116.1:0-5298 GCA_964501915.1 uncultured Enterobacterales bacterium
GTTGGATGCGGTCGTGGGTGAGGTCGTGCTGGAAGCGGCCGGCCGGAGCGATGGTCCAGTCGGTGTGGGTGTCGGTGTCGGTGTCGGTGTCGGTGTCGGTGTCGGTGTCGGTGTCGGCGACCTCGGTGGTCGAGGAGTCGCCCGGCGACGCCGAGTCGTCGACGTCGGAGGAGCAGGCGGCCAGCAGCAGGAGGATCGTCACGGGTCCGGCCATCATCCCCGGTGGGTCCACCGAGGTGTGTCAAGCGAGCGCCATGAACCGGGTCAGCGCTGCAGGCGGCGCTCCTCGCCATAGGGCGGGAACTCGGCGATCCAGCCTTCAGCGAGCCGGCCCTGGATGCCAGCCCACCAGCTCGCCGTGAACAGCTCGCCGTGGACCCGGCGCAGCTCGGCCATCAGCGGTGGTGGCAGGGCCACGAAGCGGGGAAACTCCTCGGGAAAGACGTCGTTGGGGCCCACGGAGAACCAGGGCTCGGCCGACATCTCCTGTTCCCAGGTCTCGGCCTCGGGAAAGTCACGGAAGTGGATGCCGCCCAGCTCGACCAGCTCGTCGTAGTCGTAGAACACCACGCGCCCGTGGCGGGTCACGCCGAAGTTCTTCAGCAGCAGGTCGCCGGGGAAGATGTTGCAGCTCGCCAGGTCTCGGAGGGCGTGTCCATAGTCGAGCACGGCGGCGCGGGCGGCCTCAGAAGACGCCTGTCTCACGTAGAGGTCGAGGGGCTGGACCCGCCGCTCCACGTAGGCCAGCTTCAGCACGACGGTGTCCCCGACCACCTCGACCGAGCCCGCACACTCGGCGAGCAGCTCGTCGAGCACGGCCTCGGTGAAGCGGTCCCGGGGAAAGGCCAGGTGCTCGAAGGACTGGGCATCGACCAGGCGCCCGGCCCGGTCGTGGGTGTAGACCCAGCGGTAGCGCTCCCGGACCCGGGCCGGGGAGACCTCCTTCTCCGGTGGGAAGCGGTCGCGGATGACCTTGAAGACGTGGTCGTGGCCCGGCAGGCCGAAGACCACCATCACCAGGCCGGGGATGCCCGCGGCCAGCTCGAAGGTGTCGCGGGTCGTCACGAGGTGATCGAGCAGGCTCCGGTAGAGCTCGGTCTTGCCGTGCTTGGGCTCCCCGAGGGAGATGTAGAGCTCCCCGAGACCCTTGCGGGGCAGGAGCTCGTGCAGGAGCCCGACGAGGCCCCCGGGGTTCCGGGTGTCGACCTGGAAGTAGGTCCGGGTGAAGCCGAAGAGCATGCTCACGTCGTCTTCACCGAGGAGCACGGCGTCGACGGTGAGGCCTTCGGGACCGTTGTGCAGGGCGATGGCCAGGGGCAGCTCCGCCTCCGGGTCGGGCACGCGGCCCACCAGGTAGGCGCCCTTGCCACGGTAGAACACGGGCTCGAGCAGCTCGATGACGGTGCCGTGACGCCAGGGCTTGCGGCCGAGACGGGCCTGGTCGATGGTCTCGGCGACCCGCTCGGCGTCGCCGAAGAGGTCCACCCACGACGACTGGAAGGCGAGGTCCTCAAAGGCGGCGGCCAGGGCCTCCGCAGTGCCTCCTGCGGTGTCCCAGACCACCATCGGCGAGGGACCGACCCGTCGCAGTCCCTCCAGGTCGACGAACTCCACCAGCGGGTCCACCCCCACGGTGGCGAAGATCCGGCGGGTGATGCTGTTGAGGAAGGTCTCCGCCAGCTCGCGATCGGGTCGACGGGCGATGCGGGTCCGGTAGGCCCCCTTGAGGTCGACCCAGACAGCGCGGTTGGTGGCCTGGTCTCCCAGCAGCGCCCGGATCCGTTGCTCGGTGTCGTCGACCACGCTCCGGTACAGCAGCAGGCGGGCCTGGCTGTCCTGCTGGCGCTGCTCCCAGTCGCGCCGCTCGAAGTGGGAGCGTGCCCGGCGGGTGATCGCGACGAAGGTCTCGCGGTAGGCGACGAAGGCGTCCCGCATCAGCAGGGCGCCGGCCTGAGGCAGGGACGTGGACACGGGCATCGACCACGGTTGGCTATCGTGCCGGCATGGTGCCCCACGATCCCTATCGTCCGCCGGAGGCCGTGCTCGAGCAGGCCGATCCGCAGGGCTGCTGGCGCGAGGGTCGCTACGTGGTGCTGACCGGGTCGGGGGATCTGCCGCTGGCGTGCTTCACCTGTGGAGTGCCCCTGGACAGCCCGCCCAGGGACCGCCGGCTGGAGCACCTGCCCTGGTGGCTGTTGCTGGTGCTGCCCTTCGCCTGTGCGATGTGGCCCGTGCTCCTGGTCTGGCTCGGGGTCGCCTTCTTCATCCGGCATCCCCGGAGGGTCCGAGTCGGGTGGTGCGCCCGCCACCGGCGACGCTACCGGGCTCGGGCGCTCTCGGGGCTCGCCCTGGTCCTGTCCGCGGCGGTCCTGGTGCTGTCCGGTGTCGTGCTCTCTCCGGCTGGACCCGCGGTGTCGATCGCGCTGTTGCTGCTGGCGATCGTGCTCCTGGCGACGGCTCGACGGGATCCCGGCCTGAAGCGGGTGAGGGGCGATCTCTACTGGGTCTCCGGCATGGGAGCCGAGGCGCTGGCGCGCCTCAGTTCCAGACCTTCTCCTCCGACATCGAGCCCGCCCGGACCAGGCGCTTGATGGTCTTGAACGGCGTGCCCTTCATCGCCAAGGCCAGCGCTTCGTGGAGGTCCGAGGCGCGGAACACGAAGCGGATCTCGATGTGTCCGCCTTCCTGGAGCTCCAGCTCGGCGTCGTAGAGGGGACCGGCGATGTCGCCGAGCACGCCTTCCTGACCCAGGGCCGTGACCCGCCCCTCGCAGTCCTCGGTGGTGAAGTCCACGGCGAGCCCGCCGCAGTCGAGCAGGTCGAGCACGGCGTGCACGAGCAGCTCGTGGACCTCGCCCGTGATCGGGCGAGTGGTGCGCTGCACCCAGACCTGGGGGGTGGTCATGGCTCCAAGCTAATCGGATGCGTGGTGGATAGATCGCGAGAATGCTGCGTCTGCCACCGTTCGGCTTCCACCTTGCGACCGATACCGCTGACGCCGTGGCCCGCTTCGCCGACGTGGAGCGCGCCCTCTACATGGCCGGGGGCACGGACCTGTTGCCCAACCTCAAGCACGGTCTCGGGGCCCCCGAGCTCGTCATCGGGCTCCAGGGCGCCCTGGGTCGGGGCCTGGCGGTCTCGGAGGACACGGTCCGCCTCGACGCCGGGGTCACCCTCCACACCCTGGCGACCCACCCCCTGGTGCTGGCGGAGCTGCCACCGCTCGCGCGGGCTGCGGGGCTGGTGGCCGGTCCCCAGATCCGACGGATGGGCACCCTCGGCGGCAACGTGCTGCTCGACACCCGCTGCCTCTTCTACAACCAGTCGAAGTCCTGGCGCCAGGCGCTGGGCCACTGCCTCAAGGCCGAGGGCACCTGGTGCCACGTGATCGGCGGTCCCAAGACCTGCGTCGCGGCCCAGTCCGCCGACACGGTCCCGGTCCTGCTGACCCTGGGCGCCTCGATCGAGCTGCTCGGGCCGGCCGGTGTGCGGGTCGTGAGGCTGCGGGAGCTCTACCGCTTCGACGGCCTGGACCACCTGGAGATCGAGCGGGGCGAGGTCCTGACCACGGTGGTCGTGCCCCGTCCCGGCCCCGGCTTCCGGGGGACCTACGACAAGCTCCGGACCCGCGAGAGCATCGACTTCCCCCAGCTCGGCCTCGCGATCGCGAGCTGGTGGGACGGCGACGTGCTGCGAGACCTCGAGATCGTGGTCGGGGCCACCAATCCGCAGCCTCGCCCGGTGCGCAGGCTCGAGGACCACCGCGGTCGACCCCTGGACGCCGACGCCATCGAGGCCATCGCCGTCCAGGTCGAGAAGCAGACCCGTCCCAACGTGGCGGTCCATGGAGACCCGGCCTGGCGCCGTCGCATGGCGGGTGTCTTCACCCGGCGGGCCCTCGACGAGCTCTCGCGGGGCTGATCGGGACGCGAGCGGACCGTCCGCCTACCACTTGTTGTACACCTGCTCCGCCAGGCCCGGCGCGTCGGCGATGGTGAGCACCGTGCCGTCCTCGAGGGTGATGGTGCCGCTCCAGGTGCCGAAGGCCTGGCGGGTGTCGGTGGCGACCAGGCGCAGGTCGAGCTGATCGGAGTGGCTGTGTCGGGGTGTGAGCACGAGGTCCAGGCGTCCGTCGGCGGTCCGGACGCGCCAGGGGGTCTCCAGCGCTTCGGGATCGAACGAGAAGGTCACCGGACCGAAGGCGTGGGCCCGCCCTTCGACCATCACCACGTTCTGGGTCCAGACGCCGCCATCGGCGGGCCCCCCGGCGCCCAGGTTCCAGCCGATGTCGCCCACCGAGCCGAAGGCCCAGCGCCAGGTGCCCTCCCGAGGGCGCAGGCTGCGGCCCCAGTCCAGGACCCCGAAGGCGGTCTGGGGCTCGAAGGGGATGGTCTCCCCGCCCACGCGCACCACGCCCGAGGCTCGCAGCGGCAGCTCCTTGACGCTGAGGGTGAAGTACTCCGGCCCCTCGGGCCAGGGGTGGCTCAGCACGATGCGGTCCCGGCCCTCGCCCCAGCCCAGGGCCAGGTTCGCCGACAGCGGTCCCCCCTCCAGGCCGGGGGCCGAGACCAGCAGGCGTCGTCCTCCGGCCTCGTGGATCATCGACACGTGGAGCTTGCGGCCCGCGAAGAGCACGTCGCCGACCAGCGGAGAGCGGGGCAGGTGGATCGCCCGCCCTGGGGTCAATTCCCGCACCACCCTCACCTCGCCCGTGGTGAGGTCCCGCCACGTCACGGAGACGTACCCCACGTACCCGATGTCGGCCACGGTGACCGCGAGGCTGTGGTCCGCGGTCCAGATGTTGAGGTTGTCCCACTCCTTGACCCGCCCGGCCGCCAGGCGGGGGTCATAGGTGAAGGACCAGGTCCGCGACCAGCCCGTGCGCAGCAGGTGGCCATCCTCGCCGAGCAGCGGGGCGCTTCCCTTCAACTCCGGCTGGTCCGCCTGGGCGACGGAGAGCAGCGCGAGCAGCGGGAGGGAGCACACCGAGCGAGCCTACTACCCGGCGCGGAGGGCCCGATCAGGGTGGGCTGGCCGCGGCGTCTCCGGCCGGCAGGCCACCGAGGAACTCCTCGAAGTGACACTCCCGGCAGTTCAGGGGCTTGCCGGCCATCATCTCCTGGTCCTCGTGACACTCGACACAGTTCTTCGAGCTGGACTCGAAGCGGTGGGCACGGTTGCTCTCGGCGCCGTGGCAGTCCATGCAGGTGATCGGTTCCTCCGACCGGCTGTCCGGTTCGTCGGGCCCCCCCGGTGGGCCCCGGCGCGCCGGGGCGCGCCGGAGCCGGCGCCCGGCGCG
>CAZCVP010000116.1:5308-25237 GCA_964501915.1 uncultured Enterobacterales bacterium
GGTTGGTGGGGGGGGGGGGGGGGGGGGGGGGGGCGGGGCCGCCCCCCGCGCGGGCGGGGGGGGGCCCCCGGGTCTCCGAGTCCAGGTGACGGCGGTGGCCAGGGCTGTCGTCGATCTTGACGATCCGGCGGCGCACGTCCTGTCTCATCGGGCCGGTGAGCACCTCGTCCAGCCCGGCCTCTGCGTGGCACTGCTCGCAGACCACGTTGGCGACGTCGGGCGGGTGGATGTCCTCTTCACCTTCCGGGGGGTCGAAGACCGTCGTCCAGAGGTTCTTCGGGTAGTGCCGGATGGGCACCCGGTGGCAGTCGTGGCAGGTGGTCAGTCCGGCGTGGACCGACCGGGCCCAGGCCTCGTTGGCGTAGTCGTGGACGTGGCAGTCGTCGCAGAAGTCGGCGTCGGTCCAGGTGTAGCGGAAGAGCTGCTCGCCGGCCGGTGCACCCGAGATCGAGCCGGCCACGAACGCCGCCAGCACCACCAGGGCGCTGACCGGGTGTGCCCGCAGCCAGGCCAGGCTCTCCAGGGCGCGACGGACCACCTCAGAACCCCCCGTGTTGGAAGGCGTGCCACAAGAACTGGGTCTGGGAGAGCCCGACGGCGGTGAGCAGGAAGCCCGCGATGAAGGCGAGGACGGCCGAGGTGAAGGTCTTCACGGCTACTCCTTGCCCCGTCGCCGAGTGGGCTCGTGGAAGTAGAGGTAGTAGGAGAGGGAGCTGCGACCGTGGCAGGACGCGCAGGAGGCTTCCCAGCCCGGGCGCCGCAGGTTGATGCCGGGATGGACCGGGTCCGGGCCGTGCACCAGGTGGCAGGTCTCACAGGTCAGATCGCCGTTCACGCCGGCTGGGACCCGGCTGCCGTCGGGGCCGAAGAGCGGCAGGTCCCCGAGGGGCTCCCAGCGCACGCCATCGGGACCGAAGACCGGCGCGGGGTGCTCGTAGTCCTCCACGCGGGGAGCCTCACCCCAGCGTGACGAGGGGCTGTGGCAGGCCATGCAGCGTCGCGACACGGGGTTGATCTCGGCGTCGAGCCCGGCGAGCACCGGCTCCCGGTCGTGGACCGGGTGGCAGTCCTGGCAGGCCGCGTCGCCGTGACCGCCCCGCTGCTCCTCGGCCCGCTGGTCGGCGTGGCAGTCCCCGCACTCCTCGACCCCGGGGATCGTGGCCAGGTGGACGTCGTGGCAGGAGGGACAGCCCTCGACGGTCTCGCCGTCGTCGGTCTCGCCGCGCATCGGGTGGCCGGCGTCCCCGGGCTCGGGACCGTCGCGCTCCTGCTCCCGGCCATCGCCGTGACAGCTCAGGCAGGCCAGCGGGTCCTCGCGCGACCCAGCCCTCAGGACCAGGTAGCTGCGAGACTCCCGGCCCCCGTGCACGTCGTGGCAGCCGAGACAGGGCAGGTTCCAGTCACCCCGCACCCTGCTGTGTGGCGAGTCGAGCAGGCCCTTGCGCTCGTCGTGGCAGCTCAGGCACAGCAGCTCCTTGCTCTCCGGCCGCCGCAGCAGCGCGCTGCCGGCGCCGCCCACCAGGTCGTGGCAGGTCCTGCAGACCAGGCCGCCGTCCCGGGCCGTCACGAGCCGCGCGGACTGAGCCGGCCGGGGCACGTCGACGCCGATGCGCTTGCCCAGCGGGTGGTTGCGCGAGGCTCCGGTCAGCTCGCGGTGGCACGAGGCGCACTTCCCGGTCGAGCCACCCCGCAGGATCGGCTCCCCCTCTGCACCATGGGGGGCGTGGCAGCCCAGGCAGCCCTCCTTCAGCTCCTCCGGAGGTCCGTCCGAGGGCCCGCCTCGCTTCTCGAGGGCTCGCTCGAGCTCGGCTCCGGAGGGATGGGCGCCTCCAGGGACTTCCAGGGCGGCGATCACGCTCTCGTGGGCGTCGACGCCGTGGCAGGCGGCGCAGAGCGCCGAGTCCTCGATCGACAGCCGGGTGAAGTGCACGCCCTCGACGTCGTGGCGCTGCGGTGGGGCCGCGTCGCCGTCGGCGCTCGGGTCCCACTCCGGGTCCACGACGCCGTGGGGGCTGTGGCAGGTCTTGCAGATGATCAGCCCCTCCTCCGACAGGGGCAGGAACTGGGGGACCTCTCCCTCCGGCTCGACGCCGACCGGGTGGTGCCAGAGGCGATCGTCCCAGTTCTGGCGGCCGTCGCGCACGAAGCCGTCATGACACTGGATGCAGACGTGACCATCGACGCCGGGCGCTTCGCGGGTCTCGACGAGGCGGGTGCGCAGGTAGCGGCGGCCGGAGTTCCGGACCGCGGCCGCCTCGGTCTCCGGGGCCAGCCGGAGGTGGGTGACCTGTCCGTCCTTGGAGGACAGGACGTAGAAGGAGGCGGGGTCGTCCACGTCCCGACGCACCGCGACGGGGTGCTCGAACGTCAGGGGCTCCTCTCCCTCCGCCAGCAGGCCCAGGCAGCGGCCGGACCGGTCGTAGAGCTGCACCACACCCAGGGCCGAGTCGGCCACCACCACGTTCCCGGCGTCGGTGAAGGCCAGGCTCTTGGGGTTCTTCATGGCCCCGGCCCAGAGCCCGAAGTGTCCGAAGTGGCGCTCGACCTTGCCCTCGAGGAAGTAGACCCGAGGTCCCAGGGCGTCGACAGCGCCCAGGTAGCCGTTGGCCACCGCCAGGTCGCTGATCACGCCCAGGGGCAGGCCGTCGGCGTCGTTGTCGATCTGCTTGGTGACGCTTCCGTCCTCCGGGTCCACCCAGAGGATGCGACCGCCCCGGTCCCCGATGACGAGGGAGTCGTGCCACTCGATGACCACGGTGGGGGCGAACTCGTCGAATTCCTCGGAGGCGTCCTCCGGCCCGGTCGGGAGCAGGACCCGCTCGGTCTGGCCCGCCTCGTCGATGGCGACCACGACCCCCTGTCGCTCGTCGTTGCCCGGATCGGCGAGCCAGTAGCCGCCCTCGGCGCGGTGAGCGATGCGCACGGGCTGGCCCCAGACCTCGTCGCCTTGGAGCGCGGTCGCGGTGCCGGTCTCCCCGTCGATCCGCAGGGCCCGGTGGTTGTAGCCATCGAGGACGAGGAGGTCGTCGCCGGCCAGCGGGAGCAGGTCCGTGGGCAGGGTGGTGTCGGTCTTCGTGACGCCGATCGTCTCGACCTCGACGAGGGGCCGACCGTCGGTGATCTCGGGCGCCGGCGCGGGCGTGTAGCAGCCGGCCAGGCCGAACAGCAGCACGGCCTGTGCGCCCCTCGCTGTGAGGTGCCGGGTCATGGTCCCACCCCGTGGCAGGCCTTGCAGAGGGCGCCGTCTTCCAGGGGCAGCGCCAGCATGGCGGAGTGCTCGCGGTCCTCGCCGGCCCACCGGGTCCCCTCCGGGACCTGGCCCTGCCACTCGTTCTCCAGCGCCAGGGCTCGCAGGGCGTCGGCGAAGGGACGCTCGGCCTTCGAGGGCCGGGTCGCCCCCTGGGTGTGCACCTCGTGGCAGCTCCAGCAGGCCACCGTGTCTCCCTCGGCCAGGGTCACCACGGCGCGGGAGGCGTCGTCGAGGGCCTCTACGGTCTTGCCGAGGTGGGAGTCCATGCCCTGGTGCAGGGTGCCTTCGTGGCAGGTCGCGCAGACCTTGTCCTCGGCCCGCAGCTTCGCGTCGGCGAAGACAGCGCCCTCGTCGGGCACCGAGGTGTGACAGGCGGCGCAGGTGGCGTCGTCGACGGCGCGCAGGACCTCGGGGTGGTGGGGATCGGAGCGCTCGAAGCCGGCGCTGTCGTGGCAGGCCCAGCACATCTGGTCGGGGTCCGGGTAGGGGCCGTCGCGGAGGTAGGGGAGCTCCTGGGGACGGCTGGCGTCGCAGGCGGGCTCGGCGTGGCAGGTCGCGCAGGCGATGGCGCCGTCCTCCAGGGGCCAGGTCGCCGGCGGGGGGGCCTGGCTCGGCACCAGGCCGACGACGTGCATGTCCTCCTCGGCGGAGGGGTGGCAGACGCTGCAGGCCTCGATCGAGGGCAGCGCGGGCCCTGGCTCGGTCGCGGTGGGGCCGGCCTCGTGGCAGTGGGTGCAGCCGTCCGCCGCCTCGTGGGGATCGACCGGCTCCGGGTCCTGGGCCCAGGCCGTGGCCGCCAGCAGCAGGACGAGCCCGGTCACTCGGTGACTCCGTTGTCGCCGTGGCAGGTCGCGCAGGCGGCGTTGCCTTCGGCGGCGACCAGGTCGTTCACGTCCTCGTAGTTCACGCCGGTGCTGCACCCGGATCGGTGGATCGACTCGGTTGCGTGGCAGGACTCGCACGCCTCCCGGCCCCAGCCGTCCGGGTGTTCCTCGGCGGTCAGGACGAGGCCCCCGGCGCCGTCGATCATCGCCGAGTCGGTGCAGTCCGGCTCGCCGCAGGCCAGCAGGGCCGCCGAGGCCAGCAGCAGGACGCCGATGCGCTGGGTGGGAACTACCACGGCGCCCTCCCCGTGGTGTGGCAGGAGGTGCAGGTGTCCCCGGCGTGGCAGGAGACGCAGGACACCGGGTCCAGGCGGGCCTCGATGCCGTGCACGGCCGAGAAGCCCGGCAGGTGGGGGGAGCGGGCCAGGGCCCCTCGGACGTCGTGGCAGGTGGTGCAGCGATCGGGCTGGTGGCAGTCGCGGCAGTCCGCCTGGCGCTCGGTGGCCGACGGTCCGTGCTCGTACATCCAGACCAGGTCGTGGGTCGGGGGGATCAGCTCCGCGCGCACGTCGTGGCAGGTCTCGCAGCGACCCGGTGCCTTGCGGGGCGCCTCGGGCAGCTCACCGCGGTGGCAGCCATGGCAGGAGGACAGCGGCGCCGGCAGCACGAAGTCCTGGGGGTCCTCGGGGTCGGTGACCAGGCCCAGGGGGTGGCAGTCGCCGCAGTCGAGGTCCAGCTTCTCGAAGGTCCTGTCGTGGGCTTCGTGGTCGAAGGGCAGCGGCTCGGCCACCGACGGTGGCTCGGTGGCGGTGTCCGCCGGAGCGGCACCGAGCAGCAGCAGCAGGGGCAGCAGGTGGGTCATCCGCCACCTCGCCCGGCGTTGCCATAGGTCCCGACCACCGCCAGTCCGGCCCGCCCCCAGGGCGCGAGCAGGCGATCGGCGCCGGCCGCGAGGCGGACCGCGAGCTGGGCGCTGATCGGCGAGGACCCCAGCGGCAGGTCCCAGAGTCCCTGGATGCGGCCCTCGCCGACCCAGGCGGCCTGGCGATCGAGGCCGCGGAAGCGGTAGAGGGCCAGCTCGGCGTCGACGGCCAGGGGCCCGACGGGCCGGGCGGCCAGGGCGCCGGCGCCGGCGTACCAGGAGGGGCCAGCCATGGCGCCGCGGGCGAAGAGTCCGATGCCAGCGATCGAAGCCGTGGCCTCGACGCGGCCACCGGCCCGGAAGGTCGGCCCGAGGGCGGGCGTCAGGGTGGGGCCGCCCCGCACGTGGAGCGCCATCGCGCCGGTGTGGATCAAGGCGCCCACCTCGGCCAGTCCGTAGCCGTAGGGGGCGATCTCCTGGAGGACCGAGAGGCTGGAGTGGGGGGCACGATCCGGGGGCAGGCCGAGCCAGTGGACCCCCGCCCGCCAGGCGTGGCCTGAGCCGAAGGGCGCACCGGCCTCCACGCTCAGGCGCAGGTCGGAGAGGACCTCGGGGGGCGGCTCGGGAGGGTCTTCTTCCGTGGTGGTGGTGGTCTCGACGACCTCGGTGTCCTCCTCGACGCCCGGGGTGAGCTGCAGGCCGAACTCGGCGATGCCGCGCACGGCCAGGCCGCCCATGCTGCGCCAGGCGGCGGTCAGGTGGAAGGTGTTGCCCAGGTGCTCGGGGGTGCGCCGGAAGTCGTAGCCACCGGACACGAGCAGGGCCCCGGGGGCGTACCAGGCCTCCAGGCCGGCCCCGAGATCCCCGGCCTCGTCCATGGCCTCCGGGTGGCCGACCCGGCCGGCCCACAGACCCGCGCCCAGGCGCTCGCTCAGGGTCAGGTCCACGGCGGCACCGTCGACGCGGGTGAGGCCCCGGGTCGTCATCTTCACGAAGCGTCCCAGCACCAGGTCCGTCTTCCCGGAGTGCCAGGTCAGCATCATCCGGTGGAGCTGGGCTTCGTCGGGACCGTCCGCGGCGCCGGGAAGGGGCACCAGCAGGTTCCCGGAGGCGAAGAACCCCCAGCCGGGCCTGGGATCGACCTGGACCAGCAGGGTGGTCCGGGTCCGGGACCAGCTCTCGCCGTCGGTCTCCGGGAGCTGCTCGAAGCCCGCGCCGACCTCGAGGCGGAGGCTGTCCTCCACGTCGGCGGCCTGGACGGGGGTGCCCAGGGCGAGCAGTCCTCCCCCGACCGAGAGCAGCAGGGCTCGGTTCAGGGCGCTCATCCGGCGGCCTCGGGGCGGCGCCACAGGACCGAGCTGACCTGGAAGGGCCAGGCGTGGCAGGAGGAGCAGTGGGGAGCCGAGGAGCCTTCGGCCGCGTCGTCCTCGTCCTCGCCGTGGCAGGCCAGGCAGGGCTCGGGGTCGATCAGCGCGTCCTCGGGGTGTTGCCGCGAGTAGTCCTCGGGGTGGGGAAAGGTGGCGCTGGCATCTCCCGTGGCCCGGTAGGTCGGCCGACCGCAGGCGGCGACGGCCACGCTCGCGCACAGCGCGACGAGCAGCGCCCGGGTCGTGGGTGCCTCCTGCGGCGACGGAGCACGAGGACCGTGAGCGCTGCCGGGAGCCACCACGGGCCGGAGCGGGGCGCTCCCGATCCGGCGGTCGAGTACATGCAGCTCTCGACCAGGCTCTCTCCGCCGGTGTCGCCCGGCTCCCCGGTGTCGTCGAGGATCGGGTCCGGGCAGTCCGGGATGTCCGGCGAGTCCAGGGTGCTCTCGGCGTCGGCCGGGTTGCTCACGTCCTCGCTGTAGGGGGTGTCCCCTCGGACCCACTCGCCGCAGGGATCGCCCAGCTCCACCCCGTTGGTCTGGCCGTCCCGGTCGGAGTCCAGGTCGTAGAAGTTCTGCCAGATGACCTTCTGCGTCTCGTCGTAGGAGAGCAGCACGTCGGCGCCGAACCAGTTCAGGGCCGGCACGTCGGTGTGGCAGGTGTCGCAGTCGTAGCTGACGCCGTTGGGGATGTCCTGGGGGTAGGTGACCCGGGCCTGGGCCTCGGGGAGCAGCACCAGACCGAGCAGCAGAGTGGCTCCCATGCAGGAGGCCACCGTTGTGCGCGGTCCGGGCGGATTCATGACGTGGCTGCCTCCCCGATGCGCTCCCCTTCGTCGTTGAGCAGGTCGACCGTGAGCCGGGCGAGCTCCCCGTAGAAGGGGCGCGCGGCCTGCTCCTGGACCTTGTCACAGAAGATGGGAACCCAGCGGCTGAGCTGTCGTGTGTAGAGGTGGCGCTGGCTGTTCTCCAGTCGCCCGGCCAGCTCGGTGTCGCCGGCGGCGAGGGCATCGGCCTGGCCCGAGAGCAGGCGAGCGAAGAGCTCCAGCTCGTGGCCGATGTGATCGGGAATCCCGTCATAGGTCGGGCCTTCGAAGCTGAGGCCGTGATCGGTGGCGAAGCGCCGCACCCAGGTGGTGGTGGAGCCCCAGAGCTGACCCTTCTTCAGATCGCGGGGATGGTGGACGGACCCGTAGGGCGCGACGTGCTTGCCCGGTCCGATGAAGATGCGTGTGTACTCCCGGCCGAGGTCGCGGAGGGCCTCGGGGTCACTCAGGGAGCCGGGCTCCAGGTCGTAGCCGTCGCCGGCCAGGTCCTCGAGCAGGTTCGTCTCGACGAGTCGCTGGGCGAGGTCGAGCTTGACCTCCCGCCGGTAGAGCTGCGCCAACAGCCGGTAGAGGCTCGAGCGCTGGTGTAGCTCTTCGCTGTGCTCGGTCGTCGTCAAGCGGACCTCCTGTCCTTCGGGCGAAGGAGTGACGGCCTGTGGGTCACGGTGGGCAACAGGCGGTCTGGAAAGGGGTTGTGGGGGAAAACGGGGTGGACCCGGAGGAGAGGGTGGGTCCACCCCGCGACTATCGGTCCTCTCAGACCGGTTCCACCTTCACGACGGTGTCGAAGAAGCGCAGCGACCCGGAGATGGGATCGCCGGCGTTCGGCGTGATCCAGTTGCCCCGGTAGCCGAACTCGCTCCACCACTGCTCGTCGGCGTCCGGATCCAGCTCCCCGTGGGACACGTGGTCCGGATCCTCGAGCATCGGGTTCTTGACGCCCGAGGCGTAGCGCCCGTAGGCCCAGTGCCCGAGGCTGTGGGAGATGGCGATGACACCGGGGTGGATGCCCTGAACGACCTTGACGGTGACGTTCATGGACTTCTTCTTGGTGCCCATCGTCGCGACCCCGTCCTTGTCGTTGTACAGCTCACCGGAGCGGGTGATCTTCACCTCGTCTCCATCGGAGATGCCCAACGACGACGCCGTCGCCGCGTTGATCCAGGCCGGCTCGTGGTGCTCGAGCTCGGACAGGTACTTGCAGTTCTGGGTGCGGGAGTGGGTCTGGGCCGTCAGCTTGAACGTGGTCAGGACGAGCTCGTCACTGGCCATGCTCTGGTGCTCGGGCACCGGCAGCCACACGGGCAGGGCCGGGTAGTGACCATCCCGGAGGATGATCGACTCCAGCTCGAAGAAGCCGGACTTGTTGATCTTGTCGGGCTTGAAGCCCTTGTAGACCGTGCCGGAGTCGTCGATGAGCTGGCCCACGTAGTGCTTGTAGGCACTCTTGGTGTGGCGGTAGCCCTCGTTGAACTCGGCCTTGGTGCACTCCCACACGATCCCTTCGTCGTCGGCGAAGACGTAGTCGTTCTCGTCGTCGTCCGCGATGGTGTCGGGATCGGTGATGTCGGTGTCGACCGTGGCGAGGTAGGACTCGTAGGCGGGCTCCTCGTCCGGGTCCCACCAGGCGCCGCGCTCCTTCATCATGGCGATGCCGTCGGCGTAGCCCATGGAGACGGCGGCGTCGTTGACGACCGCGGTGTCGTTGCAGGCCGCCTTGACGAAGTTCTCCATGCTGCCGATGTCGGCCACCATCTCCAGCGGATCGTCGCCGCCGGTGCTGAGCATGCCGGCCAGCTCGATCATCACGTCCTGGTTGTTGCGCACCTCGCCGAGCGGGGTCACCACGGGCTGCCGGATGTAGTACTCGTGGATCTGGTCGTAGGAGACCATGTCCTCCCAGTCCCACCGCTCGAGGTAGGTGGCGTCGGGCAGGAGGATGTCCGCGTACATCGCCGCCTCGGAGTACGCGACATCACTGACCACCATGAAGGGGATGATGTCTTCGTCCTTGAGGATGTCGATGTTCTCCTGCATGTCGCCATTGGCGTAGGCCGGCGTGTAGCAGTACACGAAGTACACCATCGGGCGCTCGTCGGCCGGAAGGGCCTTGAACTGGCTGAGCACCTGGTGGCTCGCGTGGTGGCTGGGAGCCACGTACGAGTGGTCGTTCTGCACCTTCAGGCCGGACGTGCTGTTGCTCGGCTTCGGGTAGGTGGTCGAGTACGACCAGCTCGCACCGACCGCGTGCACGCGGCCTCCAGGCACGTCGACGTTGCCGCAGATGCCTTCCAGCATCTGGGCCGCGTTCTCGACGTAGACCCCGTTGAAGTGCATGACGGCGCCGCGGTAGGTCACCAGCGTGGAGCCGGGGCTGTTGGCCGCGTACTCCTCGGCGATGGCCTCGATGTCGGCCGCCGGCACACCGGAGATGGACTCGGCCCAGGCCGGCGTGTAGCCGCCCGAAGGCTGGTCGTCCGCGTCCCAGTAGTGCGGAACGTCCGGATCGGCGTCCAGCACGTCGGCGATGTAGGCGTCCGGATGCTCGAGCAGGTCGCGCAGCCGGTCCATCCTGTCGTCGAAGCCGTCGGCGTCGATGTTGGTCCACTCGTTGATGAAGTCGACACCCTCCTGGGGCATCAGGTCATTGGTGACGATGTGGTACGCCATCGCCAGGATGACCGCGAGGTCGGTCCCGGGGGCGATGGGCAGCCACTTGTCCGACTTGGCCGCCGTCTCCGACAGTCGCACGTCGAAGGTGTACAGCGACGCACCGTTGTCGTGCTGGGCCGCAGTCACCCGCTGGGCGAACGGGATGTGGCTGGTGTGGGTGGCGAGCATGTTGCAGCCGAAGTTCACGATCGTCGCCGAGTTGGTGACGTCGTTCACGTCGTAGTGCTTGCCCCAGACCAGCTCCTGGGAGGTCCACTTGGAGGCCTCGCAGATCGCCGTGTGGCCCGCGTAGCTCTTGGAGCCGAAGGCCGGCAGGAAGTAGGTCTTCGTGATCTTGGACGAAGACGCCTTCATGCGACCGTAGTGGAACATGAAGTACTTGGGATCGACATCGCGGGCCTCCTTCATCTTGGCCGCGATCTCGGTCAGGGCGTCGTCCCAGGAGATGCGCTCCCACTGGTGATCGCCGCGGGTGGTGCCCGCGACGCGCTTCATCGGGAAGAGCAGGCGGTCCGGGTCGTAGACCTGGCCCACGCCACCCTGACCGCGAGCGCACAGCACGCCGCCGGTGCGCTTGAGGTAGGGGTTGCCCTCGATCTTCACCAGGCGCCCGTCTTCGACGTAGCAGACGATGCCGTCGCGGCTGACGCACTGCCAGCAGGCGCTCGGGACCATCGTGCGCTCGGCGCCGGTGACCGGCGAGTAGTCCTGGGCGGTGCCATCGACGACTTCGCCGGTGATCACACCCTCGAACTGGACCGTGTCGTCGGGACACTCGACGGTGTCGCCGCCCTTGCAGCCGATGACGGTGCCCGCACCGAGCACCACGGCGCTCTTGGCTCCCAGGGCGCCCAGGAAGCGCCGGCGGGAGAGGGCCTTTTCGGTGACGTCCATCACTTCGTCCTCATTGATCTTGGTGGTCATGGTTTCCTCCTCCCCTAGACGCCGGGCGTCTGGTACTGACGAAGGGCGTCGTTGCGGATGTCGTACCCGTCGTCGTACACGCTCTCTTCGAGATCGATGTAGTAGACGCGCGGTTCGGTCCCGGCGTCGGGCAGCAGGCTGGTGACCCGTGCCCCGCCAGCGGCGATGGCCTTGCTGATGTCGCTGTTGGAGTCGTTCAGGTTCCCGATCATCCTGGCGTCTGCGGGACAGGTGTTGACGCAGGAGGGCACGATGCCCTGCTCGATCCGGTGCACGCACCAGGTGCACTTGGAGGCCGGGTTCGGGTTGTCGATGGACAGCCCGACCTCGGCGGGATCGCCGCCAGCGGTCTTGGAGTAGTCCAGGAACCGCGCACCGTAGGGGCAGTCCTCGACGCAGTAGCCGCAGCCGACGCAGCGGTCCTGGTCGATGTGGACCAGGCCGTCCGGGCGCTGGTAGGTCGCGCGGGCCCAGTACTCCTCGACGTCGCCGTTGGGCATCTCGAGGGTGGACTTGACCGGGGCGGTGGGGCAGCGGTCGAGGCAGGGTGCCTCGGCGCAGTGGTTGCAGAGCCAGGGGATCGAGTGACGCTCGGTGTCCGGGTACGTGCCCGTCTCACCGATGATCACGGAGCCGCGGAACACGCCGAGCCTCACGTCGTTCTCGGTCTTGCACGCGACAGAGCAGGCCTTGCAGCCCTTGCAGCGGCTCAGGTCGATGAGGAAGCCCCACCGCACTTCGCTGCTGTCCTGGTCCGGGTATGCCCGGGGGTACTCGGCACACTCCTCTTCTTCATCGCCGCACGCCGCGGCGCCCAGCGCGAGGACACCCGCGCCCGCCAGAGCTCCTCCCCTGAGGAACTCTCGCCGGTCGTGGGCGACCTTCTTCTTGCTGATGCTCATGGGGCCTCCGTTCTTGAATGCGACCACCTGGTCGCTCGAAGCCCCTTCCTGCACGTTCCATGCCGCCATTGATTCGGAAAAGCACCGTAACTTCAAGGTGTTGTGTCCGGTCAGTGGTAAGCGGCTGGTAACATCCTGGAGATCTCTCGTTACCTCCAGGTAGCACTTCCCGGAGACGCTGACGGCGATCACCACGGCGGGCATGTGTGAGATGCCACACGGGGTGTGTGGAGTGGATCCCATCCGTCAAACGGCCGCCCCCACAGGGTCAGACGGTGGATTACATGGACCATCGACCGCAGGTCTCGATGATTCGATCCATTCCCAGGCTCGCTGTCCTCGTCTTGGGGCTGACGATCGTGCTGGTCGTCCTCCTGCTTCGGCCGGGTGCGGAGCCCCCCGCGGCCTCCGTCGAGGCTCCTGCTCCCGCAAACCGGATCGGTTCGAACCCCGCGCGCCTGCTCCTGGTCACGATGTGGTCGCCTACTTCGGGCTTCGAGCGCATCACCCCGCTGCTCGACTGCCTGCGGGAGGGTCTCGAGCGTCGCGGCAACTTCGACGGAGTCGAGCTCGTCCAGCGGGGCACCTACGCCGAGTCCAACGCCATGCTGGCGGCCGGTCGGGCCGACATCGGCCTGATCTGTTCCGGCTCCACCTCCGACCCGGAGCTGCCTCCCACTTCGAGGCCCCCTTCCGGCTGCGGCACTCCCACGGAGCGGAGTACCACTCGGTCCTGGTGGTGCGGAAGGGCGATCCGGCTCGCAGTGTCGCGGACCTCGAGGGGGCCGACATCGCCTGGGTGGATCCCGACTCCCTCACGGGCTTCCGCGCCCCCCGGGCGGCGTTCCGGGAGATGGGCCTGGATCCGGACCGCTACTTCGGGCGGGCGACCTTCACCCACGCCCACGATCGCGCCGTCGAAGCCGTGCGCTCGGGGCTGGTGCAGGTGGCGGCCGTGGACGAGGAGCTGCTCGCCGCGGAGCCGGCGCCCCACGAGCTGCGGGTGGTCTGGCGCTCGCAGGCCTTCCCGTCGCCGCCCTTCCTGGTGTCCCGGGATCGGCCGGATCTGCTCGGCCCCCTGGAGGACATCGCCGCGCGCCCCGAGTGCCTGTCCGCGCTCGGCGCCGAGGGCCTCACGGCGAGCCACTGGGCGCTCTACGATCCGCTGGGTGAAATCATCGAGAAGGGGCATTGATCGGTGGATTCCAGTCTCTTCGCTACCGGTTCACGCTGGTGGTGCTGGCCGCCGTCCTGACCCTCACCGCGGGGCTGCCCTTCATCGCCCACGTCGAGGTCCTCCACTCGCTGGAGAACCACACCCTCCAGGCCTCCAGGAGTCTGCTCGCCGCCTGGTCGCGTCCGGTGGCCGACCTGGTGTTGGTGGAGGACCGCCTCACGCTGCGGGATCAGGTGCTCCGCATGGAGCGCCTCAACGCCCACTGGCTGGCGCTGGCGGTCCTCGACGCCGAGGGCCGTGTCCTGGTCCACGCGCCCGACCAGCCGCCCGAGGGCCTCGATCCCACCCGCCTGCTCGTCGATCCGCCGGGCACCCGACTCGAGGTCAGAGGGGCCACTGCCGAGCTGATCGCGTCGGACCTCGTCGTGCCCAGCATCGGCTCGATCCGGGTCGCCGTCGACCTGGGGCCGGACGCCACCTCGGCCCGCGAGGCCGCCATCGACATGGCCTGGGCGATCCTCGCCCTGGGCATGGTGGGCCTCGTGGCCGCCGGCTTCATGGGTCACTGGCTGATGACGCCCTTGGTGGAGATGACGGAGCATGCGCGCCGCGTCGGGCGCGGTGAGCTGGGTGAGGCGGTCCCGGTGCCGGAGATCGACGACGAGGTGGCGGTCCTGGCGCGGGCTCTGAACAGCATGACCGCCGACCTGAGACAGGCCCGGGACTCCCTGCTTCGCCAGCAGCAGGCGATGGTCCGCGTCGAGCGCATGGCGGCTCTGGGGGCCTTTGCGGCCGGGGCGGCTCACGAGGTGGCCAACCCCCTGGGCGGGGTGGCGGGCTGCGTGCGACGGCTCGCCCGGCCCGAGCTGAGCCCGGAGCGGCGGGAGCGCTACGGGAAGCTGGCCACGGAGGGCCTCGAGCGGGCCACCCGGGTGCTCAAGGACATGCTGATCTTCGCCCGGGCGGATCCACGGGACTCGACGCGGGCCGGGCTGACCGACCTCGCCTGGAAGACGGTGGAGATGGTCAGCACGAGCTACCAGGTGCGCTTCGTGGTGCACCCCGGCGAGGAGGCGATCGTGGTCTGGCCCCTGAGCCAGGTCAACCAGGTGCTCACCAACCTGCTGCTCAACGCGGCCCAGGCGGCGACGGAGACCGTGGAGGTGGGGTGGCTCGTCGAGTCGGACAGCGTGATCATCGACGTGATCGACGATGGCCCTGGCATCCCGGCGGAGATCCGGGATCGGGTCTTCGAGCCCTTCTTCACCACCCGGGAGCCGGGTGAAGGCACCGGCCTCGGCCTGTCCGTCTCCCTCGCGGTCGTCCAGGCCCTCGGCGGTACCCTGGAGCTGGACTCGATGCACGATCGGCCTGGAACCCGAGCCCGCCTGCGGCTGCCGCGGGTCATCATGGCGGAGGTGGACCATGCCTCTTGACATCCTGCTCGTCGAGGACGAACCGACGCTGCTCGCCGTGCTCGGCGACGAGCTGGCGGAGGCGGGGCACCGCGTGACCCGGTGCAAGGACGGGCTGACGGCTGGGTCACGTCTCCGTGCCCGGGCCTGGGATCTGCTCATCTCCGACGTCCGCCTGCCCGGTCAGGACGGCTACTCCCTCGCCGAGCTGGCCTTGTCCCAGGATCCACCGGTCGAGGTCATCCTGATGACTGCCTACGGCGCCGTGGACCGGGCGGTCGAGATGTTGAAGCGGGGGGTCCGGGACTACCTGAGCAAGCCCTTCGACGAGCGGATCCTCGTCGACAAGGTCGCCTCGGTGGAGGAGCGCCTGGGCGAGAGCGTCGGAGGCCTCGCGAGCTTCGTCGCCGTCTCCGACGAGATGACCCGGCTGGTGCACGTCCTGGACCGCGTGGCCCGGTGCGAGGAGAACGTGCTGGTGTCGGGGGAGATGGGCACGGGCAAGGCCCTGGTGGGACGGATGCTCCACGCCCGCTCGGGGCGCTCGGCGGGCCCGCTGCTGGTGGTGAACTGCGCGGCGGTTCCAGCGGAGTCCATCGAGCACGAGCTGTTCGGAGACGCCGACGGGAAGACCGGTGGCTGGCTCGCGGCCGCGGAGGGGGGGAGCCTGCTCCTGGAGGAGGTCGGAGGTGTGCCCACGTCCGTCCAGGGGAGGCTCCTGCGCTCTATCGAGGCCCAGGGGGCGACGGTGCTGGGACCGGGGCGTGGGGCGCGGATCCTGGCCTCCACCAGCCGCGACCTGCGCGCGGAGGCGGCCGGAGGGCGCTTCCGCGAGGACCTGCTGATCGGGCTGTCGACCTTCGAGCTCGAGGTGCCCCCGCTCCGGGATCGGGTCGAGGACGTGCTCCCCCTCGTGCTGAGCTTCCTGGAGGAGATCCGCTCCCGGATGCCGGACGCGCCGCGGGCCCTGGACGACGAGGCCCGGATGACCCTCACCAGCTACGACTGGCCGGGCAACGTGCGCGAGCTCCGCAGCGCCATCTCCCACGCCGCGGTGCTGGCGACCGACGACCTGCTCCGACGCTCCCACCTCCCGGGGCGGGTCCGCGGCGACGTGGCGACGGAGCCTTCGATGGCGCTTCGCGATGCGCTGGGGCGTGTCGAAGCGCAGCAGATCCGCCGGGCCCTCGGGGTGGCGGGCGGCTCCCGCACGCGCACGGCCGCGCTGCTGGGGATCTCTCGCAAGCACCTGTGGGAGCTCATGAAGCGCCACGGGATCCAGACTTGATGGTGGGGAGATGGGCGCCTTCGTGGTGTGGGGCGGGGCGTGCCACAGGTGCGCCGACGATGGGCCGCCATCCGGGTTGGGTGTGTCGGCCGCTGTCGGTCCCCGCCTGCGGTGTCAGCGCTCCTGGAAGGAGAGGCCCTCCGGGTCCATGGGGCGCCAGGCGGGCTCGGGGACTCGCTCTACGCGCACGGCGCCTCGCCAGGAGGCCATGCGGAGCTCGCCGGAGAGGATGGAGCGCTTGATGGCGCCGAGGCAGCGCACGCCGTAGAGTGCCGGGATCGGCTCCACGTGGCCGTCGCACTCGGGGAGGAGGACGTCGGCAGCACGGGCGGGGTGGTCGCGCAGCCACGTCACCAGGTCCGGCTGCAGGTCGGGCTGGTCCGCCGCCGCCAGCAGGATGTGGGGCGTCGGGGCCAGGGCGAGGCCGGTGAACAGACCGCCGAGGGCGGCCTGCTGGGGCAGCAGGTCGTCGACGACCCGGCAGGGCGGGGGCAGGTCGGGGAGGGTGGCGCCCGGGGGACGGACCACGAAGACACCGCCGCTGCAGAGGGGCTCCAGGACGCCGACCAGTCGCGGCAGGTTGGCCGGATCGACGGGAGCGAGGTCCTCGGAGCCCCGGACCCGCCGCGAGCCCCCGGCGAGGATCACGCCCGTGAGGCTCCGGGCCGTGACGTCGGGTCCGAGCATGCGCTCCACCAACCAGTGCGCCAGGTCTGCGGGCTGCGAGAGGTCGAACAGCGGCAGGCCCTCGGTCGGGTGGTCGGGACGGTCGGACACCACGGCGATCACCTCGCCTCCGCGGGTCTCGGCGCCCCCGGCGGTGTCCAGGTCCATCGGCTCTCGCACACCGCGACGCTGCACGAGCACCTTGGGCATGCCCGAGCGCCGGTAGCCCTCGGTGATCACCAGGTCGACGTTGCGCGCGTAGCGCTCCACGAGGGTCAACAGCGGCTGCTCGCCGTCGACGGTGGCCACCAGCGCCATCTGCTCGGCGTTGGCGATCAGCACCTGGCGGGCCCCGGCTCGGCGCAGGCGCCAGGTGTCCTTGCCCTCCTTGTCGATCTCGAAGCGGTGGACGTCGTGCTTGACGGCCATCACCCGGACCCCGAGGGCGCCGAGGGCCGGCAGCAGCCCCTCCAGGTAGGTGGTCTTGCCGGTCCCGGATCGGGCCACGAAGGAGACGATGGGCGGGAGCAGGGGCATGGCGACCTCGAGGACCCGGCTGATAGCTCGACCTGCCTCGGAGAGCGAGCGGAGCCCCCGGTAGAGTGGGGTCATGGAACGGCACCGCCTTCCGCCAGGTCCGGCAGCCGCCAGCGCTGCGAGCCTGTGCCCGAGCTGTGGCACGGCCGGGGAGGGGCAGAACTAGTTCTCGAACCAGAAGTAGTTCGCCGCCGACCAGCCGCTCCAGCTCCCGGAGCGGAACTCGCGGACGGTCCAGGCGTACCAGGTGTCGTCGACCGCCGGCCAGAAGGTCTTGTCCGAGTCGCGGGTCGTGTAGGTGTAGTAGCTCTGCCAGTTGGCGCCGTCGTGCCAGTAGATCTGCACCTGGTAGACCGGCGCGGCCGACGTCGGCCAGTCCATCGTGACGTCGGGCCCCCAGACCGTCTCCCAGTCCGTCGGGCTGTAGCCGGCGGTCGACGTGGTGCCGCCCGAGCTGGAGCCACCGCCAGAGGAGGCGGTCAGGGCCATGCTGTTCCAGTTGGTGACGCCGGCCATGACGTCCTTGTCGTCCACGGCGGTGTCGTAGCCGCTGGCGCTGGCCGTCAGGTCGACGAGGCCTTCGGAGACCGAGGCGAACTCGAACCAGCCGGTGCCGTCGGTGGTGGTCCTCTGGCCGTCGGAGAGGGTCACCGTGGCGCCGCTGATGCCGGCTCCCGTGTAGATGTCGTCGGCCCGGATCAGGCCCACCAGGGCCCCGGTGGCGCCGGTGGGGGTCGTGCCGCCGGAGGAGCCGGTGCTCCCGGAGGACCCGCCCGTCGCGGCGGCCACGAGGTCCATGAAGTAGCTCCAGTCGAAGCCGCTCCCGGGATCGGTGTGGCAGCTCGCGCCGCCGCCGGAGCCGCCGGAGCAGCCCGGCACCTCGTTGTGACCGATCACGTGGTTGCGGTCGCAGGTGAAGCCGTACCGGTTGCAGACGTCGGCGGTCAGGTTCGCCAGGCTCTGGTACATCGCCGTCGTGTACCAGCGGCCCGGGTCTTCGACGTAGCCCTCCTGCTCGATGCCGACGGAGCGCTCGTTGGTGGTCCAGTCCCCGGCGTGCCAGGCGACGTCCTCCTCCCAGACCATCTGGGTGACTTCGCCGTCGCTGGACCGGATCACGTAGTGGGCCGAGGCCCCGGCGGCTGGATCGGCGAACCACCAGGCCACGCCGGAGTAGCTGCCCTGGGCCGTGTGCACGACCACCATGTCGATGTCACTGCCGCTGCGGTTGTCGTTGGTGTAGTTGCTGGTGGAGGCGGCGATGAACTGGGCGGTGTCGTGGTAGTCGGAGGACACCGCACCCAGGGTCTGGAGGCCGAAGATCGGCACGTCGATGGTGTGGGGCTCCACCTTGATGAGCTCGCCGTCGCTCAGGGTGACGTCGAGGCCGTTCTCCAGCCAGCGGTAGACGTCCCGGGCGAAGGAGAGCTGCATGCTGGTGTGGTCGACGCCGGAGTACCAGGCGACGACGGGGGCCCAGTCGCTGTAGGTGGTCAGCTCGCCACCGTTGTCTTCGAGCCAGAGGTCGCCATAGGCCCGCAGCTCGGCGGCGGCGGCGAAGATGTTGGCGACCTCGTCCCGCTCGACGACGGAGGGGTCCACGTCGAGGGCGGCGGCGGCGCGGTCGAGCTGGGGGCCGGTGGGGGCGCCATTGCTGAGGCCCATGATGCCGTGGTGGACGGCGCTCTCGCCGCCGTGGTCGTGGAGCTCGGGCGTCTCCAGCCGGGTGACGGTCCAGCCGATGGCCACCAGCAGGTCCCGCGGCACGTCGTAGGTGTGGGCGGCGACCGCGAAGGCCTCGGTGGTCGTGTAGTCGCTGTCGAGCTCTCCGAAGGCCGGGGAGCAGGCGACGATCAGGGCGATCGGGCTGGTGGCGAGGAGCAGGCGCACGGGACCTCCGAGGGGCCGCGGTGCTGACGCCTGCGGGGAAGGACGTCCTGGCCAGCACCATTCGACCTCTGGGGCCAGTCAAGACGAGGTCAGGCCATTGTGAACTTCCCGTGTGCCAGGTCTGTCATCATGGGGCCGTGAGCCTGTTGATGCTGCTGCTGGCCTGCGACCCTTCGAGCGACACCGGCGTGGTGGAGGCTCCAGCGGTCTGTCCGGACGAGGACCTGGCGGGACGGACCGTCGGGCTGCTCGCCTGCGAGGTGGGAGCGAGCGGGGGCCACACGCTGATCGCGCCGCTGGAGAGCACCACCACGCTGCTGGTCGACGCCGCGGGCCGGGAGGTGCACCGCTGGGAGGGGGAGTGGACGCCCGGTTCCGGCGCTGTGCTCACCGAGGGTGGCCTGTTGCTCCGGTCCGCGGACGTGGGGGGACACGAGCGCTTCAACCGCGGTGGCGCCGGCGGTCTGCTGCAGGCCATGGACTGGGACGGGGAGGTCGTCTGGGAGGTGGAGGTCAACACCGAGACCACGCTCTCCCACCATGACTTCGCGCTGCTGCCGAGCGGCAACGTGCTGCTGCTGGCCTGGGAGTGGGTCTCCGAGGAGGAGGCTCTGGCGGCGGGTCGGATCCCCGAGCTGGTCGATGACCGGGGGCTGTGGTCGGAGTGGGTGTTGGAGCTCACCCCAGCGGGCACGCCGGCCTGGGAGTGGCACGCCTGGGACCACAAGTTCCAGGCCCACGACCCCGAGGCCCCCGACCACGGTGCCGCGGCCGACTTCCCCGGGCGTCTGGACCTCAACCCCCCGGGCGGCGGTCCGCCGGACTGGCTCCACTTCAACGCCATCGACCACCACCCCGAGCTGGACCTGGTGGTGCTCACCTCCGCGGCGACCTCCGAGCTTCTGGTCATCGACCACGACACCACCACCGAGGCCGCGGCGGGTCCCGCTGGCGACCTGCTCTGGCGCTGGGGCAACCCGCTGGCCTATGGCGGTGGGGGTCCCGAGGAGCAGTACCTCCACGGTGCCCACGACGGGCACTGGATCGCGGACGACCTCCGGGGAGGCGGGGGCATGCTGGCCTTCGACAACGGCATCGCCGGTCGCACCCAGCACCTCTCGCGGGTCGTGGAGGTCGAGGTGCCGGTCGACGAGGACGGTGTGTTCTCCGGCTTCGACGAGCACTGGGGCCCCGAGGAGCCGACCTGGCTCTGGCCAGACCCGGTCGGCGACGCGCTCTCCTCGGAGCAGCTCGGCGGGGCCCAGCGCCTCGAGGGAGGCAACACCCTGATCTGCGAGGGCGCGCACGGCCGGGACCTGGAGGTCACC
>CAZCVP010000117.1:0-25222 GCA_964501915.1 uncultured Enterobacterales bacterium
GTGGGCGCGACCGCTCGGGGGGCTCCAGACGGTGCCGGGCCGCCCAGTGCGTCGCTTGACACGCTCCCGAGAGCGGAACGCCTCCTGCTCGCCAGGTGCGCCCCCCGGGGTCGCTCCCAGCGGTGAGACCTCCGGCCGCCTCGGGGCGGGAGGCGCAGGGGAGGGCGCCGAGGGGAGGGCGCCAAGGCGTCGGTCGGCTCAGGCTCGAAGCGTCTCGCTCCGTCGCCCCTGCCGCCCGAGGTCTCCTGGCCTGGCAGCCGCCGAGTGCTGTCTGGGGCGGGCGGCGGCGGGGAGAGGTCGGCCACCAGCCGCTCGAGCTCGCGCCTGCTCGTCCCGCTGGCCGCCTCCGGGAGCTCCATCTGACCCACCTCCAACTGTCCCCGGGGCGAGTTGCGGCACCGCCCGACGGACGCCTGGCGGGCTCGACCCCGCAGGGGGCTTCAGATGGCGCCGGGGACGCGCTGGGCGTCGCGTGCGGGGAGGGAGGGTGGCGGGCGGCGCCTCTCGGCCGGTCAGGATCCCTCCAACGAGCCAGCGTGGAGCACGGGTGTCGTCGACCAGATCGGCGATCGGTCTCTCGCGCGGGGCCGGGGGCCCTGTCAGCATGTAGACCCCTGCACCCGTGCAGTCGGCGGCCGCACAGCCGTTGCCAGTGAGGACCACGTCGGCCAGGGTCACGCCCGCCTTGTCGACGTGGAGTCCGGCCCCCTGGGAGGCCGTGCCCCCGGTGATCGTCAGTCCCTGGAGCCGGGTCGCCGTGGTCGGACCGCTCACGATGGTCACGACGGGACCACTGCCCGTCCCCTCGATGATCGTCGACGCCGACCCCTCCATGCCCTCGAGCACAACGTCGTGCACCGGCATCACCAGGTCCTCGGACCAGGTGCCTGCCGCGAGGCAGACATGGGCCCCCGCACCCACCGCGTCGAGCGCGTCCTGGACGGTGGCGTGGTGGTGCGGCACGCTGTGGCCGAAGTCCACGACGCCGTCGCAGTCCCGGTCGGTCCCGTCGCACTGCTCCTCGGCCGACGGGTAGATGTCGCCATCCGTGTCGTCGCAGTCGCCGATCATCACGGTCCAGCCCTCCTCGGCTCCGCAGAAGGGCTGGCTGACCTCGGCGTCTCCCCACCCGTCGCCGTCGCTGTCGCGGTAGAGCGCGTCGCCGTCCACCGGGTCTTCGTCCACCTCGTCGTCGCAGTCGTCGTCGACGCCATTGCAGGTCTCGTCGGCCTCGGGGGAGCGCTCCGGGTCCCTGTCGTCGCAGTCGTCGTCGTCGACGCCGTTGCAGACCTCGCTGGCGCCCGGGTGGACCGCGTCGTTCTCGTCGTCGCAGTCCCCGTTCTCGACGGAGATCCCGTCGCCGTCGGCGTCCCGCTCCTGAGAGGGCTCGGCCGAGTCGATCCCGGTCGTCGACTCACCGCACGCGAAGGCCAGAAGCCCGAGGATCACCCACGCTCTCACCATGCCTGCACTCCGTCGAGGGAGCATACTCCGGGGGCGGAACCGACCCCGCCCCTACAGCGCCTCAGCGAACTCCGCGACGAGCACCACGTCCCCGTCGGGCTCCAGCGTGGCCTGCGGGTCGGCACCCAGGACCGGCAGCGACCATCCCGTGAACGAGAAGCCCTCGGCGGCGTGGGCCGTCAGCTTCACGGGCACACCGAAGAAGTAGGTCCCCTCGAAGGCCTCACCGACGGTGATCGCCTCCAGGGTGACCGTGCCTGACCCCGGCGGGTCGACCTCGAGCGAGATCTCCCAGGTGCCCACCAGCCCGAAGTTGTCGAGGATGTGCTGCCGGGCCCACGCCGGCCGATCCGTCAGCCAGGACTGGACCCTCAGGACGTGACCGTTCCACACCGACAGGCTGGAACCCCAGCGCTGCTGGCTGGTCTCGATCTCGCCGGCGATCTGCTCCACCATGCCTTCGAAGACAGGCAGGGTCTCCGCCCGCTGGAAGCGGGTGTTCAGCAGGTCGGCGTAGGTGTTGATGAACCGGTCCCGGAAGCCCCGGTTCTCCAGCAGGTTCCGGAAGAGCGACGTGGACCAGTTCGGGTAGGGCCAGACGACCTTGCCGCCCACGGTGGCGTGCCAGATGTTGTCGTAGGAGGGGTCGGTCCAGTTGTACCAGCCGGCCTCGGTGTCGTAGAGGGTCCAGCGCCAGCGGCCGTCCTCGGTGCGGGGTCGCCAGAACTGGATGTTGTTGCCCGGCCAGTCGTAGTTGCCGGAGTAGATCTCGATGACCTGGTAGAGCAGGTACTCCTCGAGGTCGATCCAGTCCTCGACCAGGGCGTACTCGGCCTCGTCGGACATCTCGCTGAAGACCACGTGGTCCCACAGGGCCATGTAGTCGTCGCTGTCGCCTTCGTTGACGGTCCAGCCGTCGAACTCGAGCATGTCGAGGTTGCCCGGATCGAGCCCGTGGTGGGAGGCCACGTAGTGGCGATCGGGCTTCTCCCGGGTGTGGTACAGCCCCCAGTACTCGCCGTTGAGGTAGACGATGGTGGGTCGCCAGGCCTGGACGTCGATGTCCAGGTCGCGCACGAGCTGGTGGCTCAGCGGGTCGCGAAGCTCGGCGTACTGGTCGTCGTGGCCGCCGTTGCGCAGCACCAGGCGGTGGAACTCGGTGACCGGGTTGTCCGGGAAGAGCGGATGGACGAACGGAGTCATGCCGTAGCCCGAACGGAACAGCAGCCGCAGACTCTTCTGGTCGAAGGTGCGTGACGCCCCTCCGTGGAGCTTGAGCCCCGCGTCGGTCTCCAGGATCCGGGTGCCGTCGTCCTCGTAGAGCTCCAGGTGGGCGTCGACCTCCCAGTCCTCCCAGATGTTGTGCTCGGAGTAGATGCCACCCTCCGACGAGAACAGGTCGTAGGGATCGACCGTGATCGACCACACGGGCAGGGTGATCTCCCGGTCGAGGAAGAAGGTCCTCGTCGCCACCCGGCTGGGCCAGAGGCCCTCCTCGACAGCGATGGCCCGCACCACGGTGCTCTCGGACCCGGAGAGATCGAAGGGCTCGGCGTAGACCGGCGACTCGGTGCTCGGCGGTGTGGAGGCCCCGACCACGTAGTGGACGGTGGCGGCCTCCGAGGAGGTCGCCAGCTCGACGGTGACCGAGCCCGCATGGAAGACCCCCTCCGGCAGGATCTCCGGGGTCTCGGCGAAGCCGGGCCGCCCCTCGGCCAGGTTCGCCGCGTTGGGGGTCGGCTCCAGGTAGTAGAGCCACTCGCCATCGGCGGCGCTGCGACCGAGAGACTGGTCGAAGTAGAGCCGGCCGGTCTCGACCCGGTCGTGGAGCCGCCCATCGGCGCCGGTGAGCACGAGGGTCTCGCCCTGGGCGCTCAGCTTGAACGGGGCGTGCCCCTCCTTGTCCGAAGCCGGGATCAGTCGGATCTCCCCCGGAGCGAGGAAGCCCTCGGACAGGACGTAGGCGAAGGGGTCATCGGGATCATCGGAGAGCCCCATGCCCTCGAGGTCCAGCGCGACGTCGTGGGGGTTGATCAGCTCGACCCAGTCCGGGGTGTCCCCGTCCTTGTCGACCAGGGCCTCCCGGTTGGCGGCACACACCTCGTTGATCCAGACCGGGTGCTCGACGGGGGGGAGGTCCGAGGTGTCGGCGCCGGGCACGCCCTCGATGTCTCCTCCGGTGTCGGCGGACTCCAGGGGGGCCACCGAACGGTCCGGACGGGTGGCGAGATCGGCCGGTACGCAGGCCGGAAGCCCGAGCAGCCAGATGAGCGGAGGGAAGAGGTGCACCGCGGACTCCCGGGCCATGGTACCCCCGCGATCGACGCTCAGAAGTTCTCCTTCCTGTACCGGAGCCCGAGGGCCCGACAGTGCCCCTTCAGGACCCCACCCAGGGCCCGTGGACCACAGTAGAAGACCGTGGTGTCCGACGCCCCGTGCTCGGCGGCGACCGCGTCGAGCGTCGGGCCGAAGTCGGGACGCCCCAGGTGGGTGAGCTCCGGCAGGCGGGGCTCAGTGTCAGGAGGACCCGTGACGTGGAGAGCGATCCGGAAGCGCTCACCGTGGTCCCGGTGCAGGGCCTCCACGAGGTCGATGAACCACTCGAAGGCCCGGTGGTCCCGGTTGACCCACCAGAAGTACACGATGGACGGCCCCTCGGAGCGGGCCACGAGGCTGCGCAGGATCGACGCGAAGGGCGTGACCCCGATGCCCGCGCACACGAGCACCGCCGTCTCGCAGCCGAAGATGTCGTTGGACGGCGTGCCATGGGGGCCGTCCATGAAGACCTGGAGCCGGCCCCGGGCGCGGACGACGACCTCGAGCTTGCGTCGGGGCAGCAGCCCCTCGAACGGGGCCGGGTCGCACCGCCCGATGGCGTCGAAGCGGCTGAAGACGTCGTAGAGCATGCCGCTCCAGTCGCCGAGGCTGCGCACGTGGAAGGTGAGGTGGCGCGGATCCTCCGGCGGGCTGCTGATGGTGAGCGCGTGCCACTCGAAGCGGGACAGCAGCGGCACGAGCAGGAAGACGTAGTCGCCGGGCCGGTAGCGGAAGCCCTCGGGCCGCTCGATCACCAGCTCGATCACCTCGCTGGGCAGGGTGTTGGCACCGACCAGACGAGCCGGGGTGCGCATCCGGTGGAAGCGCACGGCCCGGTCGGCGACGTAGCCGGCGCCCGGCAGGAAGAGCCAGACCGCGAACCAGGTGCTGTGAGCGAACATCACCGCCACGAAGGGCACCGCCAGCATGTGGCTGATCAGGAAGACCTCGTAGAAGCCCCGGCGACGTCGCACCCGCGCCAGGGAGAAGACCCAGACCGCACCGTAGAGCAGCAGCACGACCGCCCCGCTCTGGTTGATCGGGTCGGCCCGGATCGTCGCGGGGTCGAGGCCAAGCTGGCGGTAGTGCGCGACATAGGCCACGGTGTGCAGCACGGCGAGGCCCAGCACCACGTGGCCGACCAGGCGGTGGAAGTTGGTCGCCTTCTCCAGGGGGAGCACCTCGCCGAGGCCGAGGCGGCGGAGCCTGGACACGAAGAGACGCATCATCGGCACCAGCAGCAGTGCACAGTTCAGCTGCAGAGCGAGGCCGGTGCCCACCGCCAGGGCCTGGACCGGGTCGGGCTGGCCGCGGGCCCCGAGGGCGAACAGCAGGAGGTTCAGGGCACCATAGGCCACCAGTCCGGCGATCTTCGGAGCGCTGTTGACCAGGTAGATCGGCGAGAAGACCATCGAGCAGCTCCCGGCCCGAAGAACTCCCTTCGAGGACCAGGATGGGACTATCCGGCCCCGGCCCGATCCTTCATCCCCCGCGGCGGCGGGTCCTTCGGCACCCGCGGCTCGGGCGGCTGCCGGTACTCGTAGCGCTTCCAGTCCAGCGCGGTGGTGTCCAGCTCACCGGACCCGATCGCCTCCCGTACCCGATCCAGCCAGGCCAGCTCGGCCTCCAGGGCGAGCATCGGGCGCTCGAAGCCCAGGGCCACCAGCGGGAGACCCTGCTCCCGGCTCCACGCGAGGCGCTCGCGGAGGAAGCCGAGGCGACCGGAGAGGGTGGCCCGCCCGGCATCGAGGGCCTCCAGCGCCTGTTCAGGCGGGAGGTGAGGCAGGGCGTAGATGCCCAGGTCGATCTCGGAGTGGGGATGGTCCGGCGTGGCGAGGTGCTCGGCGGTCTCCGCCGCGAGGCGGTCCCGACCCACCGTCGTGATCTCGTAGACCTTGCGCGGAGCCGCGCGACCCTCCTCCAGGGTGGAGGTGACCAGCTCGGAGGCCTCCAGGCGCTTGAGCGCCCCATAGATCGACGACCGCTTGACGGCCGCCCAGTACCGGAACCCGCGGTTCCAGACCAGGCGCTCCAGCTGGTAGCCGTGGGCCGGTCCCTCTGCGAGCAGGGCCAACACCAGGAAGGCGGCGTTGGGCAGGGGCTTGGAAACAGGTGCTGGGGGCATGGTGCGTCGGGTCAGTGGTGGTCGATCACTCAGAGCGCGTCGAGCTGCTCCGGCTGGTCCACCAGGTGCGGGAAGAGCGGCCCCAGGAACACGAAGGTCCTCAGTCCCGCCGCGTTGAGCTCGGCCAGGGCTTCGAGGCGCCGGCTGACCGGGGGTGCCTGGCGCTCGAAGCACCGGCTCAGCTCGTCGTGGGCCGTGGTCAGGGAGAGGCCCACGTCGCTGTCCAGCTGCGAGAGCAGGTCGATGTCCCGGGTGACGAGGGGGCCCTTGGTCATCACCATCAGCCGTCTGTGGTGGAGCAACAGCCCCAGCGCACGGCGGGTGAGCTGGAAGCGGCGCTCCACCCCCTGGTAGGGGTCGGTGACCGAGGACATCACGATCGCCGCGTCGCGCGCCCGACCCCGCCGCAGCTCGCGGTCGAGCACCTGGTGGAGGTTGGCCTTCACGTGGACCCAGGTTCCCCAGTCCCCGTCGGGACGGCCCAGGTGGCGCCCCATGAAGGTGGCGTAGCAGTAGGTGCAGCCGAAGGCGCAGCCGCCGCAGGGGTTGATGCCCAGGTCCATGCCCGGGACCCGGGAGCGCCCCAGGATGCTGGAGGCCCGGACCTGCCGTAGGCCTCGCGCCCGAGCCAGGGCCGGGCTGCCCCAGCGAGGCAGCTCAGCCAGGGGGAGGCCGCACTGTTCGGGTCGAGAGTCGAGGCCCATGGCTCAACCCAGGAAGTGAAGCGCCAACACGATCGTGAAGGTGCTGATCACGCCGAAGACCGCCTCGATGGCCAGCAGGCGGTTGGGGTAGGTGCTCTGGATCCACATGTTCCAGAAGCGCGGGTAGACGCGCACACCCGAGAACAAGACCGCCAGCGCCACGGCGCCCCCGAGCCCCTCCATGCCGAGCAGGGGCCGCAGCCAGAAGTAGCCCAGGGCCAGGATCCAGATCTCGACCTGGGTGCCGGAGACCTGGGTGACCAGGTAGCGGGGGCGGGAAGGCCAGTCCTTCACGCCGGGCTCGTCCTTCATGGCCTGCTGGTAGAGGCCGTCGACGAGCGGGTTTCCGTAGAGGGCTCCGGTGACGACGAAGTGGATGACTCCGGCGACGAGGCCCCAGAGGAGTGCGTCGAGCAGCATGGTTCAACTCCTTGAATAGTTCAGTGCTGGACTATTACAACGGCATCCCATCCCTGTCAAGGGCGTGAGGTCCTCAGGCAGGGCCTGAGGTTCGACATCGACCTGCCCGACGTGGTGAGAGATCTCGGAGTGAGCAAGGCCTACCTCAACCTGGGGGACACACGAACGACCGTCATCGGCATCGACACCGCCTCCCTCGACCTGGCGGGTGACTGGGACGCAGGAGACATCTTCGACGACATCGATCGGGCGCGGGATCGTCACCGCCACTGCCAGACGGACTCCCAGGCGGACAGGATCCAGATGGAGAACTCCATCGCCTACATCGAGTCCCTCACCGACTCCGACTGACCGCCTACCCCCCCAACCGCTCCCGCAACAGCGCGTTCACCACCTGCGGATCCGCCTTGCCCTGGGTCTGACGCATCACCTGGCCCACGAAGAAGCCGATCATGCGAGCGTTGCCGCCGCGGTAGGCCTCGACCTGCTTGGGATTCGCCGCGATCAGCGCGTCGATCATCGGGCCCAGGGTGTCCGCGTCGCTCACGGCCACCAGGCCGCGCTCGGCGATGATCGCCTCCGGGTCGCCGCCGTGGTCGACCATCACGCCGAGGACCTTGCGACCGATGGAGCTGGACACGGTGCCTGCCTCGACGAGGCCCAGGAGCTTCGCCAGGGCCGCGCCGTCGAAGGGCACCTCGGCGAGGTCATCGACGGCCCCGGCCAGGTCGTTGGCGATGACCTTGGCCACGGCGACGGCGTCGCCGCCGGCTGCCAACGCACCCTCGAAGAGCGCCGCCCCGCCGTCGCTCAGCGCCAGGACCCGGGCCGCCTTCTCGGAGATGCCCAGCCCGCCGAAGCGGTCCAGGCGCTCCTGCTGCTCGGCGGTGAGCTCCACCTCGGAGCGTCCCTTGCGCACGCGCTTGCGGCGCCCGTCGGCGCCGGCTTCCGGGGACTTCTCCGGCCTCGGCGTCGGATCCGGGGCCACCGCAGCCGGCTTCTTCCAGCTGCTCTTCAGCGGCACGATGCGGTTGAAGACCAGCGCGTCGGGGCTCGAGTCCTCGGGGTCCCGCCAGAAGTAGCCGCGGCGCTCGAACTGGTAGCGGCGCTCGACCGGGTCCGACACCACCGAGGGCTCGACCCAGGCCCCGTCACGCACACCGAGTGAGTCCCGGTCCACGTGGGCCTTCCAGTCCTCCCGGGCCGCGGGGTCGGGCACGTCGAAGAGCTGCTCCAGCAGCCGCACCTGGGCACGCACGCCGTGGTCGGCGCTCACCCAGTGGATGGTGCCCTTGACCTTGCGGCCGTCGGGCGCAGCGCCACCCCGACTGTCGAGGTCCACGGTGCCTCTCAGCCCGGTGACGTTGCCGTCGGCGTCCTCGAGGACCTCGGTGCAGGTGAAGAGGTAGCCGTAGCGCAGGCGGACCTCGCCGCCGGGCACGAGCCGCCGGAACCCCTTGGGAGGCACCCTGGCGAAGTCGCCGCGCTCGATGACGAGGTTGCGGGAGAACGGCACGGGCCGGGTCTCGTCGAGGGGCACGTCGTGGGGCCAGGAGGGGGCGTCGAGCCAGTCGGTCCGGTCTTCGGGCCAATTGGTGACCTCGACCGGCAGCGGGTCGACCACCGCCATGACCCGAGGCGCCGACGCGTTGAGGTGGTCCCGCAAGACGTGCTCGAAGAGCTCCATCTCCACCACGGAGTTGGTCTTCGCCACCCCGACGCGCTCGACGAAGGCGCGGATCGCCTCCGGGGGCACGCCGCGCCGGCGCAGGCCCGCCAGGGTGTACATGCGCGGGTCGTCCCAGCCGGACACCACGCCCTCCTGCACCAGGATCAGCAGCCGCCGCTTGCTCATCATCGTGTAGGCCAGCTCCAGGCGGGCGAACTCGTACTGGCGGGGCTTGGTGGTCACGGCCGTGTGGTCCACGACCCAGTCGTAGATCGCCCGGTTGTCCTGGAACTCCAGGGTGCAGAAGCTGTGGGTGATGTCCTCGAGGGCGTCCTCGAGGGGGTGGGCGTAGTCGTACATCGGGTAGATGCACCAGTCGTCGCCCGTGCGGTGGTGGTGCTCGTGGCGGATCCGGTAGAGCAGCGGATCCCGCAGCTTCATGTTGCTGTGGGCCAGGTCTCCCTTGGCCCGCAGGACACAGTGGCCGTCCTCGAACTCGCCGGCTCGCATGCCCCGCAAGAGCGCGAGGTTCTCCTCGACGCTGCGGTCCCGGTCGGGACTGGGCCGCGCCGGCTCGGTGACCGTGCCCCGGTACTCCCGGATCTCGGCCTCGGTCAGGTGGTCGACGTAGGCCTTGCCGTCCCGGACCAGGCCCTCGGCGAGCTGGTACATGTCCTCGAAGAAGTCCGAGGCGAAGAACAGCTTGTCGCCCCAGTCGAAGCCGAGCCAGCGGATGTCGCGCTGGATGCCCTCGACGTACTCGGTCTCCTCCTTGGTGGGGTTGGTGTCGTCGAAGCGCAGGTGGCAGACACCGCCGTACTCCTCGGCGAGCCCGAAGTCGACGCAGATCGCCTTGGCGTGGCCGATGTGGAGGTAGCCGTTGGGCTCCGGCGGGAAGCGCGTCACCACCCGACCGCCATAGGTGCCCGCCGCGTTGTCCTGCTCGATGACCTGCTTGAGGAAGTTGGTCGCCTGTTCCGAGCTGCTCACAGGGGCCTCCCGCGTGGAAGGGCCTGCTCTATCGCGAGCCGGACAGCCCCGGACCGTCTGTGACACAGATGTCGTGATCGACGGCCCCCCCTCGATGGACCGGGGCGCAGTGGCCCTCGGCACGGCCCTTGCTCAGCAGCTCGCCAGGGTCAGTCCCCCGGGAGAACCGCCATGTCCATCCGCACCACCACCACCCTGTGCCTGTTCGCAGGCCTCACCCTGTCGGCCTGCCACGGCTCGGCCGACTACGCCGCCGAGGGCGCCAACATCGGCCAGGGCGGCGCCCAGGACTTCGGCGCCTTCCGCCAGATCCTCGAAGAGGGCGGCGTTCCGGGCCCCTCGACCATCGACGACGTCGGCTTCTTCGCCGAGCACTACATCGAGCTCCCCGACCCCGACTGCGGCCAGGACGTCTGTGTGCACGGCCTGCTCGGCATGATGGGCAACATGATCGACGGGTCCGACTGCACCGTGGTGCTGGTCGGCATGAACACCCCGATCGACGTCTCCGAGTACGAGCGCCCGCCGCTGAACCTGGCCCTGGCCATCGACACCAGCGGCTCGATGGAAGGCTCGGCGATGGAGTGGGTGCGCATCGGGCTGAACAACATGGTCGACTCCCTGCAGCCCGAGGACCGGATCTCGATCGTCGACTTCGACAGCAAGGCCACGGTGATCATCGAGAACGCCCACTACGAGGACGTCGACGCCTGGGGCGCCATCGAGACGCTGCAGGCCAACGGCGGCACCAACATCTACGACGGCCTGGAGACCGCCTTCGAGCTGGTCGACACCTACGCCGAGGAGTTCGCCCAGAACCGGGTGATCCTGCTCAGCGACGGGCTGGCCACGGCCGGCAACACCGACTCCGGCGACATCCTGGACATGGCCGAGGGCTGGGCCGACCAGGGCTACGGCCTCACGACCATCGGCATGGGTGACTCCTTCGACGTCGACCTGATGCGCAGCCTGAGTGAGGTCGGCAAGGGCAGCTTCTACTTCCTCGAGGACGGCGCCGCGGTCCAGGAGGTCTTCGTGGACGAGGTCGAGACGTTCCTGGTCCCGATCGGCGAAGACGCCGACATCAGCCTCGACATCAGCGACGGCTACGACCTCCGCGGTCTCTTCGGCACCACCGACTTCGAGCTCGAAGGCAACCACGCCGGCATGGAGATCGACATCCTCCAGCTCGCGTCCCGCACCTCCGACAGCACCGAGGGCGGGCGCCGCGGCGGTGGCATGAGCGTGCTCGCCGAGATGCTGCCGGTGGACACGGCCTCCGCCGGTGAGGTGGGCACCCTGAGCTTCACCTACACCGAGGTCTCCTCCGGCGAGCAGCAGTCCCAGGAGGTCCAGGTCATCACGCCGACCGCCCCGGTGGACATCCCCGTCGAAGGCGAGTTCCTCCACCCCAGCGTGGAGAAGGCCTTCGTGATGCTCAACGTCTACGTGGCCTTCGAGATGGCGGCGACGTCGGCGCTGGAGGGCGACGACCGCCAGGCCATCGCCACCCTGATGTCCCTGTGCGCCAACGTCGAGGCCTGGCTGGTGGAGAACCCGGACCAGGACATCGCCGACGACCTCGTCTACATCAAGCTCTTCATCGACAACCTCCAGGCCCGCCAGCCCCAGGGCTGGGAAGGCGGTTGGGGCGAGCCGGGTGACGTCTGCTGGCTGTGCTGGGTCTTCGACTGAGCCGAGCGCCGCGCCCTCCTAGCGAAGCGCCTCCTTGAACAGCTCGTAGTGCCGGGCGACCCGGTCGGTGTACTCCCGGTCCGAGAGACAGGTCCGGACGAAGAGGTCCAGGAGCTCCGGTCCGTAGCTGCAGGCCGGGCTCAGGGGGTCGATCACGGGCCCCTTCAGCGCCTCGCCGAGCTCCTCGTCGCCGTGGATCCAGGCCGTGTAGAACGCCGTCGGCTCCCAGCCGTACCCGATGTGGACGACCGGCCGGGCGCCTTGCCTTCCGCCCGCTCCCCCGGTGTTCCGGAACACCTGGAAGATCACCCTGCGGCAGTCGCAGGTCCGTCCCGAGCAGAAGGTCTCGAGGAAGCCGTACTCGCCGTCGGGGACGCCCCCCTCGGAGCCCGAGAGCATGAGAGACCGCGTCTCGTCCAGGGCCAGCTCCGGGTGGGTGGCGGTGAAGGGCTTGTAGATGCCGCCCTCGACCTCGCCCACCCGCCGCTCCTTCAACGCTCGGGCCGCCTGCCTGCGCGCCAGCCTGCGGTCCCGTGCCCGCGCCGAAGTACCCGGTCTGCTCTTGGCCATCGCTCGCTCCCTCCCCAGCCTACGGGGGTCCTCGTTGTGAGTGGCCGTGCCCTCAGCCCAACCCCTTCTCCGCCAGGAACGCATCGACGATCTCGCCGAGCGAAGGCTCGCCCGGAAGCTCGCCCAGAGTGTAGCGCACCCGGTACATCGGCTTGCCGGGGTCGATGAGCGCACCGAGGTCGATGGGGCTGCCGTTGAGCACCACGTCGGCCGGACTGGCCCGCAGGCTGGCCTCCAGGTCGGCCTGTTGCTGATCGGAGTAGCCCATCGCCGGCACCAGGGGCCCGAGGTCGGGGTAGGAGGCGTAGGTGGCGTCGATCTCTCCCACGAGGTGAGGCCGCGGATCCACGACCACCGCCCCGGCACGCTGGGCCAGCAGCGACGCGGCGCCGAAGGTCATGCCGCCGTGGGTGGTGGTCGGTCCGTCCTCCACGCACACGACCCGCTTGCCCGCCAGGCTCGCCTCCTCGCAGCCCTCGAGCTGGATCTCGCTGCCGATGGCCACCACCGGGATGCCGGGGGCCAGCTCCGCGGCCAGGGCCCGCTCGCCGGCCACGGCCTCCGCCGAGGCGGTGTCGGCCTTGGCGATCAGCACCACGTCGGCCATGCGGACCTGGGCCTCGCTCGGCACCCAGGTCCAGGCGTGGCCCGGGCGGTGGGCGTCGAGCAGCACCAGGTGCAGGTCGGGGCGGATCAGCGGCAGGTCGTTGTTGCCGCCGTCCCAGAGGATGACGTCGGCCTCTTCTTCAGCGGCCGCGAGGATGCGCGCATAGTCGACCCCGGCGTAGACCACCAGGCCCCGCTCCAGGTAGGGCTCGTACTCCTCGCGCTCCTCGATGGTGCACTGGTGGCGATCGAGGTCCTCGCGGGTGGCGAAGCGCTGCACGGCCTGGGCCTCGAGGTCGCCGTAGGGCATCGGGTGCCGGATGGCGACGGCTCGCAGCCCCTGGTCCACGAGCCGCTGGGTGACCCAGTGGGTGACCTGGCTCTTGCCGCAGCCGGTGCGCACGGCGCCGACACCGATGACCGGGCGCCTGGAGGGCAGCATGGTCCGGGAGCCGGGCTGGACGAGGTCGGCGCCGGCCGCCGTGGCCCGCGCGGTGAGAGAGGCCACGTGCTGCACGGTCACGTCGGAGTAGGCGAAGACGAGCTGCTCGACGCCCTCCTCGGCCACCAGGCGCTCCAGGTCCTCCTCGGGCACGATCGGGATGCCTTCGGGGTAGCGCGGGCCCGCCAGGGCCGCGGGGAAGCGGCGATCGGTGATGTAGGGGATCTGGGTGGCGGTGAAGGCCACGACCTCGACGTGCGGGTCGTCCCGGTAGAGGACGAGGAAGTCGTGGAAGTCACGGCCTGCGGCGCCGAGCACTGCGATCTTCACGGGGGGTACCTCCGAGGCTCTGGGGAGGGTCCCCCTATCAGGGGCACCGGCTCCCCACACGGTGGTCGCCCGTCAGGCCTCCGCGGCGTACGCCCACGGATCCTCGAAGTCCCACAGGTCGTCCATCGCCAGCGGCGGGCGCTCCAGGTCCTCGAGCCAGGACTCGGCGAGCCAGCCCACCGATGGGTCCGCGACCCGTGCCTGCAGGGCACGCCGTGCTCCGCGCTGAGCGCCACCACGACGCAGGGCCTCGATGGCCAGGATCAGCCCGACCTCGCCGAGGGCCTTGGACCGCAGGGCCGACCGCGCCAGGGGAAGCCCACGCGCCACCCGCCCCTTCAGCACCCGCCCCGCCGCCGGGGCGGCCGCCAGGTCTGGGGTGGGGGGCTGCTCGAGCAGCCCGCGCTCCGTGGTGCGATCCGCGGGGGCCTCGAGCGAGCCTTCGCGCAGGGCACAGAGGGTCAACAGGGTGACCGCACGGACCCGGTCCGCCGGAGACAGCTCCCCGACCCGAGCCTCGATGCCCTCCGCCGCCTCCAGGGGCGAGCGCTGCCCGAACAGCGCCCGCCGCACCCGGTCGAAGCCGACCTCCGCCGCCACGAGCGGGTCGTCGGCACCCAGCTCTGCGTAGCGCTCGTCGGACGCGAGCCAGCGCCCGCAGCGGCCGGTCTCCCGCAGCCGCTCCAGTCCGGACCCGCTCGGAGCCGGCCGGGCCGGCCGGAAGTCCCCGTACCGGTCCCGCGTCCGCACCTGCGAGAGCTGCCCCTGGGAGGCCCGCGGCAGCAGGGCCACCAGGTCCCCGAGCAACGGGTCCGTCCGGCCGCCGCGAAAGAGGGTGTCGAGGGCCTCGTCGTCCTCGGTGTCGAAGGACCAGAGCAGGGGCGCGGCCTGGATGCCCGCGTCGCGCAGGTAGGCCGCCCAGTGCTCGGCCTCGGCGTGGTCCGGGCAGCGCCTCAGGGCCGCGGCAAGGTAGCGATCGGCCGCCTCGCGGTCCCCCGCCCGCAGCGAGGCCAGGACCCCGTCGCAGGCCGCGTCGGCTCGCTGCCCCGACGAGCCCTCCTCCATCAGCTCGTCGACGAAGACCCGGCCGTCGGGACCGGCCACCGCCGCGAGGGAGCGGGCCTCCCGGTCGCCGGTCTCCAGGCCCCGGGCCAGCACGCTCCGGGCCTCGGCACCGTGGCCGAGGGCGAAGAGCGCCCGAGCGCCGACGGCGAAGAGCAGGCCGAGCTGGTCGGAGGGCGTCGCCCGCTCCAGGCGCACCAGACGCTCGGTCACCAGGCTCGGCACCTTCCAGAGGGCGGGCTGGAGCACGTCACGCCAGATGTCGCCGGTCTCGCGCTCGAAGAAGGCCCTGCAGGCCAGGCACTCGTCATGGGTCACGGGGATCGATTCGGTCATCACACACCTCCGCGACGCCCCGCTCGCAGGAGGTGTGCCAGCCGTGATTCCATGTACTTGGACCAGGTGCCTGCCGAATCCCCGACACTCCGGGTGTCGGAGGTCGACACCCGGAGGGCTCAGGGCCGACCCCCAGCGGCCGGCGTCACTCCGAACAGCGCCTGATCGTGCTGGCGTCGATCTCCAGGCCGTCCGCGCCGATGGCCCGCAAGGTCAGCTCGCACTCCGACGCGTCGACCACCATGAAGTGGTAGAGCTTCTCGGCTCGCACCTGGTGCTCGGCCTCACCGATCGTGTAGAGGGACCGACCCCCGCCGCCGGTCGTGATGTAGACCGTGCCCAGCACACCCTCCGGCGCCGCCTGGTCCGACTGGATGGGTGCGAAGCGCTCGTACATGTGGTTGTGGCCCTGGAAGACGAGCTGAGCGCCGGCGGCCTCCAGGGCGGGCACGAAGAGGAAGCGGGCCGTCGGATCCGGCGTGCGGGAGGGCTGGCCTGAGTAGGCCGGGCGGTGCCAGAGGGCGATGGTCCAGGGACGGTCCGCTGCGGCGAGGTCGGCCAGGAGCCAGTCGAGCTCGTCGTCGGTCTCGCTGTCGCGGATCTCGCGCCCCGGGTCCTCGGTGTCCAGCCCGATGAAGTGCACCGGCCCCCAGTCCATCGACCAGTAGCGCTCCTTGTCCTGCTCCCTCCAGGCGTTCTCGGGCAGGAAGTTGGAGAGCAGGCCCGGAGCGGCGTCGTCGGTGCCGTAGTCGTGGTTGCCCCAGGTGGGGAAGAAGGGCACGTCGGTCAGCAGCTCGCGGTAGACCTCGAAGACGTGCTCCTGCCACTCCCGGGCCTTGCCCGAGCCGTAGGCGTTGTCTCCGGTCGTGAGCAGCAGGTGGGCGCTGTCGACGTAGGGCAGCATGGCGTCGCGGATCGCCCGCTGGTCGTCGGTGCCCGAGCCGTAGTCGCCGAAGACCAGGAAGCGGATGGTGCTCTCGTCGGTGGCCGGGGCGGTCCAGAAGCTCTGGCCGCGGGCAGCGACCTCACCGTCCACCTCGACCCGGTAGCAGATCTCCGTGCCGGGGCTCAGGTCCGTGAGCTCGACGTGGTGCAGACGCAGGTCGTCGTGGCCGAAGAGCCCGCTGTCCACCACGTCCTCGAGGTCGGTCCACGACCCCAGGGCGTGGTGGTCCCAGCGGTCCTCGTGGCCCCAGACCACCCGGGTCTTCTCGACCTCGGTGGAGGTGCCGAAGGCGATCACCGCCGAGGTGTCGCTGACGCGCTGGACGTAGGGCCACCGCACCAGGGCCGCGGTGGGCTGGATGCGCTCCCCGCAGCGGGCCGGCGCGGCGAAGCCGTCCCTCGTCGGGGCCGGAGGAGCTGGAGGAGCCGGAGGGTCGGGGAGGTCCCGACTGCAGGCGATGGGAACCAGGAGGAACAGCACAGCGAGAGCCTAGCCGATTCGGGGTCAGGGCAGGGCCAGGCCGCGCAGTTCCTTCAGCCCCAGGGATCCGAGTCCGCCCGATCCGGCCGCCACGGCGAGCATCTTCTCGAACACCTCCGGACGCCGCGCGAGGTTGCGCACGACGTAGGCGGGCAGCAGTGGCGTGCGGACCCACCACAGGATGACCTCGGTCAGGAGCAGCGCGTCCCGGATGCCCGCCCTGCGGGCCGCCGCGTAGGGGCGGAGGCTCTCCGCGGACAGGTCCCCGCGATCCAGGGCCTCCACCAGCACCCCGGCCAGCAGCTCGGCGGACACCAGGGCGATGCTGAGTCCCTCCCCGGTGATCGGGTCCAGGAAGCCCGCGGCGTCGCCGACCAGGGCCATCCGATCCGCCACGACGCAGGAGACCTCCTGGCGCAGGGGACCGCAGAAGAAGCCCTCGGAGATCGTGCGGGCTTCGACCAGCTCCCGGGGCCAGGAGGGGCAGGCCTCGGCCAGCCTGCGCAGCCCCCCGAGGCGGTCCCCAGCGAGGCTCTTCGCCAGCCCCTTCTCACAGAGGATCGCCACCCCCAGCTCCCGGGGGGCCACCGGGGTGAGGTAGAGCTCGCAGCCCTCGGAGAAGTGCACCTCGACCCGGTGGAGCTGCGGCCGATCCTCGGGAAGCTCCAGGTGGTAGTTGCCACCGTAGCGCAGCCGCCCCCTTCGACGGCTCTGGAGGCCCCCCTGCCGGCGGACCTGGGAGTTGAGCCCGTCCGCGCCGACCACCACCTCCGCCCGGAGGACGTGGTCGCCACAGGTCACGGTGACCCCCTCGTCGTCGACCTCGACGGACTCCATGCGGGCCTGCAGGACCCGCACGCCCTCCTGCTCCAGGACAGCCCGGTGGAAGAGCACGTCCAGGCGCAGTCGTCGCACGCCGAGTCCGAGCCGACCTCCCGGGAAGCGACCGGAGACCTGGTGGTCCCCGTGGCGGTAGGTGATGCCCTCGAAGGGCCAGGAGCCGGAGGCCTGCACGCTGTCGAGCAGCCCCAGCGCCTCGATCTGGCGGACTCCGTGGGGCATGACGCCCTCGCCACAGGCCTTCTGCCTGGGGAAGCTGTCGCGCTCGACGAGCACCACGCTCACCCCCGCCCGGGCGAGCTGCAGCGCCGTCGCCGAGCCGGCGGGCCCGCCGCCGACCACCACGACCTGGGCGTCATGCATCACCCGGGTCCCCTATTTCGGAGTGGCGGTCGCCGGTCTGTGTGCCGGGGCGGCCTCCGGGCCGCTACAGTGGCCGCGTGAGCTGGATCTGGCTGCTCACCCTGGGCTCTGGCCCCGGGTGTCTGGTGATCACGGACGACGACCTGGTCGATCGCCAGGACGTGGACCGCGACGGCTACGCCGCCGGGCCGGACTGCGACGACACAGACCCGACGATCTCCCCCGACGCCGACGAGCTCTGCGGCGACGGCATCGACAACGACTGCGACGACGAGGTGGACGAGGCCGACGCGATCGATGCGGCCCTGTACTACGAGGACCTCGACGGCGACGGCTACGGCACCAACCTCGACTCCCAGACGGCCTGCACCCCGCCCGAGGGCTTCGCCGCCGCGCTCGGTGACTGCGACGACGAGGCCGCGGAGGTCCACCCCGGCGTGCTCGAGGTCTGCGGCGACGGCGTGGACAACGACTGCAGCGAAGGCGACGTGGGCGCCTGCAACATCTCGGGGGATCGGGACGTCAACGAGGCCGCCCTGAACCTCATCGGATCCGACGTGCTGGGCGCCTTCAGCTCCAGCCTCGCCTTCGCCGGGGACACCACGGGTGACGGCATCACGGAGCTCGTGGTCGGCGCCCGCTACGAGGACTGGGGCGGCGAGCTCAGCGGCGCTGTCTACGTGCTGGCCAGCGACCAGCGGGGACACCTCCAGGCATCGGTCGCGGCCCACACCACGGTCAAGGGGGTCGAGGACGACGCCTTCGTCGGCGAGTCCCTCTCGGCCATCGGCGACTACGACGGCGACGGACTCGACGACCTGCTGATCGGCTCGGGCTACCTCAGCAGCCAGGCCGCCTGGCTGATGCTGGGCGGCACCACCGGGAGCCTGCCCACCTCCACGCTGGACGTCCGCTTCGAGAAGGAGGGTGAGAACGACACGGCCGGTGAGATCGTCGAAGGCCTGGGGGACCTCGACGGCGACGGGCAGGCGGAGTTCGCCATCAGCAAGCCCGACGACAAGCTGGCCGGTCTGAACTCGGGCGCCGTCTATGTCTTCGGCGCCGACCTGCCCGAGGTCGCTTCCCTCGAGGACGCCTTCGCGGTCATCACCGGCGAGGAGCGGGACGCCAGCGCGGGCCAGGGCCTGGCCAGCGCCGGCGATGTCGACGGCGACGGCCACGGAGACCTGCTGGTCGGTGCGCCGGGCGACTCCCAGGCCTTCAGCGAAGCCGGAGCGGTCTACCTGGTGCTCGGGCCCCCCATCACCTCCTCCCTTGCCGGGGCCTGGCTCGAGCTGAGGGGCAGCGAGGCGAACCAGCGCATCGGCTACTGCGTCACCGGTGCCGGGGACGTGGACGGCGACGACCTGTCCGACGTGATCGTCGGCTCCCCCTACGCGTCCACCTACGGGCCCTACTACAGCGGCAGCGTGTTCATCCTGACCGACCTGACCAAGGGCACCCACTCCATCGCCGACCTGAGCCACGAGGTCTACGGCTCGATGTCCAACGAGTACGCGGGCCTCGTCTGTTCGCCGGGCGGCGACCAGAACGGCGACGGCCTGGCCGAGGTCGTCGGCGGGTCCATCCAGGCCGACAAGGGCGACACGCCCTACGGCGCCGCCTGGGTCTTCACCAGCCCCTTCGAGGGCCACCACGAGCGGGCCGCAGCCGATGCCCACCTGTGGGGGTCCACCTCCAGCGAACAGGCCGGGCACTCCCTCGACGGCGGTCACGACGTCGACGGCGACGGCTACGACGACCTGCTGGTCGGCTCCCGCTACGGGGGCGCCAGCTCACAGGGCTCGGCCCACCTCTGGCTCGGCGGGCCCCTGGACGAGTAGAGGACTACGAGTGCGCCTCCCAGAGCCCCCGGACGAAGGCCGACATCACGGGTGGCCGGACGTCGAAGGCCTGGGTCGCCAGCGCGACCGCGACCAGCTCCGCCTCCCGCGCGGCCAGGCGCCGCTCCGCCAGCTCCCGCAGCTCCGGCTCGACGGACAGCGTCCGCAGCTCCTGCCGCAGTACGTCGAGGTCGTGGTGGTCCCCGAGGCTCTCCTGCAGACGATCCAGCTCGGCGCTCCAGGCCGCCATCACCGGCTCCCAGGCCAGGGCGAAGAGCTGGAGGTGGTAGCTGTGGGCCTTGACCCGCTTGCGCCACTCGTGCACGGCCTCCGGATCGTCGGCCCGGTCCCGCACCGCCCCCAGTCCGCGACGAGCGCTCGCATAGCCCCTGCGCATGCCCCTCCCGAGGTCCCTCCAGCGGAGCTGACCGACCGACAGGCCCGCGCTGGCTTCCTGGAGGTCCTCCAGGGCGGCGCAGGCCTGGGCGACCCGCTCCGCGGCGTCGCTCGGCGTGCGCGCTCGCAGCAGGCCGTGCAGGGGCTGGAGCTCGGCGACGGCGAGTCGCTCCAGCGCCTGCGGCCTGACGTCGGCGTCGCGCAGGGGTGCCAGCAGCCGCCCCATGTCGCGGAAGGCCCGCCTCAGGGTGCGGGCCTCGCCGTCGACGAGTCCCGGCGAAGCGAGGGCGATCAGGGCCCGGCAGCGCTTGCCGACCTTGCGGGCCGCGTGCACGCCCAGGACCCGGTCCTCGCCCCCCAGGGCCTCGCGGGCCAGCGCCACCTGGGCCACGAGCAGCCGACGCACCTGGTCTCCGGGGGGGTCGCCGGGGTCGAGTCGGTAGTCCACGGCGCACCCTACCCTGACGACCGGAGCCGGAGGGCCAGCACCGCCGCCACCACCCCCGGCACCGCGATCGGCCACAGGGTCGCCGCCGCTCCCGCCGCCACCAGGTGATCCACCGCCGCCCCGAGCAGCGGCGCCAGCACCATCGCCGCCAGGCTCTTGGCCTGGGCATCGGCCGACAGGAGCGTCGCCGCCTGCTCCGGCTCGCTCTGGGCGTCGTAGCGGGCCACCAGGATCGGACGCCAGAGGTTCTGGAGCACCGCCAGCCCCACGAAGCCGGCCACGGCCACCAGGTGCCAGCCCGCGAGCAGCAGGACCAGCAGACCGGTGTGGCTCAGCGCCGTCCAGCGCCAGATCCGTCGGGCGGCCGGCTCCTCCCCTCCGGCCGCCGCTGCCAGGCGGTGCGCCTGGCGGCTCGCCCCCGCCGACAGCAGCGACAGCCCCGCGTACGTCAGCCCCACCAGCACCGCCGTGCGCTGCCGCTCCGGAAAGGCCACCAGCAGCGGCAGCGTGAGCGCCGCCGCCTGGAGCACCGGCTGGAGGTAGTCCTTGACCGAGGCGTAGACGCCCTCGAAGCCCACGGACTCGAACACCAGCCTCCGCAGCGGGCGGTGGGTCCAGAGGTGTCGCAGTGAGGCGCCGAGGTGCCTCAGCGTGGCCCTCGCCCCTCGCTCGGCACCGACCTGCCCGTCGAGGGAGGCGGGGTAGGTCGCCAGGTTCACCAGGTTGACGGCGTAGGGCACCATGGCGAACCAGAAGACGCGGCTGTAGCCCCCCTCCCCGCCGAAGAAGACGAGGGCCCCGGCGACCAGCGCCGAGAGCGCGGAGCCGAGCTTGGACCAGGACCGGGTGAAGCCGTAGACCCGGGTCCGCTCCTCGCTGCGCCCCTGCTGGCGGAGCCAGTCGAGGATGATCGCCTTGTGGGTGCCGGTCCGGAAGGCATCGCCGCAGGCGTAGAGCGCCATCGCCGCGAACAGGATCGGCAGGGACCGACCCTCGGCGAACAGCCCGAAGGAGAGGAGGTAGGCCGAGATCGAGAGCACCATCGACCGGCGGCGCCCGTAGAGGTCCGCGACCGCTCCCGAGGGTACCTCCAGCAGGTTGACGGTCACCTCCCGGAAGCCCAGCAGCAGCCCGATCTCGAAGAAGGAGAGCCCCCGATCCAGGAAGACCAGCAGCAGGAAGGGCTCGAAGTACCGCTGGTTCTTGAGGAAGCCGTAGAGCGAGAAGCGGAAGAGCATCGAGGTCCAGGGCTTATCGGATAGGATCCCACCGGCACCGTGCGGAGGAGACATGTGGACCCTCTTGCTGATGTTCGCCTGTGGCGACTTCTCCCGTGACGACAGCGGGGAGGCCCAGGGCTGCACCGACCCGTCCCACTGCGAGCTGACCGTGTCGGCCGCGGCCTACGAGTGCGACGGCACCGACTCCGGCGTCACCGACGACCTGGTGGTCACCCCGACCGGGCCCGGAACCCTCGACGTGCTGCACATCGACTTCCGGGAGGGCTGCTGCCCCGAGTTCAGCGCGTCGGCCTACTCCAACCGCGGCGCCGGCGAGATCGAGGTGAGCTACATCCTGAACCCCGATCCCTGCGACTGCGAGTGCAACCTCGACCTGTCCTACACCCTGGGCGACGTGCCCTCGGGGACCTGGACCCTGCTCGCCGGCTTCGACGCGGTCGAGGTGACCGTCGAGTGAGACAGTGGTGCCGCGATCTGGGGCTTCCCGGCCAGTCGGTCTCCCTGATCCCGGCACCTTGGAGCTGGCACCCCGCTTGCAGCTCCCCCGCGCAACCGAGGAGTCAGCCATGTGGTGGATGATGACGACCGTGGTCTTCGCGCAGGCCAAGTTCGTGGCCGGAGACGCCGCGCCCTGCATGGACGCCTCCCTGGGCTCGGTGGTGCCGACAGGCGGCCAGACCGACGTGCCCCCCGACGCCCGCCTGATCGCCCTGACGCAGGACAATGGCTGCGGCGGCCAAGGCACTGTGAGCTGGAGCGTGCGCGACGTGGACCGCGACATCCTGATGGGTGCGGACAGCGCCGAGGCCTCGGCCCGCACCGGGCGGGCCGACCTGTGGCTGCCCGACACCCTGGAGGTCGACACGGTGCACGAGCTGGAGGTCAGCGACGTCTTCGGCGGGACCCGCCTGGTCCAGTTCACCACCGGCACCGAGCTGGCGGCGCGGGTCGACGACGCCCCGGCCGGCGTCATCCAGGAGGCCGGCTTCGAGGAGGACGAGTACTCGGACCTCGGCACCTGGACGGTCTCCGTGGACCTGGCCTTCGAGGGCTTCGCCTCCGGGCTGTCCGTGGTGCGTGTCCACGACGCCTCCACGCCCGAGATGCCGATGGCCGAGACCTTCGCCATCGAAGCCGGCCACACGACCCTCGACATGACCTGGGTCGGCAGCGACGCCGACGAGCTCTGCCTGTTCTTCGTCCAGGAGGACGAAGCCGGGCGGGACAGCGACGCTTAGGCGGACGTCTGCACCGAGGACATCGAGCGGGAGCGCGGCTGCAACGCCGTGGCCGGGCTGGGCGGGGCCTGGTGGATGGCCGCCGGGCTGGTGGCCCTGCGACGACGTCGCGACAAAGAGAGCTGAACAGACCCGGGTCAATCCCACAGCCCGGACTGCCTCGATAGGCTCTCCAGATGTGGTGGATCCTGGCGCTGACCCTGGGGTGTGGGCCGAAGCAGGCCCCGCCGTCCCCTCCGCCCACGCGGCCCGAGACCCTGGCGGCCCTGGAGGTCGGCGACTTCCTCACCGCACGCCTGGGCCTCGAGCACGCGGTGGCGACCGAGCCCCTGGAGCCCGACCCCTACCTGCTGCTGACCCGACTCCACGCCGGCAGCACCTCCCCCTGCTGGGCCCTGCTCTATGGCGAGGCCTTCCTGCTGCTGGAGCCCTACACGCCCCGCTCCGCCGAGGTCAGCGCCCTGCTGGTGGCGGTGCACCGCCGGCTCTCGCGGCAGGTCGCCGCCCAGACCACGGACCCCTTCGAAGCCGCCTTCCACGCCGCCCTCGGCGAGTCCCTGAACGCCAGCGGTGGCCGGGCCGACCTCTCGGGCATCGTGGCCTGGCGCCTCGCTCTGCCCGACGCCCTGGACGAGCCGGACCCGATCGTGGACTGGCACCGGGAGCTGGCCGCGGCCGGACAGCTCGAGGCCTACACCTGGTGGCTGCTCCGGGCCGGGGACCCCGAGGCCTTCGCGGCGTGGGCCATCGACCACGAGCCCGACATCCAGGCCCTGCGGGATCACCTCAACGTCGAGGCCTTCCAGCCCGGGCGTGACGGGCTGGTGGGACGGCCCGCTCACCCGCAGCCCAGGTAGACTCCCCCGCATGTCGGGGCAGCCAACGAGCGGGCACGGACTTCGAAGGTCCCGGTTCGCCCTGGCCTGGCTGGCAGCGCTCCTGGTGGCCGGCGCGGCCCAGGCCGGCGCCGAGACCGAGAAGATCAAGAAGCTCCACGACCGCGGCAAGCTGGAGCGTGCCACCTCGCTCTGTGCCCAGCTCGAGGCCTCGGCGAGCTCCGAGTTCGTCTTCGCCAGGGACACCTGCGCCCAGGTCGCCCTGGATGTCCTGAGCCTGGACAACCCCAGCGGCCTGAGCCAGGACCAGCTCGACGCCCACGCCGATCGCTGGGAGGGCACCCCCGCCGGGGACACCTCCCACGAGCAGGCCGCCCGGATCGCGCTGGCGGCCGCGGGTCAGAGCCTCGAGAAGCTCAACCAGGTCACCTGGACCTACCAGCGCACCCAGGCGGCCACCGAGGCCCAGACCCGCATCTGGCAGATCGCCTTCGACCGGGCCCGCCTGCTCGCCAGCCCCGAGGCCTACGCCGAGTTCCGCCAGAAGTACCCCGGCGCCCCCCAACGCCGGGAGGCGCGGGAGCTGGAGCAGGAGGCCGCCTTCGACCGGGCGATGGCGGAGGGCACCTCCGAGGCGATGCGGGTGTTCGTGGCCGCCTACCCGGAGTCCCCCGAGGTCGACCGCGCCAAGAAGCTGGAGATGGACTACGCCTTCCATGAGGCGGGCAAGACCGGGACCTCAGAGGCCTGGCACACCCTCTACAAGCAGTTCGTGGCCCATCCGCGGCGCCACGAGATCCAGGCCCGCTGGTACGCGACCACCCTCGCCGAGGTCGAGACCCGCGGTGTGGCCCCGCTGCTGCTCTACTCGGCGGTCCATCCCTCCGACGCCGCCGCTCACACCGCCCTGGAGGCTGCGGTGGTGACGTCGGTCTCGGCCCGCATGATCGGCGGACACCCGGACCACCCGGGCTGGGACCTCCCGCGGGAGGGTGAGGCCGCGGTTCCCCGGGTCTCCCAGCTCTCGGCGGTGGTCGAGGTCCGCTTCCCCTACGTCTCCAACCACAGCCCCGAAGTCCACGTCTTCGCCGAGAAAGGTGCCGTCCGCAAGTCCATCCAGCAGCACCTCCAGGACCTCTTCAAGCTGGACCGGGACCAGGCCGCCGAGATGGCGATCCAGTGGCGCTCCCCGGAGGAGGGCCTGTGGCGCGGTCGCCTGCCCCTCGGCCTCTGCCAGCCCAGGGGCGTGCGCTTCATCGTGGAGGTGAAGCTGATGGGAGAGACCATCCGCTTCTCCTTCCGCTCCGACACGCCCTGCGCCGACTGGTGGGTCCCGATGGTGGTGTGGAACGGCTCCGCTCGGAGGGGCGGGGCGAAGTCCATCGGTGCCTGGTCCCAGGCCGCCGGGGAGCTGCCGCCCCTTCCCCCGAGAGACGCCTGGTGGACGGGCCACCGCTTCGAGCACACCCCTCCGAGGGGGGCCGGGACCGTGGTGACCTGGCCCGACGGCACCCGCTACTGGCGGCCGGGCAGCGCCGGTCGCGACGGGCGCGCCATCGAGGACCTGCTGATCCTGCCCTCGTTCGCAGCGCCTGGCTTCGAGCTGGGGCCCCAGAGCGGCGTGAACGTGCTGCGGCTGCCCGGCGGGGACCGGGTCGAGGTCGCCGCCGGACTCGACCTGCAGCACCACGTCTGGCTGGCGGCCACCAAGCCGCCCGGCCAGGGACGCGCCTCGGGCGAGCTGCCCGCCCGCCTGACCTGGGTGAGGGACGAAGCCTCGGGCGCGGCGGCCAACGTGCCACCGGAGGAGGGCTCGCTCCTGGAGCTGCGCTTCCCGACCACCGCAAGGTCGGCCATGGTC
>CAZCVP010000118.1:0-25107 GCA_964501915.1 uncultured Enterobacterales bacterium
GGCGCCCCGAGGCCAGCGGCCACGGCCTGGAGGCCGACTTCAACCGCAAGGGCACCTCGATCTCCGCCGACCTGATGGACCAGCAGGTCGCGCCGGACTTCGTCACCATCGTCGACAGCGGGCTCGAGCCCCACGAGCGAGGTGCCCTGGCCCTGGACGACGAGGGCACGCCCTGCCAGCGCACGGCGCTGGTGGAGAACGGTGTGTTGCGGACGTATCTGCACGACCGCATCAGCGCCCGGCACTACGGCGTCGAGGGCACCGGCTCGGGACGTCGCCAGTCCTTCCGGCACTCGCCGATGCCCCGCATGCGCTGCACCTTCATGGAGGACGGACCCCACAGCCGCGACGAGATCATCGCCTCGGTCGACAAGGGCATCATCGCTGAGACCTTCACCAACGGGCAGGTCCAGATCGGCGCCGGCGACTTCACCTTCTACATCAAGAACGGCTGGCTCATCGAGGGGGGCAGGGTCACGGCCCCGATCAAGGACGTCAACATCATCGGCAACGGCCCCGAAGCCCTGCGCAAGGTGACGATGGCCGCCGGCGACGGCGCGCTGGACACCGGGGGGTGGACCTGTGGCAAGAACGGCCAGAGCGTGCCCGTCTCCCAGGGGCTGCCCACCGTGCTGGTCTCCAGCCTGACCGTGGGAGGCGAGGATGCTTGACGAGCTGCTCGTTCGGGCCCAGCAGGCCATCGAGAGCGCCCTGGCCGCTGGAGCCGACGAGGCCTTCGCCGGCGCCAGCCGCAAGCGCACCGTCGAGACCTCGGTGCGGGACGGCGAGCTGGAGCGTGTCCAGGAGAACACCTCCCGGAAGCTCGGCCTCCAGGTCTACGCCGAGGGCCGCTACTCCACCCACTCCACCACCGACCTGCGGCCGGCCCAGCTCCAGGCCTTCGTGGAGGACGCGGTTGCCCTGACCCGCGCCCTGGAGCCCGATCCACACCGGTCCCTGCCCGAGCCGGTGCTGTACGAGGGCCGGGCCGAGGTCGACCTGGAGCTGGTCGACCCGGAGCTCTCGGGCTTCGACCAGGAGCGACGGACCTCGTGGACCGTGGAGATGAACGAAGCCGTCGCCAGCCAGGACGAGGTCATCTCGGCCACCTCCGGTGTCTACGACGATCACGTCTACCGGGCGGCCGCCTCCTCGAACGGTTTTGCGGGCACCCGGGAGGCGACCAGCATCTGGACCGGCACCGAGGTCACCCTCCAGGGGGAGGGGGAGCGGCGCCCGGAGGACTGGATGTGGGTCGGCGGTCGCCACGCTGGCGGCCTGCCCTCGGCCGTGGACGTCAGCATCGAGGCCCTCGCACGGGCCCGCGCCCGGCTCGGCAGCACCAAGGGCCCGACCCGCAAGGCGACGATGATCGTCGAGCCCCGGGCCGCCGGGAGGCTGGTGCGCTCGCTGCTCGGTCCCGCCACGGCCAGGGGCATCCAGCAGAAGCGCTCCTTCTGGACGGACCGCATCGGCCAGTCGATCGCCTCGGACAAGCTCACCGTCGTCGACGATCCGCTGGTGCCGAGGGGCCTCGCCTCGCGCACCTGGGACGGCGAAGGCCTCGCCACGCGCCGTCGCACGCTGATCGAAGCCGGCGTGGCCCGCGAGCTGTACGTCGACACCTACTACGGTCGCAAGGCCGAGCTGGCGCCCACCAGCGGGACCCGCACCAACCGGCTCGTGCTGCCGGGTGACAAGGACCTCGCCGGCTGGCTGGCCGAGGCCGGCGTGGCCGTGCTGGTGACCTCCTGGCTGGGCGGCAACAGCGACCGCTCCACCGGCGACTTCTCCTTCGGCATGCGGGGCCACCTGGTGTCCGGCGGCGAAGTGGGAGCGCCTGTGGGCGAGATGAACGTCACCGGGAACCTGGTGGATCTCTTCGCTGCGCTCGTGGGCGTCGGCAGCGATCCCTGGCGCTACCGAGCTGTCCAGGTGCCGACTCTGGTGTTCGAAGGCGTACAATTCAGCGGCGCCTGAGTCTCCCGGCAGGCTCTCGGCCCCGACGTTCTCGCAGTTCGCTTGCACCGTTTGTGGGATTATGGTTATTTGGACCTCCGGGGTGGACGTCCTTCCTGCTGCTCCGAACGCCCACCTGGGAGACCTTCATGGAGTGGTTCCACTGGCGTGGACTGCGGGCCCCTGCGAGCGCTCCGAGGGGCGTGCAGGAGCGCGATGACCCGCTCCTGCACCGAGGACGTGGCCTGCTGCTGCGGCACGAGGTCGCGCTGGCCCTGCCGGTGCTGGAGCAGGCCCTCGCCCACCAGCCCACGTCGGGCTTCCACCACGCCTGGTACGGCTGGGCCCTCTTCCTGACCGCGGAGACCGGCGGGCGGGCCCGGATCGAGCAGGCCCTGGTGCACCTGGAGACCGCGGAGCTGTGCCCGCGGCGGCCGGCCGAGCTGCCGGAGCTGCTGGACCACGTGCGGGCCGCCCTCGACGGATCGCCGTCCGCGGCCATCTGGCGAACCGCGGAGCTGGACGTCAACGACGAGATCACCCTCGACGTGCTCGACGAGGACACGGTCATCCCCCTCGGCGGAGACTGATCGATCTTCGAACAGGTGGCGCGCCGGTCTGGCGCGCTCGGCGACGCAGACGCTGGACGTCACCTGGCGAGGTCCTTGCAACACGGGCTGGTGAACCCCTCGCAGGAGGTCGCCATGTCGTCCATTCCGCGCATGGGCTGGGTGTCGGCCCAGCCCCACGAACACCTGCTCCTGATCCGCCGTGGCGAGGTCGTGCACCGCCAGCAGGGGGGCTCCTGCTGGCGCTGGCCCCGGGACACGGTGGCGCGGGTCGACACGAGCATCCGCCGCCTCCAGTTCACCGCCGACCAGGTCACCCGGGAGAAGGTCGGCGTGCAGGTCACGGGGCTGGCGGTGTTCCGCGTCGTGGCGCCGATGATCGCCTACCGCATGCTCAACCTGGAGCAGCCTGACGCGGTCCGCACGCTGCTCCAGGAGATGTTCACCGGCGCCACGCGGAGGCTGGTGGCCAACCTCTCCCTGGAGGACTGCCTCACCCGCCGCAAGGACGCCCTGGCCGCGGAGCTGATGGCGGAGATCGCCCCCGTCGTCAGCGGGCGGGGCCAGGTCGGGGACCGCACGGACCGCGGCTGGGGCATCGCCCTGGACACCATCGAGGTCCAGGACGTGCGGGTGCTCTCCGAGGACGTCTTCGACAGCCTCCAGGCGCCCTACCGGGAGGAGGTAGCGCTCGGTGCCTTGCGGGCGAAGTCCCAGGTCGAGCGGGAGCGGGCGCTCCTGGTCGCCCAGTCCGAGCGTGCCCAGGAGGACCGGCGCCGAGAGCTGATGTCGCTGGAGGAGGAGCGGCTGGCGGCCGAGCGGGTCCGGGAGCGCCGGGCGGCCGAGCACACGGCGGCCCTGGAGCGCCTGGAGCACGAAGCCGACCAGGCCCTGACGGCCCTGCGCTGCGAGCAGGCGCGGGCCGAGGACCAGGCCCGCGCGGAGCTGAAGGTGGAGATCTCCCGCCTCGAGGCGGAGGCGGAGCGGGTGATGGGGGAGACCCGCGCCGCCCTGACCCGGGAGCAGCGGGCCGCCCACGACGCGATCAGCGAGGTGCGTCTGCAGGAGCTGATGCTCACCGAGACGCTGCCCCAGGTGGCGCGGGCCTTCCGGGACTCCTACGACCAGGTCACCGTGACCGGTGGCGGCCTGGAGTTCCTCGGTGCTGGCCTGGCCCAGGTCCTCGCCACCGCGCGGGCCTTCGGTCTCCCCCTGCCGGGTCCCGCCCCGGATCGGGACCAGCGCGGAGGCTGAGCGACCACACCCTCAGCCCCCCTCCAGCTCCCCCGTCTGGACCCGCCAGAGCCGGGCGTAGAGGCCGCCGCGGGCCATCAGCTCGGCGTGGGTGCCGCGCTCCCGGATCCGTCCCCGGTCCAGGACCACGATGTCGTCGGCACGGCGCACGGTCGACAGGCGGTGGGCGATCACCAGCGTGGTGCGACCCCGGCTGATCCGGGCCATCGAGCGCTGGATGGCGGCCTCGGTCTCGTTGTCCACCGCCGAGGTCGCCTCGTCGAGCACGAGCACCGGTGCGTCCTTGAGCACCGCGCGAGCGAAGGCGAGGCGCTGGCGCTGCCCGCCGGAGAGCTTCTGTCCCCCTTCGCCGATCGGCGTGTCATAGCCCTGGGGCAGGGCTTCGATGAAGCCGTGGGCCTCGGCGAGGCGGGCGGCGGTCTCGACCTCCGAGCGTGCAGCCTCCGGCTTGCCATAGGCGATGTTGTCGGCCACCGAGCCGGGGAAGAGCGTCACCTGCTGGCTCACCAGGGCGATGGCCTGGCGGAGCTGTTGGAGCTCCAGCTCCCGCAGCTCGACGTCGTCGAGGGTGATCCGACCCTGGGTGGGATCGTGGAAGCGCAGCAGCAGCCGCACCAGCGTGGTCTTGCCCGCGCCGGTCGGTCCGACCACCGCCACGGTCCGGCCGGCGTCGATGCGCAGATCGATGCCCTGCAGCACCGGCTCGCGGTCCGGGTAGGCGAAGCCCAGGCCTTCGAAGGTCACCGCTCCCCGGCGGGTCTCCAGCCTGCGCACGCCGCCCACCAGCCGCACCGGCCGCGCCAGCAGGTCCAGGACCCGGTTCGTCGACGCCATGGCCCGCTGGTAGAGGTCGAAGGTCTGTCCAAGGCGCGTCAGGGGCCAGAGCAGCCTCTGGGTCAGGAAGATCAGGACGCTGTAGGCCCCGACCGCCAGCTCGCCGTCCAGGGTGAGGTGCCCGCCGTAGAGCAGCGTGGCGGTGAAGCCGACCACGATGACCATCCGGATCAGGGGACTGAAGGCGGAGCTCAGGGCGATGGCCCGACGGTTCGCCTGGCGGTAGTCCTGAGAGGCGGCCAGGACACGGTCCGCCTCCCGGTCCTCCGCGGTGAACGACTTGATGGTCGCGATGCCCGCGAGGTTGTTGTCGAGGATCGCGTTCAGCGTGCCGACCCGTGACCGCACTTCGGCGTAGCGCGGCGCGATGTGGCCCTGGAACCAGAAGCTGCCCGCGAGCACGAAGGGCATCGGCAGGATCGCCCAGACCGCCACGGCCGGGGACACCGCGAAGAACGCAATGCCCACCACCACGACGGTCGTGCCGACCTGGAGCAGGCTGTTGGCCCCCCCGTCGAGGAAGCGCTCGAGCTGGTTGATGTCGTCGTTGAGCACGCTCATCAGCTCGCCGCGGGACTGGTCCGTGAACCAGTCCATGTCGAGCCGCTGGATGTGGCGGTAGGCGTCGAGGCGCAGCTCGTGCTGGATGGTCTGGGCGAGGTTGCGCCACAGCCACTGGTAGGCGTACTCGAACAGCGACTCCAGGGCCCAGATGGCCACGGTGGCGACGGCGAGCACCAGGAGCTGCTGGCGCACCTCCTCCACGCCGAAGCGTGCGAGCAGGCTGTGTTCCTGTTCCACCACCACGTCGATGGCGGCGCCGATGAGCGCCGGTGGGGCGAGGTCGAAGACCTTGTTGAGGACGGAGGCCGTGACAGCGGCCACCACCCTGCGACGGTGGGGCGCGGCCTGCCGCAGCAGCCGCCGTAGAGGGGCTTCGGTCAAGCCCGACTACTCCACCCGCTCGAGCACGGCCGCGGCGCCCAGGCCACCGGCAGCACAGAGGCCGAGCAGGGCGTGGCGGGCGCCGGAGCGGTGGAGCTCGTTGGCCATGGTGGTGACCATGCGGGCGCCCGTGGCGCCAAAGGGATGGCCCAGGGCGACCGAGCCGCCGTAGACGTTGAGCCTCGCCGGGTCCACCTGACCCACGGCCTCGTCCCGCCCCAGGCGCTCGGCGGCCCACTCATCCGAGGCCAGGGCCCTGAGCACGCAGAGCACCTGGCCGGCGAAGGCCTCGTGCAGGTCCACGAGCTCCACGTCCGCCAGGGCGAGGCCGGCCCGCTCCAGGGCCCGCGGCATGGCGATGGCCGGCCCGATGAGGAGCTGATCACCGGGGTCGACGCCCACGTAGGACCAGCTCTTCAACGCCGCCTTGGGCGTGAAGCCGAGGGCCCGGGCGCGCGCCTCCTCCATGAGCAGCACCGCGGCCGCGCCGTCGGTGAGGGTCGAGGAGTTGCCGGCGGTCAGGGAGCCGTCGGCGGCGAAGACGGGGCGCAGGCGGGCGAGCTTCTCCGCGCTGGTGTCGGGCCGGACGATGGTGTCGCGCTCGACACCGGCGAGGGCGACGACCTCCTCCTCGAAGTACCCCGCCTCCCAGGCCTTGGCGGCCCGGTGGTGCGAGGCCACGGCGAAGGCGTCCTGGGCCTCGCGGGAGACCCCCCAGTGGCGGACCATGCGCTCGCAGGCCTCGCCCATCACCTCGCCGGTCGTGCGCTCGGCGATCTTCGGCATCTTGGGCAGCACCGACCAGGGAGGCATCAGGTCGGCCAGCATCTTGAAGTAGGCCCCGACGCCGCCCTTGCCGCCGAGCATCACCGGCGCCGCGGCGTGCACCACCTTCTGCGGCAGCTTGACCTCGGCGTTGCTCGTGGAGTCGGAGCCACCGGCGATCACCACGTCGGCGTCACCGCGCTCGATGGCGGCGGCGGCCAGGGTGACGGCCTGGAGCCCGGAGGCACAGGCCCGGGTCACCGTCATCGCCTCCACGCTGTGGGGCAGCCCCACGTCGAGCACGATCTCGCGGCCGACGTTCGGGGAGGCACCCGGCAGCACCACGCCGCCCCAGACCAGGGCGTCGACCTGTTCGCCGGGGACCCGGCTACGGTCCAGCAGGCCCGCCACCGCGGCGGTGCCCAGGGCGATGGCGTCGAGGCTGAGGTGTTCGCGGAAGGCCCTCACGAAGGGGGTGCGGACCCCCGTGACGACCACGGCACGCCGGCGGTTGGCCATCAGGCCCCCATGAAGCTGCCGCCACAGACGCGGAGCACCTGGCCGGAGAGGCCGTCGGCGCCGGGGCTGGCGAGGAAGGTGATGGCCTCGGCCACGTCCTGTGGCAGGCCACCCTGGAAGAGGGCCGAGAGCCGGCGAGCCCCTTCACGGGTGAAGAAGGGGATCGCCGCAGTCATGCGGGTCTCGATGAAGCCGGGCGCGATCGCGTTGACCGTGATGCCGCGCTCGGCCAGCGGTCCAGACCGGGCCCGCACCCAGCCGATGAGGCCGGCCTTGGACGCGGCGTAGTTGGTCTGTCCGAAGTTGCCGCAGATACCGACCGTCGACGACAGGGCGACCAGGCGCCCGCCGTCCTGCAGCGGGCCCTGGAGCAGGCGCTCCGTGATGCGGTCGACGGCCGCGAGGTTCACGTCCAGGGTGAGCTTCCAGCGCTCGGGGTCCATCTTGCCCAGGGTGCGATCCCGGGTGATGCCGGCGTTGTGCACGACCACGTGGACGCCGTCGGCGAGGTGCTCCGCGAGGCGCTCGGGCGTGTTGGAGTCCGTCACGTCACAGGCCAGCGCCGATCCACCGATGGCCCGCGACACCTCGTCGAGCAGGTCGTCCTCACCGGGGCGGTCGACACAGAGCACCTGGGCCCCCTCCTCTCCGAGCCGAAGGGCCGTGGCGGCGCCGATGCCGCGGGCGGCGCCGGTCACCAGGGCGGTGCGGCCCTCCAGCGGTCGCTCCCAGCTCGGGGGCCCGGAGCGGTCCAGGAGCGCGGACAGCGCCAGGGTCTGGCCGGAGACGTAGGCCGAGCGGGGGGAGAGCAGCCAGCGCAGTGGGCCGTCGAGGCGGTCCTCGGCCCCCGGCACCACCGTGATGCGGTTGGCCGTGGTGCCCTTGCGCCCGACCTCCTTGGCTACGCTGCGCACGAAGCCGTCCAGGGCCTGGGCACAGGCCGCGGCCTCGGGGGTGTCGGCGCGCGATCGTCCGACCACGACGATCCGACCACTCCGCTGGATCTGGCGGATCCAGTGGTGGAAGAAGGTGTGGAGACCCTCGAGCTCCGCCACCTGCTCCAGCTCCGTGCCGACGAAGACCAGGGCCTTGGGCCAGGTCTCCAGCGCGGCGCGGTCCGGATCCAGCACCGTGCCGCCCGCCTCTTCGATGACGGACCGGATCGGTGCCCAGAGGGGCCCCGCGCCGGCCAGCACGACGGTGCAGCCCTCCAGCGGGTGGGCCAGCCAGGGGCCCTCCCGCCGCTCCAGGTGCTGGGGGGTCTGGATGCCCAGGCTCTTCAGGAGGCGCCGGGAGAGCGGGCGCCCTCCGGCTCGGACCAGGTAGTCGCCCATCGTCCTGCTCCTTGGGGAAGGGGAGCCTATCACCGCTCCTGGAGCACGGACTCCAGCTCGTCGCGCCAGGGGTCGGGGTCGGCCGGTGGCGACTCCGCTCCGGCCGCCACCCGGCCCCGGGCGACCTGGAGGCGCCAGGCGACCTGGGGGAGGGCCTCGTGGACCGTGAGCGCCCAGGGGCTGGCCGGGTCCCGGTCGAGGTGCCCCTGGAGGCGCCTCCCCAGCTCCGTCAGGTGGTCGAGTCGGCAGACCGGCAGGGGATCCGCGTGACGCGACAGCCAGTCCAGGGCCGCCGCGAGGTCCTGGGGACGTGTGCGCCCGCCCGCGTGGCGCACGGGCGGTTGCCCGACCGCCACGGTGGGATCGGGCAGGCTGGTGGGCACATACGCCGGCGCCCTGGCGGCCTCCAGGTCCGGCGACCAGGCCAGGACCCGGCCCAGCAGCCCCGTGGCGACGAGGGCGACGAGGACGATCCGGGCGGCCCGCCAGCGCAGCGCAGCGCCGGCGACGAGCAGCCCGACCAGGGGCACCAGCGGGGCCCGGTAGCGGAGCAGGAAGGGGCTGTAGCGATCGGGGGCGTAGGTGTCGTGCCAGAGGTCGTGGCGGAGCGCGTAGGCCGCGACCAGGGCCAGCGGCGCGGCGACAAGCCAGGCGCGGGCCGGGCTGCGCTCTCGCAGGGCGAGGACGACGCCGAGGGCGGCCAGCCCCAGCGTGAGCCCCCACCAGGGCCAGGTCACCGCACCCAGCGCACCCTGCCAGAGGCCGCTGGCGGCGAAGTCCGGGCCGAGCCAGCGCCACAGCTCGCCGGGACCGGCCCAGCTCACCTCGGACCACAGGTCGCGGGCCAGGGGCGCGGCCGCGGGGTCGGCCTGCCAGGTCGCGGCCATCGGCAGCAGGCCGGCCGGCAGGCCGAGCAGGACCAGAGGACCGCCACGGCGCCAGGCCAGCGCGGCGACGAGCGCCAGCGCTGCGAGTCCGTAGGCGCTGGACCAGGTGAACCACACGCCGAGTCCGGTCACGGCGCCCGCCGCCACCAGCAGGGGGACCCGGAGCTGCCAGCGACGGTCGAGGGCGGCCAGGGCCAGCACGACACCGGCGAGCACCCAGGCGGTGCCCTCGGTGTGGTTGCCGTAGCCGGTCAGCGCCAGCTCCCGGTAGAAGGCGGGGGCGCCGATCATCCAGGCCAGCCAGGCCGAGGCAGCCCAGGTCCCCCAGGCTCGGGCGGCCAGCAGCGCCCCGAGGGAGACCGTCGCCAGGTGGAAGCCCGCCGGCACCAGCTTCCAGGTCCACAGCGCGTCGCCGAGAGCCGAGAAGAGCGGCGCGGCGAGGGCCGCCTCTGCGGTGCAGCCGCCACAGAAGGAGCGGTACTGAAGGGCCCAGAGGTCCTCCCAGTGGCCGCAGGCGAGCTGCAGGCCGGCCCGGGCGTTGCGCGCCTCCTCCGGTGCGATGGCCGTGCCCGGGCCGGCGACGAGGTCGACCGCCACCAGCAGCACCTCCAGGAGCAGCAGCCCCAGGGCGGCCCGGGCCGGGGTCAGGGGCGGTCGCATCCGCTCCGCCAGGCCCCGGCCTCCGCCAGGGTCGCGCCCTCGCGCAGCACCGCCAGGCCGTCCCAGGCACCGCCGAGCCGAGCCTGGCCGCAGAGGGTCGCTGCCAGCTCCTCGTGGTCTTCGGTCACCACGTAGTGCCGGTCGCCCACGCGCCACGGGTCCTCCCAGGCCGGGCGGCGGCCCCGGTCGTAGGACACGATCACGGCCAGTGTGCCTCCGGGGCCAATCGGGACGCCTCGCAGCGAGAGGTCCAGCATCACCGTCGAGGGCTCGGCGGCGGCGGTGCCGGAGGCCCAGGCCCCGTCGACCACCAGGGGCGGCGGCAGGGTGGCGAGGGCGTCGGTCAGCTCCGTCGCCAGGCCCAGCGTGCCCGGCCGGGGGGGCTTGTCCGGTGGGGGGACCCGGGTGGTGGGCAGCCGCAGGCAGACCAGGGTGAGCCAGATCCAGCGGCTGCCGAAGCAGGCCAGGCAGGCGGCTGCGGGCACGGTGAGCAGGCGCAGGTGGTGGTCTCGCAGGTAGCCGAGGCCGGTGCCTGCCAGGCCCAGGAGCAGCCCGCTGGCGAGCACGGCGACGGCGAGGGGGCGTGTGCGTCGCACGCCGAGGCCCAGGACGACGCTCACGGCCAGCAGCCCGGCCCCGGGTCCCCCCTGGGAGAGCCAGGTCGGCAGCGCGTGCAGCGGGGAACCGGGACCGAGGCCCGTGCCACCGGCCTGCCACCAGCCGGCCGCCGGGGGCGCGAGGGCGACGAGGGCGAGGACGCCGCCCAGGACCCGCCAGCGGCGACCGCGCCCGAGCACGAGCAGCGGCGCGGCGCACAGGGCCAGGGGGTGGTTCATCACCGCGGCGGCCCAGGCCAGGGGAGCGAGAAACACCCGCCGGGGCCGGTCCTCGGAGGTGAGCAGCGCCCAGGTCATCACGCCGATCCAGACCGGGGCCAGGTAGCCCTCGGCGCCGCTGCTGGCGGTGTCCGCCAGCCCGTGGTCGAGGGCCACGACCAGGCCGGCCACCAGCGCCGTCGCCGGCCCGCCGAGCCGCCCGGCCGACAGGGCCGCCAGGGGCGCCGCGGCGGCGTGCAGCAGGGCCACGCCCTGCACGGCCTGGCGCAGGCTGGAGGCCAGGGCCAGGCACAGGGCCACCGGGGGGTAGAGCGCCCAGCCATAGGGCGGGGCGTGGGGGTGGAGGTTGAAGGGGCTCGCGGTGGCCGCCAGGTAGGGGCCCACGCCGTCGGCCAGCATCATCGTGGCGTCGACGTCCCGGAGGCGCAGGGCGATCGCCACGCCCAGGGCCAGGACCGCGGCGAGTCGGGTGAGCACGGCCGGAGCCTACCGTGGCGATAGAATCCCCCATCTCGGGCTGGCTGCCGGTGCTGCTCCTCGCCTGTGTCGCGGACCCGGTCGACGTGTCCCTGGCCCGGGGCTGGTTTCGCTCCGGTGACGACGCCCGCCGTGCCGTAGCCCTGGCCCGGGGCGTGGACCCGGGGGACCTCGACGTGGTGGCCGTGGCCGGGGGCTGTGGTGCGCCCGGCTGGCGCCCGGTCGCCGGGGACCTGGTCTCGCACTGCGACGAGCCGCTGCTCCTGGAGGTGGCGCCCGACGCGCGACGGGGGGGTGTGGACGTCCTGCTCGTCATCGTCGACACCCTGCGGCCCGACCACGTGGGTCCCGAGCGCACGCCGGTCATCGCGGCCCATGCGGCACGTGGCTGGTGGCCGGAGCGGGCCTACAGCCCGTCGCCCTGGACCCAGCCCGCGGTGGCCGCGCTCTTCACCGGGCGGCCCCCTTGGGCGCTCTACCCGGAGCCCTACCGCGAGCTGCCGGACCACGTCACCACCTGGCCGGAGCAGGTGGAGGGGCGGGAGCGGTGGCTGATCGGCACCAACCCCTTCGTGTCGGAGAAGCGCGGCTTCCACCAGGGCTTCGAGCGGGCGGCCATGGCGGCGGGCGACCGGGCCGCGGTCGCCCTGGCGCGCACCTGGTGGGAGGAGCCGCGGCGCGGCGACCGCCTGCTCGTGGTCCACCTCATCGGGCCCCACCTGCCCTATGCGCCGGCCGTGCCGCCCCCGGGGACCGGAGAGCGGGTGGGGGACCACTTCGACGACCTGGACCACGCGCCCGGGTACGGCCCCGTCGATCGGGCCCGCATCGCGGCGCTCTACGCCGCCGACGTCGCCGAGGTCGACGCCAGGGTCGGGGAGCTGCTGGAGCTGGTCGGGGAGGAGGCCGTGACCGCGGTGGTCTCGGATCACGGGGAGGAGCTCTGGGAGCACGGGGGCTTCGAGCACGGCCACGCGATGTGGGAGGAGGTCGTGCGCGTGCACGCGGCGTTGTCGGTGCCCGGGGCGGTCCCGGAGCGTCCGGCGGGTCCGGTGCGACTCCAGGACGTCGCCCAGCGCATCGCCCTGGCGGCCGGCGCCCCCGCCGACCCCGGCTGGAGCCCGCCCACCGACCTGGTGCGCCTGGGGTACGCGAGCAAGCGGCGTCCGGCGATCCACACCGACGGCCTCATCGCGCCGGAGGGCGTGCTGCTGCGGGGTGCGGGCCGCCACGTGGAGGGGGACGAGGCTGCCCTGGAGGCCCGCCTGGCCCGCATGGGCACCGCCGGCTGGCACGGCGAGCGGTCAGAGCAGACCTGGTGCGAGGTCGAGGTGGAGGCCGGCGAGCGGCTGGTGCTGCCAGGCCGGATCACCTGGTCGGAGCGGGCACCGCCGGGGGCGTGGGGACGCGCCACCCGGCGGGGCTCCGAGCTGGTCATCGAGCCCACTCGGTCCGGCACCTGGGAGGTCGAGGGGCTGGGCGGGGGCACCTGCCGGGTGGAGCGGGCCGAGCACTTCCGCGCCTTCGACGAGCTCGAGGAGCAGGCCCTGAGGGCGCTGGGCTACCTGGACTGAGCTCCCCAGAGCCAGAGGGCTCCCGTCTCGTCCACTGCGGCGATGCGATCGCCGGTGGCGGAGAGGGCGAGGCTGGTGATGGGGCCCTGGCCACCGGTGAGGGTGGTGAGCTGCTCGCCGCTGCGGCCGTCCCAGAGGGTGACGGTGCCCTCGGCCGTGCCGACCACGACCAGGTCCAGGTCTGGCGCCATGGCCACGGGGCCCCGTGGGCTGGTCTCGCCCTCCGGCGGCTCCGGCACGCGCTCGCTGAGGTCGACGCTGCGCACCTCTTCCTCGCTGGCGCGGTCCCAGCACCGGTACGCGCTCTCGGTCAGCAGGCAGAGGGTCTCGCCATCGGCCGTGAAGTCGAGCTGGTGGGGCCGGACCTCGCCCGTCGCGTGGGAGGTGAAGGGGATCTCCGAGGCCGCCCCGCCCAGGTTCACGGCCGGCTCCCGCTCCTGGCCGTCCCCCTCGGACCACCAGGCCAGCACTTCGCCGTCTGGTGACCAGGCGACCTGCCGGACCTCGCCGCCGCCAGGGAACTCCCAGGTCGTGGTGGCGTTGCGGCTGGCGAGCACGACGACCTGGTCCCCGTCGACCAGCAGCACGCTCTCGCCGTCTCGGGAGAAGGTGAGGTCCCGGCCGCAGGTGCCGTCCCGGGTGCCGAGGATGCGGTCGCTGGCGATGTCGACCAGGTAGATCGCCGTGAGGGCTTCGCCGCAGAAGGCGGCGGCGAGGCGCTGCCCGTCCGGGCTGAGGGCGAGGCCGGTCGTGGCCGACAGGGGTCCCCGCCAGACGCCGGCGGGTCCGGGCGGTGACTCTGCGGGGCCCTGGACCCCGTCGAGCGCCCACCAGCGGACCTCCTCGTCCACGTAGGCCTCGCCCTGGACGCCGTAGAGCAGGTCGCCGGCGAAGCCGAGCTGCGTGGGGGCGCAGCGAGCGGGGTCTTCGCAGCCCGCCTGGAGCTGACCTCGGAGGGCGTAGCGCAGGGCGAGGGCGGCGAGGGGGTCGTTCGGCGCCTGCTCGACGGTCAGCTCCAGGTCGTGGGACACCCCGAGCACCTCGACCCGGACCCGGTAGGTGAGGGGCTCGGCGTCGAGCTGGCAGAGGCCGAAGGGGTAGCGGAGCGCGCCGTCGGCGAAGGTCACCTCCGGGCTGTCGGCGCAGGCCTCGGCGACGGGGATCTCGCCGACCCGGAGCGACACCGTCGCCTCGGAGGGTGTCACCAGGGAGACCTCCGTCAGGGCGGGGTTGGCGACCTCGAGGTCCTCGTCCTGGTGGGTCAGGCTCACCAGGACCGGCAGGGCCCGGCCCAGGGCCTCGGGCGTCTTGGGGTGCTCGGGGTGGGCCTGGGAGAAGGCGTAGAGCTCCTCGGGCGAGCGGGCCTCGGCGTAGAGCGCGTCGGCGAGGGCGCCCTGGGCCTCGGAGAGCTGCGGGTGGTCGGGCCAGGCCTCCAGCAACGCGGTCCAGGCGGCCACGGTGCCCACGGCCGCCGTCTCCTCGAAGGTCCGCCTGGCGATGATCTTGTGGGCCATCGCCAGGTGGACCGCGTCGGGGTGGGCCTCGACGAAGGCCACCATCGACGCCGCGTCTCCGGCGTCCCGGGCGGCGATGAAGTCCTGGTGGGTCAGGCGCCGCTCGGCCTCCTCGGCGGAGCGGGTGCCGGCGTAGGACTCCGCGACCTGGCGGAGCTTCTCGGGATCGTCTCCGGCGGCTTCGACGGCGAAGACGCCCGCCTGGCGGTGGGCTCGCTGGCCGGCGGTGGTGCCGGGCCACTTCGCGGCGAAGGCCTCCAGGCTCTCGAGGTCCTCCTCGACGAAGCGCCAGGCCACGCTGGCGCACAGCTCCATCAGCTCCGACTCGTCGGGTGACCTGCCGAGGCTCTTCTCGCAGTAGTCCAGGGCCCGCTCGTGCTTGCCGTCGCGCTCCAGCTCCCTGACCTTCTCCGCGGGGGGTGGTCCAGCGATGCCGGTGGCGACGAGCAGGGTCCAGAGCATGGGACAGACGGGTAACCACGCGGCGGGGCGAAGGCGTACAATGCGCCTGTCGTGAGTTCCCTCCAGGACGCTGTGAGCACGAGACGACTGCTGGCAGCGCTGGTGCTCTTCGAGGTGCTGGCCACCGCCCTCGACCTCTGGCTCGGTCCGTGGAGCCGGATGCACTGGGAGGAGCAGTTCAACGCCCGCGCCGGCGTCCAGCTCCTCTGCGGCCACTGGGACCGGGTCTGGGAGCTCCAGTACCGTTCCTTCTGTGGCGGCTGCACCGCGGAGGCCGTGCTGGCGGTGCCGGCCTACCGGGTCCTGGGGGCGTCCGTCGCGGCCTGGAAGCTCGTGCCGGCCACCTTCCACCTCGGCGTCGTGCTCCTTGGCACCGCCGTGGCCCGCCTGGCCGGCGGACCTCGCGTCGCCGTGGCCTGGCTGCTGTTGATGATCGCCGCGCCCGGCTTCTACCGGGACCTGTCGCTGACCGGCTGGGGCAACCACGCGGAGTCGAGCGTCTTCGCCCTCGGTGCGCTGCTGCTGGTGGCAGCCGCCGGCGCCGTCCGCCCGCTGGCCAGGTCCCCGCTGCTGCTGCTCGCCGGGGCCTGGGCGGGACTGGGATTCTGGTTCTGCCACACCTCGGCCCACGCCTGGCCGGCGCTGCTGCTGGCGGCTGTCCTCGCCAGCCGGGTCCAGTTCCCGGCGTTCGTCGCCGGCCTCCCGCTCGGGGCCTGGCCCTGGTGGATGCACCGCCAGGTCAGCACCGACGCTCGCCACGGCACGGACTGGCTCTCCGCGGTCCAGCCGGCGCCGCTGGACCGCCTGGTCGACTGGTTCACCGGGCCCATGCTGCGGGACGGTCTCTGGTCCCCCTTCGACTACGGCGACCTGGGGCCCGCGCCAGAGGTGTGGTGGGCCCTGCTCTGGGGGCTCGCCCTGGTGGGCGGCGCCTGGGCCCTGCGGGCGCGCACGGCACCGGTCCGCGGCGCCGCCCTGCTGGCGCCGGTCGCCATCGTCACGCTGGTCGTCGTCTATGCCCTGCGCTTCGATCTCTGGCAGCAGCTTCCCGACGCCGCTCGGGACCCCAGCCTGAACCTGCGCTACCTCAGCCCGCTGATCCCGTGGCTCGCCCTGGCGGCGGCGCTGGCCCTGAGGGTCAGCCGTCGGGCCTGGTGGCCGCTGGGCCTGATGATCGCCTTCGGCTTCGCTGAGCGGGTCGGTCAGTGGGAGGGGTCCCACGCCGAAGCCCTCGCGGGACCCGTCTACGTGCACAGCGGCTGGCCGGACCGCACGGTGCCCTCCGGTGACCCACCCCAGCAGCTCCCGCGCATGTGGTCCCGCGCCAGCGACATCGAGGCGGCCTGGAGGCACGTCTTCGGCCACACCGACCCCGTCGAGGCCTGTGCCCTCGATCACTGGCACGAGCTGGGTCGGCGCCTCGGCCTGGCTTCGGTGAAGACGGACCTGGGGCGCTGGCCGGAGCTGCTCGCCGACCTGGAGGACGTGCCCGCTGGGGAGGCCGAGGGCATGGTGGCCGCCGGCATCGCCAGGGCCTGGATCAGCGAGGACGGGGAGGGGCTCGCCGAGGTCTCGGGACGCCTCGCGGCGGTGGCCTTCGCCGCACCGGGCTGGGAGGAGCACCTGGGTCGCGCGGTCGGCGAGCGGGCGTTCAGGGCGATCGACCCGGCGGCGGTCGAGCCGGCGGTGCGGGCCGGGGTGTGCGCGGGCTGGGCCCGGGCCGGTGACACCGTGGCCCGACCGGCCCCCGCGGCCTGCGCCGGAGAGGGGAGATAGGGGTGCCCACGGCTTCCTCCACGGCCAGGCGGCCGTCCAGCGGTCGATGACGGTGCTCGCCCTGGCGCTGCTCGCCTGCGGGGCCTCGCACCGCGGCGACACCAGCACCGAGACCAGCGCCGAGGTCGCGGCCGAGGCGCTCTTCGATCGCGACCTGCACCCGGCGCTGCTGGCGGCCTTCGCCGCCGCCACGACCCGCATCGACGTCGTCCAGTACACGCTGTACGACTCGGGCTCCGTGCGGGAGCTGGTGGACGGGCTGCTGGCGGCGGCCGAGCGCGGCGTGGCGGTCCGGGTGCTCGCCGACGAGGAGGCCGAGGCCACCCAGGACGCGCTGGATCGCCTGGCGGCCGGCGGCGTCGACGCCCGGCTGGACGACCCCGACCAGACCACCCACAACAAGCTGGTGATCGTCGACCACACGGTCTTCGTCGGCTCCCACAACTGGTCGTCGAGCGCCATGGACGCCAACCACGAGGGCTCAGCGAGGCTCAGCGGCTCCGAGGTGGCCGACTTCTACGCGGCGGTCTTCAGCTCCCTGTGGCAGGACAGCTCGGCCGAGGTCACCGCGTCGTGGACGGGGTCGGGTCCCGTGACGCCCCTCGCCGACGCCTCCGTGGCCCCGGCGCTGCTGTCCTGTCTCGACGGTGCGAGCGAGCGGGCACGCCTGGGGCTCTACGCGGTGGCCTACGACGACCGCTACCCGGACTCGGACCCGGCGCGGCTGGTCGAGGCTCTGATCGCGGGGGCGGCTCGCGGGGTGGACGTCCAGGTGGTGCTGGACGGCTCGGACTGGATCGTCGACAACGCGATCAACGACGCGGCCATCGCGCTGTTGCTCGAGGCCGGCGTGCCGGTCTACCGGACCCCGGCTTCGGTCACCACCCACGCCAAGGTCCTGCTCTGCGACGAGCGGGTGATCGTGAGCGACGCCAACTGGTCCTACAGCTCCCTGGTGCGCTACCACGGCACCAGCGTGGCGATCGAGGACGCGGGGGTGACCGCCGTGACCCTGGCCTGGTGGCAGGGGCTGCGGGACTCGGGGGTGGTCCTGGGACGCTGAGCGCTCGGCTCAGGAGCCAGGCGCGGACCTCGGCGGGGCTCTGCCCCTCGGCGGGGGTCCGTTCGACGGGCGCCCTTCCGGGGATGCGACCCCCGGAGGGCGCGGGTAGCCTGGGCCCGCGTGGCCCGATGAGCGGCGGAGCCCCTCCGTCGTCGGGGCGCTCGGGGGGCGAGATGACCGTGGCGAGGCGAAGGCGGACCCCGGCCTCACGGCACGTGCCGGTGGGCCTGGCCTGCGGCCTGGCTCTCCTGGCCTGTGACGGAGGCTGGGCCGTGGACCGCCCGGGTAGCTCCGGCGACCCGGCGTACCGGACCTCCTTGAGCGGCGAGCTGAGCTACCTGCTCACGGACGAGACCGCGGTCTCCAAGTGCGTGAGGACCTGGGCCCTGGTCGGGACACCCTTCACGGGGTCCTGCTTCGACTGTGACTTCGCCTTCGAGCTGGAGGCCGACCTCACCTCGTCGACCGGTGAGCAGTGGGACTCCGGCCTGGGGGTGGCCCGCTGCCCCCTGGGCTACGGCGGTCCCGACGACGCGCTGGAGGGCACCCTCGGCTTCGCCTCCAACCTCCCGTGGGAAGACGAAGCGGTCGGATGGGTCGAAGGGGGTCGCCTCACGTGGGGCAGCGGCGGCACGGTGGACCCGGCTTCGGGGCAGGCCACCTTCACCTGGGAGTCGAGGGAGCCGCCCGTGCTGCACGTGGACTTCAGCTGGTCCGATCCGCATGGCTACACCCTCAGCCACGTCTACCTCGGTGAGGTCTGGGTGGAGTGAGGGGGGTGGGAAGGCATGGGGCCGGACCCGTGCTCGCGGCGGTCGGGCGGGGGTGGAGGGGGTGGGAGTCGAACCCCAGGCGCACCATCAACCCATAATGGGCTCGAACCGGTGGTTTTCGGCGTCTGATGGGGCTTTCGGCGAGCGTGGCCTCCGCCTGGGTGGTCCGGGGTGGTCCGGGATGTTCGGGGGTGTTCTGCGGTGGTCCGGGCACGATGTGGGCACGGGTCTGGGACCTGTGCGAGGCAGCAGCCCAGGGCTCAGGCCGCGTCGGCGAGTCCGAGCAGCCGGTCCGCGACCCACCGCTCCGCGTCGTCCACGGACGCAGGCACCTCGGCCGCGTCGCCCTGGACCACCTGGGGACCTGCGGCGGCGGGCAAGGCCTCGAACTCGCTGGCCGCGTGGAGCTCGTCCAGGACAAGCGCGGCGAGTGCCCTCTCGCTGGCACCGAGCGCCGCACGGGTCTGTTCGGACGCGGCGACGAAGCTGCCCACCAGACCGGCTTCGACCTTCAGGCCCAGCAGGACGCGGGACCCGGTGAAGGGGTCCAGCACCAGCCAGACTGGGCGGAAGCGCGCGCTCATCCGAGAGACTCCAAGGCTCGCAGGTAGTCTTCCACGATGTCTGAGAGGGCGCCAGCCCGCGCCTGCAGCGCTCGGGTGAGCTCGTCCGAGCGCGGCTCTCGAGCGGCCGCGCAGGCCGCGCCCACGATCGAGTCCAGCTCGGCGGGGTCCCGCTCCTGCTCCCGGCCCTCCGCGCGGCCGGGACCCCCGCGCCCTACGGTCGGGGCCCCGACACGGTGGTGGATCCCGAGGTGCGCCGCTGCCACCAGCTCGACGCCGCTCGGGTGGGGGTTCCGGCGACCTTCGCGCCGGCGCTCGCGGAGATCACCCGGGAGGCTGCGGAGCTCCTGGGCGTGGCCGGCGAGGTGGAGGCCCACCTCTACAAGCTGCTGGTCTACGGGCCCGGCGACTTCTTCGTGCCCCATCGGGACACCGAGAAGGAGCCGGGCATGTTCGGCACGCTGGTGATCACGCTGCCCGGCGACTTCACCGGTGGTGAGCTCGTGGTGCGCCACGGCGGGGCGGCCGAGCGGCTCCCGGTGAACGCCGGGGCCTCCGGCGTCCGCTGGGTCGCCTTCTACGCCGACTGCAGTCACGAGGTGCTCCCGCTGGCGAGCGGCGCCCGGGTCGCGCTGATCTACAACCTCGTCCGACACGGCGTCCCGACGGGTCCTTCGGAGTCCTCCGCGGTCGTCGACGCCCTCGCCCGCGAGCTGGCCACCTGGGAGCCGGGCTTCCCCGTGAAGCTCGCGTGGGCCCTGGAGCACCGCTACTCCGAGGCGGAACTCGGCTGGGACCGGCTCAAGGGCGCCGACCACGGGCGTGCGGAGGCCCTCCGTCGAGCCGCCGCTGCTTCAGGTGTCACCGCGCACCTCGCCCAGCTCGCGGTGGACGTGGAGTGGTCCGCCGAGGAGCTGCAGTACCGCTCCCGGCGTCGGCGCGGCGGCTGGGGTGGCTGGGGCCACACGCTGGAGGACGACGAGGTTCCCGACGACATCGAGCTCTGGGACCGGATCACCGACGGGCGCTTCCTGCGCGGCTTCGTCGACGCCAGTGGCGCGTCCGTGGGGCTCGACGCCATCCCGGTGGAGGAGGGGGAGGTCTGGCCGGAGGGCGTGATCGACGACGAGCCGCCCGACCACGTGAGCTACCACGAGGCCACGGGCAACGAAGGGGCGACGCTGACCCAGATGTACCGCCGGGCGGTGGTCGTGCTGTGGCCGGCGGACGCCGAGGACGCCCTGTTGGCGCAGTGCGGGCTCGAGGCCGTGGTGTCGGCGCTGCCAGACATCCACGACGCCGCGCGCGTGGAGCGGCTCGTGGAGGAGGTGCTGCACGAGACGGCTCACGGGCGGCCGGCGTCCATCACGGGCCTGATCGGGGTGTTGGTCGAGCGCGGGCTCGGTGAGCTCGGGGCCCGCGTCCTGGAGCGGCGCGTCCGGCTGGACAGCAGCCTCGTGCCCGCGGTCTCGTCGGTCCTGGACGTGCTCGATGAGCGGCGCGCCGCGGAGCTGGCGAGCCGCGTGATGGCGCGGCTCGGGTCCTGGGACGGGACCGCCGCCGTGAGCGTGCTCGCGGAGGCCGGCGACGACGCGTCCTGGAGCTGGCTGAGCGAGGCCGACCCGCCGGTCTCGCTCGGCCGGATCGAGCTCCAGGGCGACTCCCTGACCTTGGAGACCAACTCGGTCGAGCGCGCCACGCGGGGGAGACAGCTCCTGGAGGGCGCGGCCGGGGCGGCGCTTCGCTTCGTGGTGTGCAGCCACGAGGACCTGGTCGAGACGGCTCGGCGGCACCTGCGCGACGGGACCGCGCCACCGGAGCCCCCTCCCGGTGAGGACGCGCTCCCGCGAGAGCTGCAGGAACGACTCGTGCTGGAAGCCTTCGAGCAGCACTATCGGGGCTGGGTCGACGAGCCGGTCCCGGCGCTGCAGGGCGCCACACCGCGCGCAGCCGCGGCGAACTCCACGCGTGTCGAGGCGGTCCGCGGGCTGATCCGGGGCATCGAGGGGCTCTACCAGGAGGCCCTGCGCGCCGACGAGCCGGCCTACGACCCGTCCTGGATGTGGGAGGAGCTGGGCCTGGCCGCGGAGGCGCCGGAGCACCCTCCGCCCCTGGCCCACGAGCGGCTGTACGCCGAGCACCCGGAGCTCTGCGAGGCGGCGGGCTCGCTGGCCGACCGTGTGCGGCGGAGCGAGGGCTTCGAAGACCGCGCGAGCCTCTGCCGACCGGAGCTCGTGGAGGCGGACCTGCTGGTCCGCAGGCTGGAGCCCGAGGCCCGGGAGAGCGCCGCCTGGCTCGCGGACTTCGAGCTGCACCGGCGGAAGGTCTTCTGGGTCAGCCGAGCGCTCTCGTGGGAGCTCGCCCACTCCGACCTGGAGCTCCAGGCCGGCGAGCTCCGCCTCCCGTTTCCGAGCCTGGCTCTGGCCTTCACCGACCGGCTGGCGCTGTCGCTGGCGGAGCGGCTCGTGGCCAGGGAGCGCCCGGACTCGGCCGTGGCGGGCCACTTCGGGCTCGCGCTGACCGTCTATGTCTCGGCCATGGACGAGCGCCTGCGCTTCGTGATCGCGGTCGATACCGGTGGGGCACACCCTCCCGAGCTGATCGAGCACCGCATGGCGCCCGGAGCGGTGGGGAGCGAAGCGACGCCTCTCCGGCAGCTCCTGGAGCTCTGCGTGGCGGCGATCGCCTACGCCACCAGCCCCACGGCAGAGGCACGGCCGCGTTCGGCGGCCAGCCCTGGGCCGTCCCGAGGTCCGGGGGCCATGCCGGTCTCCTCGGACTCTGTGTTCTTCCTCCCCGGGACGATCGACATCTCGCGGCTTCGTGAGGTCGAGGCTCTCGGCCGCGCGCCTGGAGGGAGGGAGCTGATGCACCGCTTCCTGGTTCGGGGGCACTGGCGGCGGCCGAACCCCTCGTGGAAGGACCAGCGGCTGCGCTGGATCACGCCGTACTGGAAGGGGCCGCCGGTGGGCGCGGTGATCGAGAAGGCGTACCGGCTCTTGCCGTGACTTCGCCCTGAGGTGTCGTCCCGGCGCCACGGGGAGACACCTCGACGCCGAGTGTGGTCAGCGTCCGACCGGAGGAGGTGCGCCCAACGTCAAGGCACAGGTTGATCGAATGGGGGAGAGGATGCTATCCAAGTCACTGGAATGGCGAAGGAAAGTTGTGGAGGCGGCGGGACTGTTTCAGTACACCGCGCATGCCGGTGTTTGCTGTTGTTTCAGCTACTTGAGAGGGCCTGGAGTGGACCCCAAGGTCCTCGAGCGGCCACAAGGCGCCATGCCCTGTGTCCAGGGTGTGTCCACTCTCGCCAGGGTCTTGGCGGCCTGGGCACGAGCGTCATCAAACAGCGCTGCAGACGGCGCCTCACTGCGTCTTCAAGGCCATGACGTATGGCTCCAGCGTGGACCTACAGGCGATCATCGCGTCAACTGTCTGCGGAATTGCGTCGGGCCACCGATCCCGCTCGGCCCAACCACCTAGGTCGAGAGTACGGCAGATCCGGCAGGACTTCTTGTTGTCCATACGCTGCCAGTCCAACTCGAAACCCAGAGCTGCCTCCACCTCCTCTCGCTTTGCGTACAGCTGGTCGAAAAGGGCCTTGTTGACGGCCTTCGGACCCCGATTGATGTACAACTCGACCCGCGTCGTGCCTTGGAGCAGTACGTAGATGAACGCGAGCCCGCTCTTGCCTGAGCCACCGGCGATCCAGCTCTCTGTCGTGGGGCTGCAGTTGGAGTGGTAGGTCGTTTTCGTCAGGGCGTGCTGCAGGAGCTGCGTCCAGAAGGCCTTCCGCTCACCAAATCGAAGAGGCTCCTCGCCCCTGGCACGCTTTGGCTTGGCCTTGTCCTCCACCGAGCCGCCGCCGATTGGCTCGTGTACGGGGGGCGTGGGCTCGCCCAGGCTCAGCCGAGAGGGGTTCCATACCCACTCGGCTATGCGTATGTATAGTTCTTGGCGCTCTTGCTGCGCCTCTGGGCCGAAGGCGTTGTAAGCCCGGAACGGCAGGCCGGTCCGCTTCAACAGCTGACGAAGGGCGGGGTTGTTTTCGTAGGCGGCGGGGTGGAGCGTCTGAGCCAGCAGGTTCTGACTGTGCACCGAGTACGCCGTACGCTTGTCCTCGTAGGTGTCGTCACCGAGGCTCTGGTTCAGTCCCTGCTGCAGCATGAGCAGACCGCCGATGCGGTTTCGAGCGTGGTCGAAGTCCGCGGGGTGCTCGAACTCGTCGGTGAAACGGTCCCAATGGTTGGCCCAGATGTGCTCGATCTCGAAGGGCTTGCCGCGCCCCGTGGAGACAAGGTCGTCGAAGTGGCTGTGGAGTCCACACGATTCGTCAACCCAGTTGGTGAGGCGGGCCAGGATGTGGCGAACCTGTCTGTAGTTCTGCTTGTGAAGGCCAAAGTCGGGTCGGCGAGCGAAGCGCTCCTCCTGGGCCGACAGGCGCTCGCGGAGCACCGTTGATAGCTCGGTCACCGAGCAGCCCCGAATCGCCTTGGTGAGAGCGAAGATCTCGTTCTTCGTGTTCCGCTGCGCGGTCGATCGAAAGCACCAGTCCCGTCGGGCGAGCCAGATGTCGACGAAGTCGGAGACCAGGCGCAGCTTCTGGTCGATGACGGCCGGCGCTTCGTCCGGCTGCAACGGGGCCAGCAAGAGCTGCAACTGCTGCGTGAACGAGCGCTCTTCGTTGTAGCGGATGGACTCAAGACCCGGGGTGAGCTTGGTCGCGGCCTGGCGGATTCGCAGCGTCTGGCGAGCGTAGAAGTCGAAGTCTCGGAGCACCCACCGGGCGAACGACTCGGAGTCGGTGAGTCCGATGGCATCGCGCTGGTCCCTCACCCAGCGGTGGAATTCCGAGCCGATTCGCTCGTAGTCCTTGCTCCGCTCGCCGCCGCCCTTGGTCTGGAACGTGTTCGCGTAACGGGCGCGCAGCCAGTTCTTGAAGAAGTCGACGTCCTCGTCCTTGCCGAGGTCCTTCAGAGCCTGTGTGTGCTTCTTCCACAGGCTGTTGACCTCGCGCTGCACGGCCTCGTCTCGGATGTTCGCGAGCAGGTACCCCTTCAACATCTCGGGCAAGGACAGCGACAGACCGCGGTCGTTCATCGTCTCGAAGATGGAGTACGCGTCGTCGTCGCTGTAGGCCTCGATTTCGACCACGTGGACGTTGTTCAGCAGCCAGTCGACGAAGTAGGGCAGGCTGTCGGTCACACCGGACTGGGGCTGCCCACCGATGTCGTCTGGGAAGTGGGCCCCGATGGTCGCGTACTGCGCTGCGATGTTGCGAACGGACTCAGGCTGACCGTCGACGTGCAAGGACTCATCGTGAAGCAGCGCGGACATGACCGCGGCCCGCTCGGGCACGTCCAGGTTGAACGACCGCGTCCCGTACTCCTCGCTGAAGACGAGGCCGCGTACATCGACCTGGCTCGGCCGGCCTTGTTGCAGGTGGTGCAGGTAGATGAAGAGCAGGGTCAGCGTCGTCAGGCGCTGCTGACCATCCACGATGAAGCGCCGGTCGCGCTTATGGCTGACAACGACGGAGCCCAAGAAGTAGTGGCCGTAGTTGCGGACCTCGTGCCGGGCGTGTCCCGCCTTGTGGTGGTCGAGGAACTTGTTCGACAAGTCGTCGATGAGCTCCCGCACCTGTCGCTCCTGCCACGCGTACTCCCGTTGATAGAAGTCGATGGCGAATTTGGAGCGGTCCATCAGCTCGCGAATGGTCTTGGCACGGCCTTCGATGCGCTTCATGGCGGCGTTCTCCACGATGTAGGTAGATAGCCCGCCGTACGGCGTACCTCATCTCGGGCAGCACCACGAGCAACCGTTGTGGTACACCATGTCCAGGGGAGGCTCAATGTCCGACTCCATTACTCTTGGCCACCTGCAGATCGCCTTCCTGTTCGACGCACTCACCTCGGTTCTCGAAGCAGGCGACCCCGAAGATCGCGATGCCATCGCCTACTTGCAGCGATGCGTCCCGCCGCCGTTGATGGCCGCGGCTGGACTTCTGGACTCGTCGGGGACACGCACAAGCGAGCGCTATGCCCAGGCGATGGAGCAAGGGCGGGATCGCCTCGCCGTCGAACTGCAGAACAACGAGGGAGCGGGGCTTTGTCGGAAGCTCTGGATGCTCGCCGGGCTGAGCGGGAACGTCACGGGTGCCCAGGTGGACACCATTCGTGCCCACGGTCGAGTTGTCGGTGTGGATCCCTCGCTGAACGACGAGATCGGCATGGACGTTCTCACGGAGATCTCGAAGGCTGGACGCGACATCAACGTGCCGGAAGCGTGGGCCCCTACTGGAGCGGGCGGGGGCAACGGAATCACGCCCGATGGGACCATCACG
>CAZCVP010000119.1:0-24914 GCA_964501915.1 uncultured Enterobacterales bacterium
CCCCCCCCCCCCCCCCCCCCCCCCCCCCACCGCCCCCGCCCCCCCCCCCGCCACCCCCGCCGCCGCCGCCGCCGACACCGACACCGACACCGACACCGACACCGACACCGACACCGACCAGTTCATCGGCACGGTGAAGGACCCCGCCGGTGTGGACCCCTACGAGGGCACCATCACCCTCAGCCTCGAGGCGGCGATGCCGGTCGAGAACGGCATCGACTTCAACGGGTCCATCGCCAGCGGCGAGGTCGCCGGAGACGGCAGCTTCGCCGTCGCGCTGCCGGAGCCGGCGGAGAGCGACCTGGTCGAGGTCGACCCGGACAACCTGCCGGGCCTGAAGGTGATGCTGGCCGTCGGCTTCGCCTTCGCCGACGACGACGGGGACGGGGCCTACGACGACGGGGAGGTCTTCCTCGGTGCGGCGGCGGATCGCTGGGCCGCCTACGTGGGCGGCGTGGTCCCCGAGGGCTGGACCGAAGGCTGGCAGCTCGCCGACCTCCACATGGGCGAGGAAGGCGACACCATGCCGGACTTCTACCCGCTGGAGGACGGCGTCGAGATCGAGCTCATCGGACTTCCGCTTGACAGCACCACCATCGGGGGCACCTGGACGGCCACCTCCGGCGGTGAAGGTCCCGCTGGACCCGGTCCCGGCACCGAGGAGCGCCTCGTCCTGCTGGGCCTGGTGCTCGACGAGACGGGAGAGCTCACCCACGACCTCGCGACGAGCCACGCGGAGACCAGCCTCGCCAAGTCCTGGTCGCTGGACCTGGACTTCGTGCCGGGCGACACCTACGAGTTCCCGGACGATGAGGGCAATGGCTTCGCTCTCTCCGGCGCGATGTTCTTCGGCGCTCCCTACGTCGACAAGGACCAGGACGGTGCCTATGCCTTCGGCGCCGGTCGCGGCGCCGACGAGCTGACCGGCGCGACGATCTGCAGCGCGTCGGGCATGCCGGTCCTGCCGATCTACGTCGAGCCCCCGACCACGGCCTGGGGCGGGCTGGTCATGCCGGCCCTCGGCATCCGGGCCGGCTGGAACCTCTTCGAGCAGACCGAAGGAGACGAGGGTGCCCCCTCCCTCCTCGATCCCGCCGACTACGGCACCCTGGTGATCGAGTCGGCCTGTTCCATGGACGGCGGCGAGGCGTAGCGCCGTGCGGGCCGCCGCCCTCGTGGTCCTGGCGGCCTGCAACGGTACCGGCACCGGAGACGACACGGGGTCCACGGAGGGGGCCGAGGTCGTCTCCGGGGTCGTGGTGGAGGTCGAAGACGCGCCAGCGCAGGGCGACCTGTGGGTCGCGGCCGCCCAGGTGCACTTCGGCCTCTTCTTCGGCGAGGAGGTCACGGTCGGGGAGACCCTGACCTCGTCCGCTGTGGCGGCCGATGGCACCTTCGAGCTGGGGCTCCCCGAGGCCCCGGGACCGGGCGCCCTCGAGCCCCTCTCGAAGAACCTGGCGGAGTCCCTGCGAGGGACGCTGGCGTGGATCGTCGCCTTCGAGGACCTCGACGGGGACGGCGACTTCGACGAGGGCGAGCCGGTCCGTGGTGGCGACATGGACCGGTGGCTGATCTATCTGGACGCCGTGCCCGACGACACCGGCGGGGCCTTCGAGGCCTGGCCGTCCGGATGGAGCCTCGTGGATCTGTCGCTCTCGGGGCAGTACCAGCCCAACCGCTGCCTCTACGACACCACGGAGCCCCTGACGTGGATGCAGGAGCACGGCACCGAGGCTGTCTTCGAGGACCTGTCGGTGGGCCTGGAGGTGCTCCTGGCCGGCGTGGCCGCGACCCTGGACGTGGCGGGAGCGGCCGTCGGCGATGGCGTGGTCGGCCTGCCCTACCAGCACCTCTTCGCGGGCGAGGACCTCGACCCGGTGCTCGACGGTGAGCTGTCGGCCGGGCGCTACGCCGCGACCCTGGCCGAGGTGCCTCCTGACGAGCACGACGTCGGCGGCGATCCGGACTGGCGCTACACCTACGCCCTGCTGCTGCCCTACGCGGACCTGGACGGCGACGAGCGCTACACCCTCGCCGACGACCTGGACAACGCCACCGCCTGCCACGAGGGCCAGCGGGCCTACCTGCGCTATACGCGCCGGATCTCCACCTGGCGGGGCTACCGCTTCCTCGAGTGCTACGGCGCTACCGTCGGCTGGCGGGCCGCGACGACCGACCCGGACTCCGGGGCGCCGCTCTTCCTGTCCTCGTCCCAGGCGCTGGAGCTGGACCTCGACCCGGTGGGCTGCCCCGCCTGGTGACCCGCTGTTCTTGCTCCGGCTGGGCCCTCGGATAGAGGTCGGGCCCCATCCCACGGCACGAGGAGGACCCCATGCCGTCCAAGCTCCAGCACGCCCGCCGCACCCACACCTGCGGAGAGCTGCGGACCGACGACGTCGGCGCCACGGTCGTGGTCCAGGGCTGGGTCCACAACTACCGCGACTTCGGCGGCGTGGTCTTCCTCGACGTCCGGGACCGCCACGGCGTGACCCAGGTGACCTGCGACGAGCGGGTGGCCGATGACGTGCGGTCCCTCGCCGCCCGCTGCCGCCAGGAGTGGGTCATCGAGGTCGAAGGTGCCGTCGCCGCCCGGTCCAACCCCAACCCCCGGATCCCCACCGGGGCCATCGAGGTGCTGCCGACCTCGCTGGTCGTGCACACCCGCTGCCCGCCGCTGCCGTTCTCGATCGAGAACGCCGAGGCCGCCGAGGAGACCCGGCTCCAGTACCGCTACCTCGATCTGCGCCGGGAGCCGCTCCAGAAGGCCCTGCGGATCCGGTCCCAGGCGGCCCAGGCGGCCCGTCGCTACCTGGATGGCCTCGGCTTCCTGGAGATCGAGACGCCGGTGTTGACCCGTGCCACCCCCGAGGGCGCCCGGGACTACCTCGTGCCGAGCCGTGTCCACCCCGGCCAGTGGTACGCGCTGCCGCAGAGCCCCCAGATCTTCAAGCAGATCCTCATGGTCTCGGGGTTCGACCGGTACTTCCAGATCGTGAAGTGTTTTCGCGACGAGGACCTGCGCGCCGACCGGCAGCCGGAGTTCACCCAGGTCGACCTGGAGATGAGCTTCGCCACCCGGGAGCAGGTGATGGAGATGGTCGAGGGCTGTGCCTCGGAGATCTGGCAGGAGGTGCTCGGACGGGACCTCGGCGAGGTCCCGGTGCTCTCCTACGCGGAGTCGATGGCCCGCTTCGGCGTCGACGCGCCCGACCTGCGCTTCGGCATGGAGCACAGCGACCTGACCGAGGCCCTCGGCGGGTCCGAGTCCGTGGTGGTCACCCGGGGCCTGGCCGACGGCGGCATCGCCAAGGGCATGAACGTCAAGGGCGCGGCGAGCACGTCATCGCGCAAGGTCCTCGATGGCTGGACCGACTTCGTGCGGCGCTACGGCATGGGGGGGCTGCTCTGGGGCAAGGTCAACCCGGACGGGCTCTCCGGTCCGCTGAAGAAGCTGCTCAGCGAGACCGAGCAGGTGTCTGTCCGTGAGGCGCTGGGCGCCGAGATCGGCGACGTGCTGCTGGTGGGTGTGGGCACGGCTTCGAGGGTCCACGCCGGACTCGGCAAGCTCCGGGCCCACATCGGCAAGGCCCTCGGGCTGACGGCCCAGGCCGACTTCGCCTTCTGCTGGGTCGTGGACTTCCCGGCCTTCGAGTACGACGAGGAGGAGGGGCGCTGGTACGCCATGCACCACCCCTTCACCGCGCCGAAGGCCGAGCACATGGAGGCCATGGCGGCGGGACGCCTCGGCGAGGTCTTCGCCGACGCCTACGACTTCGTCTGCAATGGCTACGAGATCAGCGGCGGCTCGATCCGGATCCACCAGCCCGAGATCCAGTCCAAGGTCTTCGCCGCCCTCGGCCTCAGCCCGGAGGAGGCCAGCGCCAAGTTCGGCTTCCTGCTCGACGCCCTTCGCTACGCCCCGCCCCACGGCGGCATCGCCATCGGGTTCGACCGGATGATCATGCTGCTGGCCGGCACGGAGAACATCCGCGACGTCATCGCCTTCCCCAAGACCGCCAGCGCCCAGGACCTGATGTCGGGTGCGCCGAGCGAGGTCGACGCGGATCAGCTCGTCGAGCTGTCGGTGCGGAACGTGGTCTCGGACTGAGCGGGACGCTCAGGGACAGGACTCCGCCGGCTCCAGCCCGCGAGCCGTCTGGACCGCCACCACCTGCCCCGAAGGGGCGTCGCTCACCACGAAGAGCTTGCCGGCGAAGTCCCCCGGCTCGTTCAGCGAGACACTGAGCCACAGGGGCTGGACCTCGCCCGGCTCGAGCTCGACGGGCACCTCCACCGGCTCGAGGGTGTAGCCGACGCCCTGGTGGGCGACGGAGGAGATGGTCAACAGCCCCGTGCCCACGTTCTCCAGCTCCAGCTCCAGCTCGCCGGGGCAGGCGGGACCCACGGCGCCGAAGTCATGGTCCTCGGGGTCGACCCGCAGGTCCGGGACCAGGCCCGTGCCCGTCACCGGCACCCGGACCTCCGGTGCGTCGGGATCATCGCTGGAGATCACCAGGTCGGTGCTGTCTTCGGCACCGAGCGGGCTGTAGCCGACCTCGAAGTCGATGCTCTCGTCGGGATCGAGGAAGTAGGGGCGGTCGGCGGCGTCCAGGTCGAAGGCCGGAGACCCCTCCAGGGCCAGCTCGAGCGTCAGCTCGGCGGTCCCGAGGTTGGTGAGGGTGAAGCCCTCGAAGGCCTCCTCCCCCAGCGCGACCGGGTCGAAGGAGAGCTCCTCGACATCGACGTCCAGCACCCCGACGGGGTCCTGCTTGTCGGGCAGCGGGGGGACCTCGCAGGCCACGAGGACCCACAGCACACCTGTCATCTTCAGCTCCGCGACCACGACCCGGCCAGGTCCTCCAAGATGCACCCATCGGACCGGGGGTGGTGTCACGGAATGAAATGTTCACCCGGTCGACTCAGAAGAGCCGCCAGAGTTGCTCGGCCAGGGCGATGATCATCGCCAGCAGCAGGATCACCCAGAGCTCGAAGTAGCGGGTGGGGGCCGGCGGCTGCGCCATGGCGGCTCTGCTGCAGAGGGGGGGAAAGCCCCGCGGGCAGGGGCCTCGACAGGGACTACGCCGGATTGAGCGGATGTGTGATGGGCGGATCTGGCATCCTCTCTCCATGACTTCGATGGTCCTGTTCCTGTCGCCGATGTTGTTGGGTGCCTGCGGGGATCTCCCGGATCCGCCGCCGCTGGACACGGAGACCACCACCGACACCGGCACCGTGCCGGACCACGACGCCGATCGGGACGGCTACGACGCCGAGGCCTCCGGCGGCGAGGACTGCGACGACGAGGATCCGGCGGTGAACCCCGACGCCACGGAGACCTGGTACGACGGCGTGGACGCCGACTGTGCCGACGACAGCGACGACGACGCCGACGGTGACGGTCACGACGTCGTCGACGACTGTGACGACGCGGACCCGGCCGTGTACCCGGGCGCGGCGGAGACCTGGTACGACGGCGTGGACCAGGACTGCGCGGAGGACGACGACTACGACGCCGACGGGGACGGCCACGTCGCCGAGGCCCACGACGGGGACGACTGCGACGACGCGGACCCGGAGGTCTTCGAGTCCTGCGAGAGCACCGGGTCGCCCCTGGAGGACTACGTCTCCGCAGACCTGGCCCAGGAGATCCTGGAGATCTCGTCCAACCTCTCGGGCATCACCTGGAACAGCCTGACCGAGACCTACCTGATCGTCCGTGACAGCAACCGGCGGGTCCACGAGCTGGACCGCGACCTGACGCACCTGCGCGAGATCGAGCTGCTCGGCGTCGACCACTCGGACATCGAGGACATCTCCTGGCTCGGCACGGGCGACGGCGGGACCACCTACGCCCTGGTGACCGAGGACGGGGTGCTGTACATCGGCGAGATCCCCGACGACGGCGCCACCGAGGTCGACTTCGACGATTTCCAGCTCGTCACCTACGCGGCCGAGCCGGAGAACCGGAACAAGGGCGGCGAGGGGGTGGCCTACGACCCCGTCACTGAGACGTTCTGGGTCTGCATCGAGAAGGACCCGATGACGGTCTACACCTTCAGCCGGCCGGCTGCGGGCGTCGATGTCTCCTACGAGACGGACCTGGTCGTCACCGAGGCCTTCGACGCCGAGACGCTGTTGGGGCCCTACATCACCGACATCTCGAGCTGTCTCTACGACGATCGCACCGGAGGGCTGCTGGTGCTGAGCCACGAGAGCGAAGTCGTGCTGGACGTGGCCCTGGACGGCACGGTCGTCGACTCGCTGACGGTCGAGATCGGCGTGGGTGGCGGCAGCGGCAAGGCCGAAGGCATCACCCTGAACGACGACGAGCACCTGGTCGTGGCCGGGGAGCCCAACGAGTACCGGATCTACGTGCCGTCGGGGTCCTGAGCACGGGACCTGACTCGGGGGCGGGGGTCGTCGCTGTCGGCCAACCTGATCGGTCCCTCCAGTCCAGCGGGGTCGCCCGGTGGCCCGGGTGCTCGCGAGCCTCCACACCTGGCCGCTGGACCTGGCGGTCTGTCGGGCTTCGACCCGCCTGGACTTCCGGAGCGATCCCGCGGACGAGTGGATCGCCGCCACCAGCGTGGTCCACCGGGTGCCGTTGGTCACCCGAGATGTGCGCATCTCCAGTCTGGTCTCGTGCCCCTCGCTCGCTGAAGCCCATCAACGTCGCGGGCCGGCGCGACGCCGGAGGTGCGCACAGGGGTCGGCCGCCCCGACCTGCTGCACCAGGAAGCGCCCCCGATCCGGGTCGTCGCTCACCACGCACAGCGGCCCCTCGGCTGGACCGTCCAGGGTGAGCTCCAGGCGGAAGCCGGCGGCCCCGAGCCCGGGGTCGCCGGTGGCGGTGGCCACGTCGGGCCGCAGCATCGCCTCGGCGTGGGCGGTCGCGATCGGCCAGGTCGTGATCAGCTCCAGGGAACGGCCCGGCTCCCGTCCGTCGAGGCGTCCCCAGCCACTCACCACCACGGGCTCGCCGGGCACCACGCGGTCGATCCAGCCGGCCGACCGGAAGCGCGCTGCTGCCGGCGCCGTCACCCGGACCTCCAGGGGCTCGAGCGCCGGCCCGAAGGCCGCCAGCGGCACCCGGTAGACGTCCTGGCGCACCAGCACGGGCTGCGAGCCCCCGTAGAGCTGCACGTGGCCGAAGCGCTGGAAGACCTGCTCGAAGGCCTGGGCCTCCATGTCCGGGAAGCGCTCACGGAAGAAGTCGAGCTGAGGTCGGAGCAGGGCGTGGGAGACAGCGGCGAAGCCATAGCCGTTGAGCACGGCCCCGCCGTAGCCGGGCACGACCAGCCAGCCGCGCGGATCGGCGGCGGCCTGGGTCTCCAGGGCTTCGACGACCGGTGTGCGAGGGCGCTCGAACAGGGGGCCTGCGTGCTGCACGGGGTTGAAGTCGGCCCACATGAACAGGCTCCAGGCCCAGGCCGCGACGACCAGCGGTGTGCGAGGCAGCCGGACAGGCAGCAGCAGCGCCCCGACCAGGAGCACCACCCCGGCCGGGAAGAGCATGCGCACCGGGGGCACCCGGTCCCACAGCAGGAGGCTCCCGAGCCAGGAGGGGATCGGCAGGACCATCCAGGCCACGAGGCCTGCGAGCACGACGCCGAGCGCCTGGAGGCCGTGACGGAAGGGGGCGTCGTCTCGCCAGCGCCAGCGCAGGGCCTCGCGGTCCAGCACGACCAGCACCAGCAGCGGCAGGAAGGTCCCGGCGGTGGTGGCCTCGCAGACGTTCACGCCGTCCAGGCGGCTCTCTCCAGCCCACGCCGACAGGGCGGGCACGACCAGGTCGGCGACCTGGAGCCAGGGCACCTCACCGCCCGAGGAGACCCGCTGGCCCGGGTACAGCGTCGCCGCCATCGCCGTGATCGCGTCTCCCAGGTAGAGCCCGGCCACGGCGGCGCCGCCCGCCACGCCGGCCCCCGTCACCGCCCAGCGCATCCTGTCGCTGCCGGCCAGCACGAGCATCGCACCGGCGACGAGCGCCAGCGGGATCAGCAGCGGGGGGTAGAGGTGGGTCAGCAGGCAGCAGGCGGTGGTCCAGACCAGGGCGACCCCGCGCCAGAGACGGGGGCCCTCCCACAGCGCCGCCAGCAGCACCCAGGGCCAGAACGCCAGCATCGGCCCGGTCGTGGTCCACCAGGTCTGGACGTAGCCGGTGGTCCACAAGAGCCCGCTGCCGGCCACCGCCGCGGCGGCGGGAACACCCAGCCGGTGCAGCAGGCGCTCCCAGCCCAGCAGGAAGGCGACCAGCGGCAGGGCCCAGGCCCAGGCGAAGGCCCGGGCCGGGTCCAGCACGAAGAACGCCCAGAACTGGGGCTTGAACACCAGCGCCGCGTCCCGGAGCGGCAGACCGTTGAAGTTGCGCAGGTCCTCGCCATAGGGCGAGGTGGTGTTGTGGCGCTGGAAGTCGTTGTTGACGGTCGCCTGCACCAGCGGCGTCCACACGGCCCACTCGTCGGAGCGGACCTCCTGGGGCGTGCCCCACACCAGCCCCGCACCTTCGGCGCCGACCTGGCGCAGCACCACCCCGTAGGACGACGGCGTCCACGCCATCGCCGTGAGGAAGAGCCCCAGGCCCAGGACCAGCGCTGTCCAGGTGCGCCTCACGCCCCGACGCTACCGGAGGCGGGGGGGGGGCCGCCCAAGCAGGGGGGGGGGGGGGGGGGGGGGGGGCGCCCCGCGCGCCGCCCCCCGGCGCCCCGCCGCCGCCCGCCCCCCCCCCCGCAGTAGCGGCCCCTACTGCGGCGGTGGAGGCGGCGGCTCGTCGCCCGGGGGCGGCGGCGGCGGCACCAGGCCGGCGATCTCCGGGACCTCGTTCCAGGACTTCCAGCCGGCCCAGCCGGGGCTCCAGACGTGGTGCTTGCCAGCGGGCGCACCCGCCACCTGGGCGGCGATCTCGGCGGCGTTCAGCTTGTGCTGTCCGGTGGGGCCGCTGTAGTGGTAGACCGGCTGCGCGGGCGCCGGCGGCGGAGCAGCAGCCGGCGGCGCCGGGCTCGTGGCCGGGTTGAAGGGCTGCCCGGCCTGGGGCTGGTTCTGGGTCATCTGGCCGGCGACCACGTTGCCCATGGCGAGGCCCACGCCGGCGGACATCATGGCCTGGCCGAGGCCTCCGCCCCCTCCGCCGCTCTGGCCCGCGGCCTGCTCGATGGCGTTGGCGGCCTGGAACTGGGTGAAGGCCCCCATGTCGCCCACCAGCCCCATCTGGGACCGCTTGTCGAGCATCTCCTCGACCTTGGGAGGCAGGGAGATGTTCTCGATGGTGAAGTCGGTCAGGGTGATCCCGTAGTGCTCCTCGAACCAGGGGCTCATCTGGTTCGCCAGGGCCTCGCCGAGGTCCATGTACTGCATCGCCAGGTCCAGCACGGGCATCTTGAGGCTGGCGGTGGCGTCGGTGAAGGCGCTCACCAGCTTGCGCTTGAGCTGGCCGTTGATCTCGCCGGTGGTGAAGAGCCCGTCGGTGCCGACCACCTCGCGCAGGAACTGGGCCGGGTCGGTGATCCGGTAGGCGTAGATCCCGAATGCCCTGAGGCGCACCGGCCCGATCTCCGGGTCCCGCAGCATGAACGGGTTCGCCGTGCCCCACTTCTGGTTCGTGTTCTGACGCGTGGAGACGAAGTAGATGTCGCCCTTGTAGGGGTAGTTCAGGGCGTACTTGATGCTCTGGAAGAAGGACCAGATCGCCTCGGTCTGGGTCGAGAGGGTGTAGGTCCCGGGGCCGAAGACGTCGCTGAGCTGGCCCTCGTTGATGAACACCGCGGCCTGGCCCTCGCGCACCACCAGCTTGCCGCCGTCCTGGATGGCCTGGTTGAAGACCGGGAAGCGGTAGACCAGGGTGTCATTGCTGCTGTCCAGCCACTCGATGACGTCGAGGAACTGGGCCTTGGCGTGACCCTTGAGCGAGTTCCAGAAGCCCATGCGATCTCCTGTGCGGGTGCGATTCGATGTGGACCTTAGCCCGGGACCGACTCCGGGCAAGCCGATGCACGGGCGGTCAACATTTCCTCATACGGCGGTGCAGGTGATCCGATTGCTCTGGACGTGGAAGCTCTCGAAACGACTGCAAGCAAGGCGATGGAGCTGCCGCTCGAGCCCGTGGTGGAAGCCTGGGGGATCGAGCGGGTCCAGGACGTGACGGGCCAGCTCACTGGCGCCCATGGTTGGGTGGCTGTCCTGGACGGTGCCGGCGGTGCCCGCGTGGTGCCCGCGTCCCAGGTCCTGTCGGCCAATCCCGACCACATGCTCGACCTCCTCCCCGGTGGGGTGGATGCGAGCTACGTCGACGCGACGACACCGGTGGGGGAGCTGCCCGAGCAGCGCCCGCTGCTGGTCCGACAGGGCTCCGAGGTGCTCGGGCTGCTGGGCGGGGATACCCTGGATCCCCGGCGCTCCCGGATGAAGCGCATGCTGCGGCTCCCCTCGGGTGGCGCCGACGCCGCGCTCGCGGCCTGGTCGGCGGTGAAGCACCACCGGGACACCTACCGCAAGAAGGGCATCGCCCTGGTGCTCGACATCCAGCCCAGCCGGGTCGAGGGCGACGGGCTGGTGGTCCGGGACGCGGTCGACGTGCTGCTGGAGGAGGCCCTGGAGCTGATCCTCCGGGCCAACGGCGGCACCGGTGTGCACGTGGTGCTCGGCCAGGGCCAGTCCGGGCTCTGGCTCGGCATCGAGACCCACGGCTCGTACTTCCCGGCGGCCTTCCTGTGCGAGATGCTCGAGGAAGGGCCCTCGGAGGATCCGACGACGCTGGCGCTGCGCAGGATCCGGGACAAGGTGAAGGCCCAGCGCGGTCACATGAAGGTGACGCCGACCCGCACCGGGACCCGGTTCATGATCTCGCTGCCGGCACCGGAGGAGTAGCCGCCTACTCGAACCGGTAGCTCGCCCCTCGCGACAACGGGTGGGCGCTGAGGCCCGCGGCCACCAGGCGGTCGACCAGCGGGGTCAACAGCTCCGTGGGCAGGCCCAGGTGCCGGCGGATCTCGTTGTGGACGTCGGTCACGAGCACGGTGCGGGCCTCGAACCGGGGCAGCGCCGCTTCGACCGCCGCCTGCTCCTGGAAGTCCACGCCGACCAGCAGCCAGTCGGCCCCACCGAAGCGACGCACCAGGCGGTCCAGCTCGATCTGTGGGGTCTCGGCGTGCAGCGCACAGCCCAGGTGGACCAGGCGAGAGCCATCGGGCAGGGTGAGGGCCACGACCAGTGGATCGGTGCCCGGCCGACCGGCTCGGCGCAGGAGTCGTTGGGCCGCCAGGTCCGGGCGCCGCAGGCCCGACCAGGCCTTGCGCACGGCCTCCCGCGGCGTCGCGAACGGGATCGGTGCGTAGGGGACGGCGTCGATGGCCACCCCGTCCACCTGGACGGGCGGGAGGTGCCCCACGACCTCGCCCTGCTCCCCCAGCCAGTCCAGGAGCCCCTGCGCGGCCAGGACCTCGGGCTTGCGCCCGGCCTGGACCGCGGCCTGGGCGCCGTCCAGGCGGTCGCTCTCCTCGCCCGTGAGCAGGACCAGCGGGTCGCCCTCGGGTTCCTCGAAGGGGTCGAACACGAGGCAGCGTCCGGGGCGCTCCACGGCGATCGCCGCGCGCCCCAGGTGTCGCAGTCTCAGTCGCCAGGGAAAGACCTCGCTCAGCGGAGCACCTGCTCCACCCGCTCCAGGGCCCACTCGAGCTCGTCCCGGGTGATGGTCAGGGGCGGAGCGAAGCGGATCACCTGGTGGTGGGTCTCCTTGCAGAGCACGCCGAGCGCCTTGAGCTGCTCGCAGAAGGGCCGCGCAGGACCGCTCTGTCGCTTCAGCTCCACACCGATCAGCAGCCCGCGCCCGCGCACCTCCAGGACGTGGGGGCTGTCCAGGGCCCGCAGGCGCTCCATCAGCCACTCGCCCTTGTCGTGGGCCTGGCCGGTGAGGTCCTGCTCGATCAGCACGTCCAGCGCGGCCTCTCCGACGGCGCACCCCAGCGGGTTGCCGCCGAAGGTGGAGCCGTGGTCCCCGGGCTGGAACACGTCCATCACCTCGCGGTCCGCCACGAAGGCACTGACCGGGAAGACGCCACCGCCCAGCGCCTTGCCCAGGGTCATGCCGTCGAGCTTCACGCCCTCCCAGTGGTGGGCGAACATCTTCCCCGTGCGACCGAAGCCGGTCTGGATCTCGTCGGCGATGAGCAGGGCACGGTGCTCGTCGCAGAGCTCCCGGGCCCGGGCCAGGTAGCCGGCCGGCGGCACGTTGATGCCCGCCTCGCCCTGGATCGGCTCCACCAGGAAGGCCACCGTGTGCTCGTTGAAGGCCGTGGCCAGGGCCTCGGCGTCGCCGAAGGGCACCACCACGAAGCCGGGGGTGAAGGGGCCGAAGCCGTCCCGGTACTGGTCCTCGGTGGAGAAGCCCACGATGGTGGTCGTGCGACCGTGGAAGTTGTCGGCGGCGACGATGATCTCGGCCCGGCCGTCGGGCACGCCCTTGACCTTGTAGCCCCACTTCCGGGCGGCCTTGATGGCGGTCTCGACCGCCTCGGCGCCGGTGTTCATCGGCAGGGCGGCTTCGAAGCCGGTCAGCTCGCAGACCTTCTTCAGGAACGGCCCGAGGCGGTCGTTGTGGAAGGCCCGCGAGGTGAGGGTGACCTTGCAGGCCTGCTCGATCAGGGCCGCGAGGATCGCCGGGTGGCCGTGGCCGTGGTTCAGGGCGCTGTAGGCGGACAGCATGTCCATGTAGCGGTTGCCCTCGGGGTCGTAGACCCACACGCCTTCGGCCCGCGCGATGACGATCGGCAGGGGGTGGTAGTTGTGGGCACCGAAGGTCTCGGCGGTGCGGATCGCGGTCGCGGTGTCGACGGACAAGGACGGCCTCCACGGGCGGGTTCGAGGGGCGCGGACACTAACCGGATCCGGCGGCGTCTCGCCGGCTGCTACTCTGCCTGAGTGTGGTTGCTGGCCTCGGTCGCCCTTGCGCAGGACCTGATCCCCTACACCGAGCTGGTGCGGGTGGAGATCCCCGATCACCCGGACGCCCTGACGACCTCGCGGCGGGGCTCCCTGCTGCCGGCGCCGCCGGAGGACGGCACCCCCTGGCGGGACGCTCCGCTGCCGGAGCTCGACGAGGGCTTCGGGGACTACGTGGCCTGGGAGGCTCTGGACGCCCTGGACGTGCAGCCCTGGCACGACGCCGGGTGGACGGGGCAGGGCGTGAAGATCGCCGTGTTCGACCTGGGCTGGTACCCCCTGTCGAGCTGGCTCGACGAGCTGGGGGACGTGGAGACCCACGACTGCCACGCCCACGAGCGCTGCACCCCCCCGCTGGACGACCTCCGGCCCCGCTTCGACTACGAGGTCAACGTCCACGGGATCGCCTGTGCCGAGACCATCCGCGACATCGCCCCCGACGCCGAGATCCACCTGGTGCGGGCCAACGGCCTGACCACCTTCGAGAACGCGGCGGCCTGGGCCGTGCGGGAGCGGATCGACTTCGTCTCCCTGTCCCTGTCCTTCTTCAACAACAGCTTCTACGACGGCACCGGGCCGGTCTCACGGGTCGTGGAGGACCTCGCCGCCGGGGGCGTGCTCCTGGTCACCTCGTCGGGGAACTACGCCACGGAGCACTACACCGGCGACTTCCAGGATCGGGACGGCGACGACCTCCACGACTTCCCGTCCGGCGAGCTGCTCTGGGTCCAGTGGGACAAGGGGCGCCGCAAGGCCTCGCTGACTTGGGACCAGTTCACGCGCTGCGGGGACACCGACCTGGACCTCTACGTCTACGACGAGGAGGGTGATCTGCTGGGCCGCAGCGAGCGCACCCAGGACCCGGACGCCGATCGGTGCTCACCGGTGGAGAAGGTCGGGGTCGACGTGAAGGAGCGCGGGCTCTACGGCATCGCCGTGCGCCGTGCGGCGGGGGACCCTGTTGTCCCCTTCGATCTCTACGCCCGCGGGGGCGATGTGGTCGACGGAGATCCCACCCGCACCGTCGTCGACCCGGGCGCCCACCCGCTGGCCTTCGCCGTGGGTGCGGTCCGCGCCGTCGGCTACCTGGAGAACCGGGTCGAGACCTTCTCGTCCCAGGGCCCGAGCCTCGGGGGCACACCCAAGCCGGAGCTGGTGGCGCCGGACGGGATCACCACGGCGGTCTACGGTCCGACCGGTTTCTACGGCACCTCGGCCGCCGCCCCGGCGGCGGTCGGCGCCCTGGCCCTGATCGCCAGCCGCTATCCGGACCTGAGCCCCGTGGAGGTGGGTCGCAGAGCCCAGGCCTGGGCCCTCTCCGACGACGCCACCTGGGAAGCCCCGGACAACGAGCTGGGAGCGGGCAAGCTCAGGCTGCCCGACCCGGTGTCGACGCGGGGCTGTGGCGGCGGCGGCATGGCCCTGTTGTTGCTGCCCCTCGGCATGGTCCGAAGGCGCTCGTGCCTGCAACTTGTGGCCGCTGAGGATAGTCTCCGGGGAAGCTGAGAGGAGGGTCCGTCATTCCGCTCTTGACGCTGATGCTGGCCGGCTGTGAGCTGTTCTCCGCCGTGGACCTCCAGGGGTGTCCCGACAACTCCCTCTGCACCGGCGAGACCGACACGGACACGGACACCGACACCGACACGGACACCGACACCGACACGGACACCGACACCGACATCGGCCCTCCCACCCACGGCATCATCTGGGGCGAAGCCGACGGCTTCGTCGCGGCCATGGACGCCGAAGGCGAGATCCACCTCGCCCGCGAGGACGTCCCCCGCGTCACCGGGGCGCTCGCCTACGACCACGTGGCCGGCCTGGCCTATGTACCTTCGGGCACCGAGCTGCTGAGGCTCGCGCCGGAGGCGCCGGGAGACCTTCCTCCGATCCCCCTGCCGGACCAGGTCGTCGACGTGCTGCTGCTGGATGGCACCGCCTTCCTCGGCTTCCTCCGGAGCGGGGTCGCACGCATCGAGCCGGACAGCACCCTGGGCTGGCTGCTCGAGCCCACCGACGTCGTCGAGGTCTCCGCCCTGGCCCACGGGCCCGCCGAGACCCTCTACGTGGTCGATCTGGATGACGGCTCGCCCGACGTCCTGGTCCTGAGCGCCGACGGCTCCGATGTCCAGACCGCCCTCGAGGACATCGACAGCTCCAGCGATCGGTCCCGCTACGCCTTCACGGACCAGGACGAGGACCTCTGGGTGTGCAGTCGCGCCGGCGCCGCCACACGCGCCGAGACCCTGTCGTCCGGGAACAAGGAACCGGAGATCCTCCCCGAAGTCCCGCTCTTCGACGTCGTGGGTTGCGACTACGACACGGGCAGCCATCAACTCCTGCTGATCTCGGCCGAGGAGGGGTTGCTGCGGGTGGACGGTGACGGGTCCACCGAGGTGGTCCACGTGCCCGGGAACCGGATCGTCTACGGCTCCGGTTGGACCGTGCCGGAGTAAGCTCCGCCCCGGCGAGGAGCTCACACCATGGCATTCAGCCTGATCTGGGGACTGTTGCTGCCCACCGGCTGCGACGAGCCGGTCGAGTTCCAGGCCGCGACCGAGGCGGTGGACGCCTCGACACCGGATCGGATCGACGTCGGCAGCGCCGTGGGGGCCGGGGAGGTCGAGATCCCGGTCCGACTGGTCAACAAGTACGGCGCCGCGGTGCCGGGCAGGGAGTTCGAGCTCTCGCTGGTGGGCGACTCTCTCTCCACCAGCACCGCCCTGGTCACCCCCGATGCCCTGGGGTTCGCCTCGGTGACGGTGTCGAGCGAGGTCTCCCAGGGCGTGAAGGTCATCGCCGTCTCCTCCGCCGACAACGCCAAGATCGGCGACGAGGACACGAGCTGGATCACCGGCGGTGACCTGCAGGACCTGGGGCTCCAGCGGGCCTTTGGTGTAGCCGGGTGGGGGTCGTTCGCCGCCCGGGGGGGCGATGGCGTGGCCTATGTCGTGGAGGATCGGGTCTACTGGCAGCGCACCGATCGCCCGGCGCCGCCGCTCCTGGTGCTCGAGCTGCCGGACATCATCCTCGGCCTGGACTCCACCGACCTGGATCTCGACGGCTACCCGGACCTGGTCGTGTGGACGCAGACCCGGGTGGTGATGCTCCGCGGACGCGGCGTCGACGGCTATGCCTGGTCGGGAGGCTTCACCACGCCGGGCGCTCGGCTCCGAGGCGTCGACGTGGGACGCTTCGACGACAACTCCCTGCCCGACCTCGCGGTGGGCTTCGCGGACAACAGCGGAGGGCTCCAGGGAGCCCAGGTCCTCCTCCAGGACGGCTTCGGCTCCTGGGAGGCCCTCCCGCCGCTGGAGCGCGAGCTGGAGGTCACCGATGTCACCCTGGGCGACTTCCTGGGCTCGGGGCTCTCGGAGCTGGTGGTGCTCACGGCGGAGGGGCCCTACCGCTACGGCTACAACCCGGACTACACCGAAGCCGAGCGGGCCTGGAGCCGCGTCGACCCCGACCTGACCTGGCTGCTCGAGAGCGGCTCCGAGCTGCTGCCGAGCAGCGACCTCGACGGCGATCGCAACCCCGAGCTGATCGCAGCGGGGCCGTCGAAGGGGCTCGGCTCGGACCGCGAGCTGGCCTTCTACACCATCGACGACGCCGCCATCCGCTACTCCCTGACCTTTCCGGACTTCGTCGCCGACATCTACGACATCACCGGCGACGGGGTCGACGACCTCGCGCTGCTGATCGAGGACGGCGACGCCAGCCAGCTCCGCACCGTCACGGGCGACTCGGACGACGGGACCTTCAAGAACCGTGGCCTGGCCAACCTGCCCTGGCGCGGCGCCCTGGCGGTCGGCGACTTCGACACCGATGGAGACGGGGACGTCGCCATCTCGGCCGAGCGCCTCTGGGTCTATGAGGGCGGCCACGAGGCCTCCGGCTGGCGCGTCGACGAGGGTGACTTCGCCAGCTTCGGTGTCTCCCTGATCGGTCCCTTCCTGGTCTACGACTGGGACGAGGACGGACGGGCGGACATCGTGGCGATCCGCGAGGTCTCCGGCAAGGTCGTGGCCCAGGCCTTCGAGGTGGACCTGGACGACACCACCGGTGGCACCACGCTCCGGTCCTACGACGACGGCCAGGTCCCGATCGACGACGCCAACACCACGGTCAAGGCCACGGGCCTCGATCTGGCGATCTGCGACGACGTGGTCTACGTGCTCGTCGACGACGGCGGCAGTCACCTCTACCGGCTGCTGCGCGACACCGCCGGAGCCATGACCCTGGAGTCGGACCTGGCCGTCGAGGGCGTGCTGGTCGACTGCGGCGCCCTGCTCGACGGCAGCTCGGTGGCGGTCGCCACCCAGGCCGGCGATGTCACCCAGTACGACGCCGCCTTCACCCTGGTGAGCACCTACAGCGTGGGGGAGGAGGTCTACGACCTCGCCGTCGCGGATCCGGATGGCACGGGCCTGGCGGTGCAGACCTGCGCCACCGCGGGCTGCAGCCTCGCGGTCGCGAACATCGACGACGATCCCGAGGACGAGATCCTCGTCGGCGGCGATGCCCCGAAGCTGCTCGACGACAGCAGCGAGATCGCGCTGGACGGGTCGGGTGTGGCCGGCCTGGCCGACGTGGACCTCGACGGGGTCCTGGACCTGCTGCTCACCGATGCGGACACCGACAGCCTGGGCGTGATCCAGCGCGCTGGGGGCTCCCGGGCTCCCATCACCTGGTTCCACACCCGGCGGGAGGTCGAGGGGCGGGCCTGGGTCCAGGACATCGACGCCGACGGGATCCCCGAGGTCCTCTTCCCCGGCGCCGACGGCACCCTGCTGCACGGCCCGCGCTCCGGTGCCGACACCGAGACCGACACCGAGACCGACACCGGCACGGACTCCACGGGGGAGTAGCGGCGCCCGCCTCCAGGGGGTAGACGCAGCCCCGGGAGGCCCCATGGCCACAGAGAAGATCTTCGTGACCGGCGCCAACGGTCGCATCGGCCGGCGTCTCGTGGAAGCCCTCGTCGCGGCCGGACAGGTCGTGGTCGGCCTGGCTCGTTCGCCCGCTGGTGTCCAGCAGGTCGAGGCGCTGGGGGCGCAGGCCGTCCGGGGAGACCTCCACGACGAGGCCGCCCTGCGGGAGGGCGTGAGGGGGGCACGGCTCGTGTACCACCTGGCCGGCGGTGTGCGAGGCCGGGGAGACCAGACCCCCGAGCGGATCAACGAGGAGGGCACCCAGAACCTCCTGCGGGCGATCGAGGCCGAGGGAGCGGGTGGGCTCGAGGCCCTGGTGCTCGCCTCCACCTGTGCGGTCTACGGGGATCGGTCCAGCCTCTGGGTCGAAGAGGACTTCCGCACCTCCCCCAACACCCGCTACGGCAAGGCCAAGGTCGCGGCGGAGGACGCGGTGCTGGAGGCGGGCTCCCGGCTCGACTTCCGCGCCGTGGTGGCCCGGATCGCGGCGGTCTATGGCGAGGGGTTCACTTTCTCGATGGCGGAGCGCATGGTCCGGGGGGTCGGGTGGCTGCCGGGCGAGGGCCGCAACCACATCCCCGTGGTGCACGTGGACGACTGCGTGGCCGCCCTGCGGCGGCTGGCGGAGGCCGGCGAGGCGGGCGGGATCTACCACGTCTCCGATCGCTCCACGCCGACGACCCGAGAGTTCTACGACGAGGTCCATCGCCTCGTCGGTGGCAAGCCGATGCGCTTCTGGAGCACCTGGGTGCCCTCCTATGTGCAGCTCTTCGTGGCGGCGAAGAACGAGGACCTCCAGGCGAGGACGAATCGAAAGCCAAGGTTCACGCCGGACAACTGGCGGTTGTTCACCAACTCGGTGCGCCTCAAGACCGACAAGCTGGAGCGCGACGTGGGCTTCGTGTGGGCGCACCCCACCTACCTCGAAGGCCTCGCGGCCACCTACGGCGGGGGCGCCTGACGGGATTCCAGGACATCCGTTTGACGGCCCCCTGGTTGACCCCTCCCGGCCGATCCCTTTATATGTCCGCCTTCCTGGTCCGAACCCCCGGTCCAGGCTGAGGTGCGCCCAGATGACTCCTCTCCTCGCGCTGCTCGTCGCCTGCAACCCTCACGACGTCGTCCTCACCGACGCCAGCTACATCGCCTGGCTCGCTGAGGGGTCATCGGCCACGCTGGCCGATGGTGGCGTGGCCCGCTCGGAGCTGGAGCTCCTGGACTGCGGTGCCAACGCCGAGGCCGACGACGACGGGACCTACCCTGGCTGCCCCGAGGGCTTCTCCGGGGGCGAAGACACCAATTTCGCGCCGGAGTACTACTGGTGGCTGGCCGAGGAGCCCTTCGAGGTCACCCAGGGCGGGCTGGAGGCCTGGCGCGCCGAGGCCCTGCTCACCAACGAGGGCGACTTCCAGATCACGATCCACCACGATCTCGGCAAGGAGGACTTCCGCTTCGCCTTCGTGATCGACCCGACCTTCGAGCCTTCGATCTGCGTCCAGGAGGGTCAGACCTGCTACACCATCGATGACCCGGAGAACCCCCAGGACTCCGACGGGGACGGCTGGGCCGACTACGACGACCCGGACTGCCTCTCCACGAGCTGGGAGATCGGTTTTGCCGGCAACGCCTGCAACAACGGCATCGACGACGACGGCGACGGCGTCATCGACGGGGACGACGAGGGCTGCGACAACGCCTGGGACGACGCCGAGGCCCAGCGCACCGAGACCTGCCGGGACAACGTCGACAACGACGACGACGGCTGGATCGACACCGAGGATCCCGACTGCGCCGAGGACGGCTACGACGAGGACGGTCGCCTCAACGACCTCTACGCCTGCACCAACCTGGTCGACGACGACGGCGACGGCCTGGCCGACGGCGGGCACGCCAACAAGCAGGGTGACGAGGGCTGCTCGGATGCGCTGGACAACAGCGAGTCCGGCCCGACGAACCAGGACCCGTGCGAGGACGACCACGACAACGACGGTGACGGCTGGATCGACGGCGACGACGTCGACTGCGACCTCTACGGCGAGGAGGTCGGCATCACCACCGCCGCCTGCAACGACGGCGAAGACAACGACGGCGACGGCCTCCAGGACGCCGAGGACCCCGGCTGCCTGATCGCCTTCGACGCCAACGAAGAGGACATGGTCGAGATCGAGGTGGTCCCCGAGGACACCGACACCGGGGACACCGCCGGCGCCGAGGACCCCTACTGGGTCGTCGCCTGCGACGACGGCGAGGACAACGACGGCGATGGCTGGGCCGACCTCGAGGATCCGGACTGCATCTACGGCATCGACGAGGACAACGCGTACTTCGGCCTGACCGCCTGCAACGACGGCGAGGTCAGCGCACCCGCCGACCTCGACTACGAGTGCCCCGAGGATCCGGAGACCGTCGAGGACGTCTGCAACGGCTTCGACGACGACTGCGACGGCGAGGTCGACGAGGATGTCGGCACCGACGAGGACTGCGACCTCTGCGATCTCGTGGACAACGACGGCGACGGCGACGTCGACGAGGACCAGGAGTGCGACGCCGAGGACCGCGACTGCCGCACCGGCTTCGACAACCTGGAGAGCTCCATCCCCTCCAGCTCCTGCAGCAACGGCCTGGACGACGACGGTGACGGCTGGATCGACGACGAGGATCCGGACTGCGTCTTCGGGCTCGCCGAGGTCGGCTTCAGCGCCTTTAGCTGCAACGACGCCCAGGACAACGACGGCGACGGCGGCACCGATGGCGGCGTGCGGATCGGCTACGAGCAGGTCGACGTCACGGGCGACACCGGCATCCCGGGCACCGTGATGGAGTGGGTCCCGATCGCCGGCGACCGCGACGCCCACTGCGGCGTGGCCGAGATGTGGACCGAGTCCCCCTCCGGCTCCCTCGCCACCTGCGCCAACGGCACCCAGGTCGAGAACGAGGACGGCGACCTGGTCTGGACCAGCGGCGACGACGACGGTGATGGCTGGTACGACTTCGAGGATCCCGACTGCCTCTTCGGCTACGGCGAGGCCGGCGTGCTCGCCGAGACCGAGTGCAACGACGGCGCCGACAACGACGGCGACGGCCTGGTCGATGCGGAGGACGAGTCCTGCTTCGCCGCCACGGGCACCCACGAGCTGATCTACGACACCTGCGTCGACGGCATCGACAACGACGGCGACGGCTGGCTCGATGAGCTCGACGGCGACTGCGCCGACGACACCGTCGGCTACGAGCGCGGCTTCGGCGTCGGCTTCTGCCAGGACAACTTCGACAACGACGGCGACGGCCTCATCGACGCCGAGGACGACGGCTGCGACTCCACCGTGGACCCCTTCGAGGAGGAGTTCAACGAGTGCAGCGACGGCGAGGACAACGACGACGACGGCTGGACCGACGCCAACGACCCGGACTGCTTCTCGGCCACGCCCTACGAGGACAACAACTCCCACTACGGTGTGTCCGCCTGCAACGACGGCGTCGACAACGACAACGACGACCTCATCGACTACCTCGACACGGACTGCGACCACGCGTTCGACAACGCCGAGGAGCCCGACGAGACCGGCGAGCCCGTGCCCTTCTACCTGGGCAGCCACTCGGTGCTGGACAACTGGTCCGCCGACGAAGAGGACCACACCATCTGGTACCTCAACGCCGGGTCCTACCAGACCAGCCCCTATGACAGCCAGGAGTACTGGACCCTGCCCGGTGAGTGGCGCTCCGGCTACGCGATCTCCAAGTTCGCCTCCGAGGAATTCCGGGTCGAGCCGCAGGACTTCTACTTCTACGGCATGCCCTACGACAACCCGGACTACGAGGGCCTGGCCGCCTACGGTGAGGAGATCGCGGCCGCCGCCGACGTCTACGACGACGAGCCCTGCATCTACGGCAAGGCCGACCACGCCCTGCACGGTGGAACAGCCCCCACCGACTCCGAGCCCGGCGTGTGTGGCTTCGAGTTCAAGGTCGAGGACAACTCCTGGCGGCCGGTCGACGTCGATGGCGCCGGCCTCGACAACTGGGTCGAGCTGCACCACAGCTACGTCAGGCTGAAGAACACCGACGGCAACCGTCCCAACGTCGAGGTGGGCGGAAGCGTCAGCGGCGACTACCAGATCTACCTGACGGGCTTCGAGTCAGCGTCCGGCATGATGATCCGGGGGAGCTTCGAGGTCGACGACATCCGCAAGGACCGCTGGGGCTACGACGATCTCGAGGCCCAGAAGTACGAGGAGTCCGGCCGGGAGCCTTGCGAGTACTGATCGCGTGGGGCCCTCGCGCAGACGTCTCGGCTACCGGGGATTCCCCTGCGCGGCGGAGGGGCTCTTCGCGTGATCCTGGATCAGGGATGATGACGCGCCTCAGTTGACGCACCCCATGGCCGGGGCTACTGTCCGTGTGTCTGGTGGCTGAGTTCCGCCTTGTGGCCGGGGCCTCCTCACGACACGCTGAGTGCGTCCCCCCCCCCCACATTCGGCGTCGAGGAGCCCCGGCCCTTCCCTTTTTTTGAGCGGAGACCGGCAGTGGCGCTCGGGGTCTGCGGCGTGTAGGCTGATTCAAAGTTCAACCTTGGATCAGCCGGACCCATGCTGCCTCGAACCCTCCAGGGTCGACTGACCGCGCTGGCGGGCCTGTTCCCGGCCGTCTTCCTGACAGGGCCGCGTCAGTCGGGAAAGACCACGCTGGCCCGCCGCTGCTTCCCGGAGTTCACCTACGTCAACCTGGAGGACCTCCAGCGGCGGGACGAGGCGATCGAGGACCCTCGTGGGTTCCTGTCGCGCCTGGAGGGCCCGACGGGTGCGATCCTGGACGAGGTGCAGAGGACCCCCGACCTGTTCAGTGCGATCCAGGTCTGGCTGGACGAGGGTCGCGGGGGACCCCTGATCCTGACCGGTTCTCAGCACTTCCTCCTCGACGCGCGGGTGAGCCAGACGCTCGCGGGCCGGGTCGCGGTGCTGGAGCTCCTGCCTCTGTCCATCGCCGAGCTGCTGGGACGGCCTGCCCGCGGCCCAGACGCGGTGGATGCGGTGGGACAGCGGGACCAGGGGGCGCCCGAGCTCGATCTCGACGGCCTGCTGTTCTCGGGGACCTTCCCACGCATCCACGACAGGGGCCTGCCTCCCGAGGTCTGGCTGGACGGCTATCTGCGCACCTATGTGGAGCGCGACCTGCGCACCCTGCGCGCGGTGGGGGACCTGGACGCTTTCACCCGCTTCCTGAGGCTGTGCGCCGGTCGCACCGGACAGCTCCTCAACTACAGCAGCCTGGCCAGCGACGCAGGCGTCAGCCAGCCCACCGCCAAGCAATGGGTCTCGGTGCTGCGGGCGTCCTATGTGGTCGATGTCCTGCAGCCGCACCACCGGAACCTCAACAAGCGCCTCGTCAAGACCCCCAAGCTGTACTTCGTCGACACCGGCCTGCTCTGCAACCTGCTGGGCATCCGACGAGTCGAGCACCTCCAGGTCCACCCTCTGCGGGGTGCGGTGTTCGAGAACCTGGTGGTGTGCGAGCTGAGGAAGCTCTTCCTGCACCACGGCGAGCCCCCGCCCCTGTGGTTCTGGCGGGACCGTCAGGGCCACGAGGTGGATGTCGTCGTCGATCTCGGGCACCGCCGGCTGGCCGTGGAGGCGAAGTCGGCTGTCGGGGTCTCCCGAGGGGCTCTCCGGGGGCTGGACTACTACCGGGGACTCGCTCCGGAGACCGGGACGATGCTGGTCTACGGCGGGGACGAGCAGCATTCGAGGCGAGGACATGTCCTGCGGCCCTGGTGGGCGATCACCAGCGGCTGAGTGATCAGTTCGCCACGGTGATGTTGTCGAAGCGCACCTGGACGCCGTCGCTGACCTCGTCGAAGACCACCAGGCAGGGGTAGCCGTCCTCGATGCCGGCCACGCTGTCGAGCTGCTTGAACTTGTTGCCGTTGAGCCAGGCGGTGACCTTGCTGCCGTCGTGGACCAGCTCGAGGCGGTTCGGCAGGTCGTAGCCGGGGAACAGCGCCGGTGTGACCACGTCTCCCGAGACGTTGTCGAAGACCCCCGAGCGGATGCGGCCCATGTGCATGCGGGGCTTGTTCTGGCCGTCGAAGAAGGCCACGGCCCAGCCGTCTTCGTCCTGGCCGTAGCGGGAGACGTAGAGCCCGACCTCGCTGGCGAAGCTGCCGCCGGTGACGATGATGTCGGCCGAGAACTCCCAGGGCGGCTGGAGGAAGAGGTTGTAGTCCAGGATCTGCCACTGGCCTGAGCCCGTGCCTTCGAAGACGATGCCTCCGTCCTTGCCGAACCAGCGCAGGCCGTCCACCGCCCAGCCATAGGCCTGGTCGTCGAGGTCCATCGAGCCCGGCAGCGACTGGAGGCAGCCCGAGGTGCCCTCGTCGGTGAAGCCGTCGCAGTCGTTGTCGATGCCGTCGCAGATGTCGGTGAAGCCCTGTCCGACCGACGCGAGGCTGTCGTTGCAGTCGGTGGCGCAGGTCTGGCCGTCGCCGTCCCGGTCGCCGATGTCGTCGCCGTCGCAGTTGCGATCCACGCCGTCGCAGAGGTCGTGCAGGGTGGGCTGGACCTGGTTGTCGGTGTCGTCGCAGTCGTCGCCGCCGCAGGCCTCGTCCAGCCCGTGGTCGTGGTCGACGTTGGCGTCCTCCGCGGTGCCGTTGCAGTCGTTGTCCAGCCCGTCGCCGCAGATCTCCTCCATCGCGCCGTGCACCGTCGGCTCGGTGTCGTCGCAGTCCTTGCCGCCGCACTCCTCCGGTGTCTGGCCGTCGCCGTCCTGGTCCTGGCGGTCCGTCGTGCCGTCGCAGTCGTTGTCGAGGCCGTCGGCGCAGACGGCGATCAGCCCGGGCGTCACGGGCGGGGCGGGCTGCTCGGCGTCCGTGGCGCCGCACTCCAGGGAGCCGTAGCCGTCGCGGTCGTCGTCGACGCTCGCCGGGTCGCCGTCGCAGTCGTGGTCGATGCCGTCGCACTGCTCCTCGGCCCCGGGGTGGGTGGTGGCGTCGGCGTCGTCGCAGTAGTAGCCGCCGCCCGCCCCCGAGAGGGAGCCGGACCGGGAGCAGGCCGC
>CAZCVP010000120.1:0-527 GCA_964501915.1 uncultured Enterobacterales bacterium
CGACGACGGCGACGGGCTGCTGGATCTCGACGATCGCTGCCCCCGGATGGCCGAGGACCTCGACGGCTTCGAGGACGACGACGGCTGCCCCGACGAGGACAACGACCGCGATCGCGTGCCCGACCTGCGGGACGCCTGCCCCAACGTGGCCGAGGACTTCGACGAGTGGCAGGACCAGGACGGCTGCCCCGAGGAGGACAACGACGGCGACGGCCTGGCCGATCGCGACGACCAGTGCCCCAACGCCGCCGAGGACCAGGACGGCTTCGGCGACATCGACGGCTGCCCCGAGAACGACAACGACGCCGACGGCATCGACGACCTCGAGGACGCCTGCCCCGCGCGCCCCGAGGACCACGACAACCACCAGGACGACGACGGCTGTCCCGACGAGGACAACGACTCCGACGGGCTGATCGACCTCCGCGACGAGTGCCCCGACGAGGCGGAGGATCGGGACGGCTTCGAGGACGGAGACGGCTGCCCCGAGCCGGACAACGACCGCGACGGCGTCGCGGACCTCGACC
>CAZCVP010000120.1:537-24220 GCA_964501915.1 uncultured Enterobacterales bacterium
CGGGGCCCCCTTGCTTTAAAATTACTGCTTGGGGGGGGGGCACCTCGACGACCGCTGCCCCCTCGACCCCGAGGACCTCGACGGCTTCCAGGACGACGACGGCTGCCCCGACCCCGACAACGACGGGGACGGGATCGCCGACCTGATCGACGACTGCCCCGACGTGGCCGAGACCTACAACGGCTACCAGGACCAGGACGGCTGCCCCGACGAGCTGCCCCCGGAGGTCAAGCAGTTCACCGGCATCATCCAGGGCATCTACTTCGAGGTCGACAGCCATCGCATCAAGGCGGAGAGCTTCACGATCCTGGATCGGGCCGCGGCGGTGCTCTCGGAGTACCCCGGCATCCGCCTGCGCATCGAGGGCCACACCGACTCCGACGGCTCCGACGAGTACAACCGCGAGCTGTCCCAGCGGAGAGCCATGGCGGTCGGGCAGTACCTGATCAACGCCGGCATCTCCCCGCATCGCATCGAGTGGGTGGGCTACGGCGAGTCGAGACCCATCGCCCCCAACAGCACGCCGGACGGCAAGGCCCAGAACCGCCGGGTCGAGTTCCACGTGATCAACCCGGAACCTCCCAGGTCGCCGGGCGGGTGATCAGGCCGCGACGCTACGCTGCGCCGCACTCCGCTCCGCATACCAGGCCATCAGCTCCTCGTTCTGGGCGACGAAGCGAGCTCGGGCCACGCGCACCAGCGGGCCGCCGGGGTCGCGACAGACGCGGAGGACCCGCAGGACCACGTCGCGAGGAGCGCAGCCGGGCACGTGGAGTCGACCGGCGTGCACGCCGTCCCCGAGGTCCTGGGCCTGTGCGGCGGCGATGCGGAACGAGAGTCCGAAGACCGCCAGATCGAGCACGGGCCGGAGACCCAGGCCGTCCAGCTCCAGGCGCACCGAGTGTCGCTCGGTCCCGACCTGCGGCGCTGCGGTCCCGGCCCTCACCTCGAGGATGCTCGGCATGTCCACCACCCAGCGACCGGCCTCGTCCGTCCCCCGCGTCGAGGCGTAGAAGGAGAGCTGGAGGCGGTGGGTCCGGACGTCCACACGGACATGGGTGCCCTCCGGTGGGGCGGTCGCCCCGGACACCTCGGGGCGGATGGCGAGGATCTCGCCGTCCTCGAGGCCCTCCAAGGCCCCGACCCCTCGCCAGCCGGCCGGGCCGGACAGGGCTGCTCCCCGTCGTGTCTCGGCGGCTTGATGCAGGTGCTCGGCGATGGCGTGGGGGTCCAATTCGGTCCGGCGGATCTCGTCCAAGGGGCCTCCCAAGGGGCTGCATCCCAGGGATCGGATGCGCGGCCGGGGAGGTGAGACCTTCGCCACGACGAGGCAGCGGTCGGCTACCTTCGACGTCTCCTCCTCCCGGGATCACCGATGCCCGTCCCTGCGCTGGACTTCTCCTGCCTCCACGCACCGGGCGGTGCGCCCCCCGACAAGGCCCACGCCTGGCTGAGCCTGCTGGCTGGCTCGGCACGGCGCGTCGCTCCGCGCGGCGCCACGGCGCAGGCGAGGCTCTGCCTCAGGTGGTTCCAGGACTTCCTCGTCCCCCTGGGCCGCCAGCCCGAGTGGCGCGAGGTGCAGGCCATCCTGGACTGGTGGCTGGTCGCGCTGGGCCACGAAGGACCCGCTGGCCTGGCCTGGAACGTCTCCGATCACGTGGCCGACGAGCGCCTGGGTGCCGCCCTCCAGGATCTGCTCTCCGACCTGGGGGCGGGGCTGGTGCCCGTCCTGCGACGGCCCATCCGCCGTGCCGCGCTGCGGGCTCAGCTCCAGACCGCCGTGGACCTCCCTCCGAAGATGAACAAGGCCCCCGGGCCCGAGCTCCAGCGCGAGGTCCTGCGGCAGGTGCGGGAGCTGCTCGCCGCCGAGGAGGCTGGCCGGCCGCTGCCCGACGTGGAGCTGCTGACCCTGGACCCGGAGGAGTTCGCCTCCCAGAGGCGCGGGCTCACCGCCCTGGAGAAGCGCCTCAAGGTGTGGAACAGCCTCTACAAGCACGTGGTCCACCTCCAGCAGACCGCTCTGGCCTTGCGGGCGGTCGCCGGTGCCGCTCCTCGCCCCCGCCGCACCGCCCTCCCGGCCGGCTGGCGGGAGGCGGTGGAGCAGTCCCGGGCGCCAGGACTGCTCACGGCGGTGCTCGACGAGGTCGACGGGCTGCTGGGGGGCCGTGCCGTGGAGCTGGATCCCCTGCTCGCCCCAGGAGCGGTCCTCGACGCCCTCTCGGAGCTCCAGGAGGGGCTGTCCCGCGAGCTCGTGGTCCTGCTCCTGGCCCCGGTGGGCGAGGCCTGCGGGGCGGATCCCCACGCCGAGGAGCCCGCCTGGGCCCCCCGCGCCCAGGCCTATGTCGACAACCTGCGCAAGAGCATCCGCACCCTGCGCAGCCAGGCCGAGGGTCTCAAGCTCCACGACGCCATCGAAGGCCTGCAGATCGCCCTGGGCGAGCTGCAGGAGCTGCGCATCGACCAGGCCCAGGAGTGGGAGCAGGAGGCCCGCCGCATGATCGACGGCGCCCACGACGACGAAGCCGTGCGGCAGCTCTCCGAGGAGCTGGCGACCTGGATGGCCGTCCTGGAGGAGCTGGACCTTCCGTCCGACGAGCTGCCCTCACCGGAGCTGGAGCTGCGTCAGCGCCACCGGCTGGCGCGCGACCGGGTGGAGGCCGCCCGGGCCGACCTCGTCCAGCGGCTGCGTCGTCTGGAGGGCTTGCTCGTGCCCGGCCCGGATCGGGAGGCCGCCCGCCAGCGCCTCGACGCCGTGCAGAAGGCGCTGGCTGACGACCTGCTGCCCCAGGCCCGGCGACTGCTGCTGGCGGCGGATGAGTTCATCCTCGCCAGCCGCAGCGCGGCCCAGACCACCCTGTTGCCGGGGCTGCGCGACCTGCGGGAGCGCCTGGCAGGGAGCCCGCTGCGGGCCAGCGAGCTCCAGGCCTTCGAGGAGCTGGCCAGCCGCATCTCCCTGCTGGCGGACGAGGAGCTGCCCTACGAGGGGCTGCTCGCCGCGGCGACCCACTTCGTCGAGGTCGCGGGGGCGGGGCAGCTCCACCAGCTCCCGGTACTCTGCGAGGTGGGCCGGGTGCTGGGGCTGATGCGAGCCTCGGAGGTCCACCTGCTCGCCTGGGCCGACACGGGCATCCCCGTGGACGCCTCCCGGTTGCGGGGGCGCGTGCCGGAGCTGACGCGGGAGCAGCTCGCCGGTCACCAGGCCGGGGAGGCCCTGCTGGCCCGCATCGAGGGGAGGTGGTTGGACGACGAGGCCGCGCCGCTTCGCTTCGACGGTGGGCCCTTGCCTGTGCCCGAGGGAACGTGGGCCGACCTGGCCCGGGTCGAGCAGCTCGACGAGGTCCGGGAGACCGACCTGGCGACCTACCCTGGCTCGCGGGACCTGCGTCCGGTGCTCTTCGTCCAGTGCGGGGAGCGGGTCCAGGGTCCCCTGGCGCGGCCGGGGGTGGAGGGGCGAGCCCTGCCGGCGGACCGGCGCGGGTTCGTCGCCCGGCTCGACGCCGACGCCTTCGTGGAGCGCTTCGGGCTCCTGCGGACCCCCTCCGGGCGCGGCCTCGTGCCCCACCCGCCGGACCTGGACCGCATGCTGGAGCTGGACGACGTCGAGCCGATCGACTCCCTGGACGCCGCGGCCACCGAGGCCTGGCTCGGGGAGCTCCTGGAAGACCTGCCGGACCTCGATCCGGCGGCCCTGGCCCGGGCCATCAGCGCCCTGGAGGAGGACCGTCGCCACATCCCGGAGCCGATCCTGCGGGCCCGTGTCCGCCGTCTCTCCGAGTTCCTGGAGACCTCGCGCAGCCTGGTGGACGAGCGGGAGCGCGCGGCGAACGCCTACCTGCGCACGGCCGACGGCCGGCGCCAGATCGATCGCGCGGCGGAGCGGCTGGCGGGGAGCCAGACCCGTGCCCTGGAGGCCCGGATCGCTCAGCGCCGGGTGGAGCTGGAGCGGGCGCTGGCCGCCCGGAGCGCCGAGCTGAGTGTCGTCGAGCAGCGCCTGCGGCAAGCCCGGCAACAGGAGGAGGAGCAGCGTCGGGGCATCGAGCAGCGGCTCGAGGCCCTCACCGAGGAGCTGCAGGTGACCGAGGCCCTGCTCGAGGACAAGCGGGCCCTGGTGCTGGCCCGGCTGCTGTCCCAGGGCCGTCCCTCCTCCCGCCCGGACCGCTCCCCGGAGTCCGCAGGACCTCTGCGGGCCGTGGACGCGGGCCTCCAGGAGGTGTCTTCGCTGGAGGAGGGCTTCCAGGCGCTGGTGTCCGGACTCGGGAGCTGGCCGGAGCGGGACGTCGCCAACCTGCTCGTGACGCTGCTGACCAACTCCTGGACCCTGCTCGCCGGGCCCCCCGGTGTGGGCAAGTCCAGCTTCATCCGTGCCGTGCTGACCCGCCTGGGGCACGGTCCGGACACCGACCGGTACCTGGAGCTGGTCGTGCGACGGGACTGGCACGACGACGCCCCGCTGTTCGGCTTCTGGCACCCCGAGCAGGGGCGCTGGTCTCCCAGCAGCGAGGGCCTCGTCGAGCACCTGCTGGTGGCCCGCGACGACGAGGAGCGGTCCCTGGGGGGACTCTATGCCTGCCTGCTCGAGGAGCTGAACCTGGCGCCCCCGGAGCACTACCTGGCGCGCCTCCTCTCGGCCCTGGAGGACCACCACCCCCGGGTGCGCCTCTACGCGGCCAGCCAGTCCCCCTCCAACGCCGAGCGCTACCCTCCGAGCTTCCCGGTGGCGGGCAACCTGCGCCTGGTGGGCACGGTCAACATCGACGAGACCGTCCAGGTGCTCTCTCCCCGCTTCCTGTCCCGCGCGGCGGTGCTCTGGATGTCGCCCAGCGTGGACAGCCTGCTCCACCCGCCGGTCCCGGCGGAGCCGCCGGAGGTGCCCCTCTCCTGGCAGGACCTCGTCGACCAGCTCCCGGGGGGCTCTCCCGAGCTGGGACCGCTCCTCCAGGTGGTCCGGTACCTGCACGACGAGCGCGTGGCGGGGGCTCCGACGCCCCGGGCCCTGCGAGGCATGGAGCGCTACATGGCGGCGGCGGTGCGGCTCCTGCCAGAGGCCGTCGCCCAGGACTACCAGGTGGCGCAGCGCATCCTGCCCACCCTGCGGGGGGTCGGGGAGCGCTACCGTCGGGTCTTCGACGGCCTGGCCCGGCTCCTGCGTAAGCACAACTGGCCGCTGGCCGCCGAGCGCTGCGAGCAGATCCGCTCCCGGGGCGAGGAGCTGGGCGACTTCTATGACTTCTTCCACGCCTGAGGCCCTCGTCCGGCTCGGACGGGCTGCACCCCACGCCCTGCGGGAGCGGCCGGGTCCGCCCGCCGACGTGCGCGGGGGAGCCGAGCTGGAGGTGGAGGGGACGGGGTGGCCGGCGTCGTCGACGGTCCACGTGCGCCTCGGCGAGGTGGAATTCTCCTGTGCCACGTCGGCGGAGGGTCGCTTCTCCCTGCGGGTCCAGGACGGGCTGCTGGCCGTTGCCGGGACCGCGCGACTGTCGGTGGAGCACGGCGAGACCCGGCTGGTGCTCTCGCTCCGGGTCCACCCGACCCGGCTGGCGGACGAAGCGCTCTTCGCGCTGCTGGACGCCCTGGAGGAGCTGGCACCGGGCCTCGCCGGGGACCTGGGCGGTCGAGCCGGGCTCCACAGCGTCGAGACCAGTCCCGCCGAGGCGATCCTGCGGCTGTTGGAGCGCATCGAGGGCCCGCTCGTGGCGGCAGCGGCCCAGGTGGCGGCCAAGCCCATCGCTCGGCACCGGGTCCAGTGGCGGCCTGTCGCCCTCGATCGCCCCTCCCGCAGCCCGGCAGCCCTGACCTGGATCGCCCGTCATCCGGCCGCTGTGGCGCCAGTCCGAGCCCGGGGGCTGCACGCCGGAGCCCTGCGGGAAGAGGAGCTGGACCTGGAGACCCCGGAGAACCGGGGGGTCCTGGCGCTGTTCCGGCAGTGTGACCGGATCGCTGCCTCCCTGGAGGAGGTCCTGGACGACGAGCAGGCGCGGCTGCTGCGCGCCCGGCCGGAGCGGGAGGCCTTCCTGACCTCGTCGGGGTCGCTGTTCTCGGAGCGTGACCTGCCGCGGCTCAAGGCCATCGCCCGTCGCCAGGAGCGGGTTCGGGCCATGCGCCTGAACCTGGGCCGGGCCGGTCGCAGGCTAGGGTTTCCCTTCGGCCTGCGGCCGGCCCCCCTGGCCCGGAGCGCGCGGCTGGAGCGGCACCGGGGCTACTGGGCGCTCTTCGAGGCCTGGCGCGAGGTCCGCGACGTCCTGCCGCTGCGACCCCGCCCGGCCTTCCTGCCGCTTCGCAACACCGACGAGCTCTACGAGCTGTGGAGCACCCTGGCCTTCCTCCAGGTGCTGGGCGAGGTGCTGGAGCGTCCCCTGCTCCCGGAGCTGGAGATCCAGGAGGGTTGGTTCGCCGAGCTGCCGACCGACCTGCTCGTCGAGGTCACCGTGGGGGAGACGGAGCTACGGGTCCACCGGGAGCCCGCCTATCGCTGGGGAGGCGACGACCCGGTCCAGAAGCTCGTCGCCGGCCGGCCCTGGCGCCCGGACCTGGTGCTGGAGGTCCGCCGCGGTGGCTGGCCCATCTCCCTGCACGTCTTCGACGCCAAGCACAGCCTCTCGACCCGGGGCCGGGGAGGGGCGCCCTGGGAGCTCTTCGAGAAGGTCTGGCTCAAGTACGTGGACACCATCGGTCTGGGCGACGGCACGCCCCTGGTGGACTCCTGCTGGATCCTCTTCCCCGGTCGGGTCGATCGGGCGGTGCTGAAGTCGCCGTCGATGCTCTGGCCGACCTGGCCGACGGAGCGCCCCCGCGGCGGCGCCCTGCCCCTGACGCCGCTCGGCACGACCGACGCCCTGCGGACGGTCCTGGAGGCGATCCTGGCGGTGAGCCTGGGTTGATGGGCCTGGGGGTCGCATCACAGCACCCCCCGCGCCGGCGTAGAGCACTGGAGAAACCCCGCCCGCGGACCTATCCTCCACTTCGATGCTCCTCCTCCTCCTCGCCTGCACCGGTGACGACACCGGCACCGACAGCGGCTCGACGATCGTCGAGGACACCGCCTGCCTCGAGGCCTCGGACCGGCTCGGCGTGCTCGCCTGTGTCCACCAGGTGCCCGACGAGACCACCTTCACCGACGTCACCATCGCCAGCTCGTCGATCGATCAGCTCCGGGTCGGCAAGTACATGGTGCCCGCCGTCGACGAGGCCCGGGTCCCGGGACTGTTCGTCAACGTGCAGACCTACCTGCTCCACTACGACCTGCTCGTCGAGGGCTGGCCGGAGACCTTCAGCGGCCTGACGACCACCGACTACAACAAGCTCATCCTCTACCCGGACAGCCGCGAGTTCTACGCCGGCACCGTCGCCCTCTACCTCAGCAGCGACGGCGGCGACCCCTACTACGGCTTCACCGTCTGGGACGACCCCGCGGACAGCAGCTCCACGGTGACCCTCGACGACGTCACTGCGGCCTGGCAGGACCTCTCGGAGCGCTTCGACATCGGAGAGCTGGTCTTCGTGCCGGGCTCCTCGAACCAGCAGGAGGCGGTCCGGACCTGGGACGCCCCGTTCACCATCGCCGGCGTCGCCGATGTGGCCTACGAGGTCTACAACCCCGGCGCGGCCTACGGCACCCTGCGGCTCTACACCCTCGAAGAGCTGGCCCAGGCCAGCGAGACCGCCGAGTTCGGCTACCAGGACATCGTGGTCATCGACGAAGCCCCCCAGGACCTGGAGCGGGTGGTGAGCGGCATCGTCACCGGGACCCGGCAGGGGGACCTCTCCCACCTCAACGTGCTCAGCGCCAGCCGGGGCACCCCCAACTGCTACGTCCAGGAGCCCCTGGAGGCCCTCGCCACCTGGGAGGACCGGCTCGTCCGCTTCGAGTGCGGCGACACGGACTACACGGTGTCCGAGACCACCCAGGGCGAGGCCGAGGCCTGGTGGGACAGCATCCGGCCCGACCCGGTCGAGGTCTGTGAGCCGGACACCTCGGTGAGCGACCTGCCGGGGCTCTTGAGCCTGGACACCGACACCGCCGAGGATCGCAGCGTCGGCGTGTGCCGCTATGGCTCCAAGGGCACCAACCTGGCGGCGCTGTATCAGCGCATCGACAGCGCCTACCAGCTCACCGGCTTCCTGGTGCCGGTCCACTACTACGACGCCTTCGTCACCGAGAACACCTGGACCGTGGACCTGGGCGACGGCGAGGCCGAGCACAGCTTCGCCGACACCCTGACCGCCTGGCATGACGACGAGACCTTCCTCACCGACGCGGCCCTGCGCCGGGAGCGCCTGGAGAGCCTGCGCAACGCGATGATGGGGGCGCCCGTCGACCCCGACCTGCTCGCGAGCCTGGAGGCCCGCATCCTCGAGGTCTGGGGCACCGACGAGACCATGGTGCGCTTCCGCAGCTCTTCGAACGCCGAGGACGCCCTGGAGTTCAGCGGCGCCGGGCTCTACGAGTCGGAGAGCGTGTGCCTGGCCGACGAGAACGACGGCAACAGCGCCGGTCCCAGCCACTGCGACCCGGACAAGAACAGCGAGCGCACCGTCAGCGACGGCATCCGCGGGGTGTGGGCGAGCCTCTGGTACATGGGGGCCTACGAAGAGCGGGACTGGTACGGCATCGACCACCTCCAGGTCGCCATGGGGGTGCTGGTCAACGACCGCTCCAAGGACGAGCAGGCCAACATCGTGGCGTTCAGTGGCAACCCCACCAGCGAGGGCGACGACCGCTACCTGGTCAACGCCCAGGAGGGGGAGCTGGAGGTGGTGGCCTCGGAGCCGGGGGTCTTCCCGGAGTCCGTGCTCTTGACCGTGGAGTCCGAGGCGGTCACGGAGATCCTCCGGGTCTCCTCCAGCTCCGAGGTCGACGAGGTGCTCACCGATGCCGAGCTCGAGGAGCTGGGTGGCGTGCTGGCGGGCATCGCGGCGATCTACCCGGTGGACCTCGAGGTGCCGGCCGACCGTGATCTCCTGTGGGACACGGAGTGGAAGGTGCTCAGCGACGGGCGGCTGATCATCAAGCAGATCCGCCCCTATGTCCGGTGACCTGATGCACGTGTGGATGGCGATCCTGTGGCTGGGCCTCTGGGGCTGCACCGGTGACGACACCGACGACTCGGCGACGGAGACAGACACCGACACCGACACCGACACCGACACCGACACCGACCTCTGGCCCCACTGCCCTGACGCCGGTGCCCACGTCGGCGAGGGCACGGGGTCGCTGGTGGTCACCGGCGACGCGCTCTACTGCGGCGGCTTCAACGAGGAGCGCACCCTGGAGCAGGAGCAGGAGCTCAAGGCGCTGCTCCGACTGGTCCCGGGCAGCTACGCCCTGCCCGCCAGCGACGGAGACCACGACCTGGCGCTGTCGATGTGCCTGCTGCAGGCCGGCGAGACCGCGGGGCCCGACGTCGACGGTGCGGGCACCACCACCGTCACCCTGAACACCTGGAGCGGCGCCACCTACACCTACCTGGCCGGGATCCAGCCCCTGGTCGATGGGGCCGGGACGGCCTGGACGGCGGCCCACAACCTGGTGCTCCACGGCGTCGAGGGGGCGGACCCGGATCCGCTGACCCTCGACGGCGGGGGCCCCGATCCGGCGACCGGGACCGGCTCGACGATCACGGTGCACGCCGAGGGGGGCTCGATCTGGGAGCCGTCGGCGGTGACCTTCTGGTCCTGCGCCGACGCGACCTGGACCCCGGAGAGCCACACCGTCACCTTCGACGGCGGGGAGATCACGCTGGAGCTCTTGCTGGGCATCAACACGGTCCAGACCGCGCCGGGGTCCTTCGCCCGGGCCTCCGGCACCCTGGACGGCACCGCCTTCGACCTCACCGACTACTTCCAGCTCATCTACCGGCCCGACCACCACCACTTCGGGCGCCACTTCGCCGTGGTCTTCGACAGCCCCATCGGCGAGGCCTGTGCGCTCCGGGTCGAAGCCATCGACCCCCTGGAGGGGCCACCCACCGCGGTGGTGAGCACGGCGGACTGCGACCTCGCGGTGCTCGGCACCCGGGAGGTCACGGCCGAGACCTACACCCTGGGAGACTGACATGGGCACCAGCGCACTGTGGTTGGCCTTCGCCTGCACCGGCTCCCTCCAGGACACCGGCCCCTTCGACTCCGACGAGGACGGCTGGGTCGACAGCCTGGACTGCGCTCCCGTCGATCCCGACGTCCACCCCGAGGCCGAGGAGCTCTGCGACGGGCTGGACAACGACTGCGACGACGAGATCGACGAGGGGGTCAAGACCGAGTGGTGGTTCGACCTCGACGGCGACGGCTACGGCGGCGGCAGCGCCAGCATCACCACCTGCGAGGCGCCCTCCGGCTATGTCGATCAGGGCGACGACTGCGACGACAACGATCCCGCTGTGAATCCCGGCGCCGAAGAGGACTGCAACGGCGAGGACGACAACTGCGACGGCATCGCCGACGACGGCGCCGTGGCGACCTGGTACACCGATGCCGACGGGGACGGCTACGGAGACCCGGCCACCGGCTTCGAGGACTGCCTGGACAGCACCGGCTTCGTCGCCGATGGCACCGACTGCGACGACAGCGATCCGACGGTGAACCCGGGCGCCGAGGAGGTGTGCGACCTCGACGACGACGACTGCGACGGTCGGGCGGACCTCGGCGAGGTCTCGACCTGGTACAGCGACGCCGACGGAGACGGCTATGGCCATCCCGCCGAGTACGAGTCCACCTGTGCGCCTCCGGAGGGCTGGGTGCTCCAGGGCGGGGACTGCTCGCCCAACGAGGACTGGGTCCACCCCGGCGCCGAGGAGCTCTGCAACGAGGAGGACGAGGACTGCGACCTGCTGATCGACGAGGACTTCGACGTCGACCAGGACGGGCACTGGTCCGATCTCTGCGACGGAGGCGAGGACTGCGACGATGCCGATCCCGAGGTCTTCCCCGGCGGCGACGAGATCTGCGACGACGGCATCGACAACGACTGTGACGGCAAGGACGCCTTCTGCGGCCTGAACGGGGCCTACCAGGCGGGCACGGACACCGAGGCCAAGTACTACAGCCCCAACGTCTCCTATGACGCCGGACGGCTCGTCGACGTCGGCGATGTCGACGGAGACGGCAACCAGGACGTGGTCACGGCCACGCTCTACGCCAACGGGTACAACGGCGGCGGGTATGTGGCCTACGGGCCGGTCAGCGGGACCCAGGACCTGGACACCGCCAGCTACCGCATCGAAGGCGCCCGGAGCACCTACGGGGCCGGCCGCTCGATCGGCCTCGCTGACAGCGACAACGACGGCTACGAGGACATCGTCTTCGGTGCCCCCTACACCGACTCCAACAGCGCCTTCATCGTGCTCGGTCCCGTCACCGACGACGTCGACCTCTCGGCCGCCGACGTGATCCTCGAGGGGGAGTACGGCACCTACTGCGCCCACGGCACCGATCTCGGCGACATCAACGGCGACGGCTACGCCGACGCCACGGTCGGCGCCTACTACGAGGACCTCGGCGGTGGCGCCGGCTCCGGCAACGTCTACCTGGTCTACGGACCCTGGTCCTCGGGCACGACCGTGGACCTGCGCGACGACTACGACGGCCTGCTCATCGGTGAGAACGCCAACGCCTACACGGGCCGTGTGATGCGGGCCGGGGCCGACTACGACGGCGACGGCATCGGCGACATCCTCGCCCCCGCCATCTACGACTCCACGGCAGGGCCCTACTCGGGCTCGGTCTACATGGTCTACGGGCCGGCTAGCGGTGACCTGGACCTGGGGGACGCCGACGTCATCATCCGCGGCGAGGCCACCGGCGACTACCTGGGCGGGGCCCTGGCCATGGGCGACCTCGACGGTGACGGCTACGGGGACGCGGCCTTCGGGTCGTCCACCAACTCCGGCACCGGTGCGGCCTACGTGGTCTTCGGCAGCGGGGCCACCGGCGAGATCAGCGCCGCCGACGCCGACGTCGTGATCCGGGGCCACGGCACGGCACAGCAGGTCGGCGGCGGCGTCGCGGCGGGGGACATCGACGGCAACGGGTCCGACGACCTGCTCGTGGGGGCACCCGCCGATGCCACCGGCGGCGCAGGGGGCGGAGCAGCCTATCTCTTCATGGGACCGCTCACGGGCACCTACGACACCTCGATGGCCGACGCCTGGGTCACCGGCGAGAACCGCACCGACAGCTTCGGCCAGGGCGTCGCGATCGGCGACCTGGACAACGACGGCTGGGGGGAGCTGATCATCGGGGCGCCGGGAGAGGCGACGGGTGGGGCCGGGGCTGGGGCGTTCTATGTGAAGTACGCGGAGTACTGATCAGCTCTCGGCCGGGTCTGGCTGGAACAGGCCTTCCTGGCCAGCTCTCCACCGCGACCCTGTCGCGACCTCATGGACGTCGGCGCTCGAGAGCCGAGGCGGAAGCTCTCCGGGTCCCCGAGTCCCCCGTGTGGAGACCACCAGGGTGTCGTCGTCGAGCGCTGCCGGTCTCCGGGCAGGCGGGTCCCGTCGCTACAGGAGCGTGACCCCCACCGCCTGGAGCACCGGGTCGTAGGTGCCCCCGAGGCTGCCGAAGCCCGGCAGCTCGTTGGGCACCGTCCAGGTCTGGCCCGTCGCCTCGATCACCGTGATCGACCACGTCCCGGCCGGCACCTCCGCGCCGGTGACCACCTCGGTCGTGCCATCCGGCAGGGCGTGGAGGGCTGCGCTGGCGAAGGACAGCGGCAGCCTCGTGAGCACCACCGGACCGGCGATGTGCACGCCACCGCGGGTGACGGTCACCCCGGGGTCGTCGATGGCCGTGAGATCCACCCAGGGAGCCGCGACATAGGACTCCCCGGCCTCCAGGGCGACGTCGCCTTCGCCTGTGTAGCTCATCACGACGTGTGGCCAGACGTCCCAGGCCCCGGCCTGGGCCCGCTCCTCGTCGGGGTCCGGATCGACGAAGCCGTCGCCGTCGTCGTCTACCCCGGAGAGGTGGAAGGCGACCTGGCACTCGCCCGTGCCGTCCCAGGGACCGTCGAGGACCACCACCGGAGAGTTGATCGCAGTGGACACCAGCTCGAAGGTCTGCAGCTCCCCGCTGGCCGCCACGAGCTGGCCCTCCTCCACGACGAAGGCTGGGCGCTCGGTGGCCAGGCTCCAGGCCAGCTCCACAGCGATGCCGTCCACCAGCTCCCCGGACTCGACGTCGAGGGTCGCCAGCTCTCCGTCCGCGAAGTGCCCCCCCACCTGGTCTCCACAGGTCGCGCCGGCCGTGGCCAGCAACAGCGGCTGGAAGTCGCCGTCCTCGTCCCCGAGTGCCGTGATCGACCAGGCCCCAGAGGCCACCCCGAGCACCTCGAAGTCCGCCGCGAGCAGCCCTTCGACACCGTCTTCGAAGTCACCCTCTCCCACCGCCACGAAGTCCACGGGAGCGCCGAGTCCCGCGGGTGGAGGCGGGTCGTCCTCGGCGAAGACCATCAGGAAGACATCGGTGGGCTCCTCCGCCAGCACGACACCTGCGAGGGCCCCGTCGGGCTCCCTGGCGTCGGGCGCGAGGGGAGCCTGCCAGGCGCAGGCCGCCAGGACCAGGGGCAGGGTGGTGGTCATTCCGGATCCTCGTCTCAGAAGCTGTAGGTGAGGGTGCCGTGGACGCGTACACCGATCCACTGGCCCTTGGGGTGCTCCTGGATGGGACCCAGGACCGGGGCGAGCAGGTTCCAGCCCGTGAAGGCGATCTCCAAGGACTCGTCGGCCAGCGGTCGGGTGGCGACTCGGGCCGAGAGGATGACCCGAGGATCGACCGACTCCTTGTAGGTGACCAGCGACCCGTCTGCGTCGAAGGCGGGAAGCTCCCAGACCTGCCTCGACAGCACGTGGACGAAGGCGGAGACGTCCGACCGGTAGGAGGTCGCATGGGTGACCCCCGCGTTCACCTTGGCGGCGGAGGTGGACTGGTCGACCTTCCCGTTGGGACCCCAGGTGCGCTGCAAGGCCAGGTTCCCGAACAGGTCGAGCCCATCCAGGGGGTAGGCGTGGACCTCCAGCTCGGTGCCGATGGCGTTGGAGGGGCGTGGCTCGTTGGCGAAGCCGGTGGTCCCGATGGAGAAGCCGGCCTGCTCCTCGTCGAAGGCGTGGACAGCCGGCTGCAGATCCGTCATCGAGATGCGGTCCGTCAGCCGACTCGCGTAGAGAGCCGCGTCGAACGCATGGAAGGGGGTGGACTCGTCGTGCAGTCCGACCTCGGCGGTCCAGACGCGCTCCGGGAGCAGGTCGGTGTCCCCTAGGGTGTTCACGAAGAGGGCATCGACCCCGGTGGACTGCTCGAAGTCCAGGTAGGACTCCATGTAGGTGGGGGTCCGGAACGCCGATCCGGCGGAGGCCCGCACGGCTGTCGCCTCTCCGATCCGCAGGACGGCCGCGAGGCGCGGAGAGAGGGTGCGAGACAGGGCCACGAGGGGGTGTCGATCCAGGCGGGCTCCGGCCAGGACCTGCAGGGGACCGAACCACAGCTCGTCCTGGATGAAGGCCGAGAGGTGGTGCTCGCGAATGCGGTCCTCGACCAGGTAGCCCCAGTCGACCTGCTTGAAGCGGTAGTCGGCACCGACCTGCAGCCGATGGTGCAGGCCCCCGGTGTCGAAGGACCGGTCGTACACCAGCTCCCCATCCGCCACCCGGCTGTCCAGGGAGGTCTCCAGGGCACGCTCGTCGTCGAAGGTCGGGTAGGGCCCGTCCCCGCTGAGCTGGTTGACGAAGACCCGGGCGTTCAGGCCCCTCCAGGAGGCGTCCGTCCGCGCATAGGTGCTCCGGAAGGGGAGCGCGTAGCGACCGAGGGACCCCCAGGGGTAGAAGTGGGTGACGCCCTGGCTGATCCCGGCGGAGGCCGACAGCCGGCCTTCGTCTCCGAAGGTCCCGTCGAGCTGCCCGTTGGCCCGCACGACCTCCTGGGCCAGGTCCTGGTCGTCGGCATAGAGCAGCAGGGCCTCGGTCTCCGAGACCTCGGACTCCCGGGACCAGCGACCCTCCCGCTGGACTCCAGCGCTCGCTCGCCAGGCGAGCCGTCCTTCTCTCCCGCTGGCGAACACGGTGTCCCGGGTCGCTCCCGGCAGCCCCGCCTCCACCTGGATCTCCCGGATGCCCTCCCCGGGCCTCCGCGTGATGATGTTCACCACGCCGGTGACGGCGTTGGCGCCGTAGATCGCCGCTCCTGGCCCCCGGGTCACCTCGATGCGCTCGATGTCGGCCAGGCCGATGGGAAGCGCGCTCCAGAGGACGGTCCCCCACATGTCCTGGTAGACCGTGCGGCCGTCGACCAGCACCAGGACCTTGTTGGACATCTCCTGGTTGAAGCCCCGGATCGAGACATCGGGCTGGGCGCCGGACAGCGCCATCACGTCCACACCCACCACCCGGCGAAGCAGGTCGGGGATGTTCGTGGCGCCCGAGGAGGCGATCTCGTGCCGCGAGAGGACGGAGATGGTCGACGGGGACTCCAGCGGCGACTGGCCGTGGCGGCTGGAGGTGACGATGACGCGCTCGTAGGCGTCGGCGAGGAGGGCGGCCACCTCCTCGGGGGCCAGGGTCTCCCTCTCCGGGGGCTCCGAGACCGCCTGGACCTCGTCCAGCTCGGCGACGGCGGCCTGTGCCCTCGCCTTCGCCGCCTCCTCGGCCGCCGCCTCGGCCGCCGCCTGCTCCGCCGCCCAGGTCAGCTCCGCCTCCAGCGAGGCGACCGTGGGGTCGACGAGGCTCGCCTGCTCGGGGGCCGCGATGCGGAACATCTGGAAGTAGCGCAGGGCCTCCTCGGTGCGCCCCAGGTCGAGGTGGGCGCGGCCGATGTTGTAGAGCACCGAGGGATGGGGGTGGATGTCGTAGGCGCGCTGGAAGGCCTCCAGCGCCGCCTCGTACCGCTCCGCCTCCGCCGCCTGGAGCCCTTCGACGAAGTAGCGCCGGGCGTCGGCGCGGGGGTCCGCGGTGGCGGGCGCCGGGAACAGGAGGGCCGCCCCGAGCAGCAAGGAGAAGAGGCCCTTCACGGGGAGAGGACAACGCGTCATGGCGCCACCGAGGGTTCGACGCCGATCACGAGGTAGCCCCCCTCGGGGCCGCTGGTCATGACGTCGACGACGGTCAGCTCGAGCCCGTCGCCAGGGGTGAGGGAGAAGGCCGCCAGGGTGCCCAGCAGGGGCTCACCGAGCCGGTCGACCACCGGCTCCAGCAGCCCCTCGAGGGCGGAGGCATCGCCGACCGTGGAGAGGGCGGCCGCCCGGACGTCGAAGGAGGACGTCCTCGCGGCGACCTCGGGGGCGGCCTCCCCCCCGGACGTGCTGCCCGTGACGTCCAGCGCCACGGCGACGCCCGGCTCCAGGGCCACCGGGTCCGTGGTCTCGGTGTCCGCGTGGAGGGTGAGGTCGACCTCGCCGAGCTGGAGCTGCAGCTCGGTGCTGGTCCCGGGGACGAGCACGGGCGGAAGCCGCCTCTCGACCAGGACCATGCCGTCGGCTGCCCCCGAGGTGAGCGCCGCCACGACGGAGGCGGAGCCGAGGGTGAGGTCCAGGGTTGGGGGCGGCGGGGCACCCCCCAGGAGGAGGACCACGGACAGTGACGAGGTCATCTTGGGCGCTCGGTTCAGAAGTCGTCGGGGATCGGGAGGTAGCCCTCGGGTGCGGCGGGAGCCTCGGCGGGAGGGGGCTCCTCGGTGTGCAGGGGCTCCTCGACCTGCCGGGGGTCCTCGGCCCGCTCTTCGCTCTCTGGCGGCTCGGCGGTCACGCGCTCGTGGCGAGGCGGCTCCGAGGCCGTTCCCACAGGGGCGGGTGCCGGCTCCTCATCGACCTCCTCCTCCTTGGGGGGAGGGGCCACCCGCTCGAGCCGGGGCTCCGGGACCACCACCTCGGGGGGGGCTTCCACGTCGACGGTGGAGACTGGAGCGGCGGCTTCGGACGGCGGCAGGACGGCCTGGGGAGGGGCCGCCGCTCCGACCGCGTGGGGCTCGGCCTCGCCCCAGCCGAGCCAGCCGGCGAGGGCGGCCAGCACCAGGCCGCCGAGGAGCAGGAGCTCGAGCCCATGACGTCTGAGGGACAGCCGAGAGGAGGTGACCTCTCGGGCGGCTCGGAGGGCCTTGCAGGGCGCACCGACGAAGACCCCCTCCGGGTAGACCACGAAGCGGCGGCGGTCCGGGAGGTGCCCGGAGTCGATGGGGTCTCCATGGCGGTTGGAGCAAGCCGAGAACGCGGCGTCCCGCGCCAGCAGGTCCGGTGGGGGACCGGTCCCCGACCACCCCTGCTCGATGGCCACCAGGCACTTCCCTTCCTCGAGGAGGTCCCTGGCTCGCCAGGTGACGGTCCACTCGCCGCGGTGGACGGGACAGCCGATCTCGTAGCGCTGTCCGACCACCTTCACCTGGGGCTCGGTCGGCTCGTCCCAGTCCTCCTCGGGCGGGGCTTCGTCCGGGTCGATCGAGGTTGCGAGCTCCACCATGCTGCCCTCCTGGCGTTGGTGTGAACCGGCTGATGCCATGGCCGTCTCGACCTTCTTGCCTACTCCGTGCCGGTGGAGCGGCAACGGTGTGCCGGGCGCATTCGTGACCTGGGATGCACCCCGCTCGACCACTTCATGACCTGGGCTGGATGTCTCACGATGAAACAGGAGACTGCCAGCGTGGATCAACCTGCGACTGGCGGCCGACATGGCCCGGTCTTCGCCGAGTACCATGGAAACCGAGGCGGCATGCCGCCGAGAGGGGAGTGACGGGGGACCGGGAACCGCCCCGGAGTCAAGACCACAACCTCTGTCGCAGGTCAGGTGATCTTCGTGGACACGGGCAGGCCGAGCCGCTAGGCATGTTTCTTGCCGCGAAACAGCCCCTCCCGCCACGGTCGCGGCGATACCGTGGTTTCCAACCTTTCACCGCGTTTTATCCCGCCTGTGCGTGGGTTCGAAGGCGTCCTCCAACTCGTTGCACGAGGTCTCGAAATGAGACGCAATGACCTGCTTCTGCTGCTGCTCGCCCTCGGTCCGGCCTGTGTGGAGCCTCCAGACGGAGACGACTCGGGTCCTGCCACCTGCGACATCACGATCGACGAGACCTGGCCCCTGGGCGGCGCCCAGGACGTCTACCACCGCGACAGCCTGGAATTCACCCTCAGCGAGCCGGATCCCGATGCGTTGGTCGTGGCGGAGTTCCCAGGAGAGCAGAGCTTCATCGGAGAGGGTGAGATCGTCCTCTACACGCCAGCCGAACCTCTGGAGCCCGACCAGGACTACACCGTGGGCCTGGACTACTGCCACGGCAGCCCCCGCATCGACTTCCACACCAGCACCTATGGCCTGGACCTCGAGGAGGACAGCGACCTGGTCGGGAGTACCTTCGCGGTGGATCTCACCTCGGGCCGCTTCGGGCTCGGTGCCACCATGGCCGAGGGGCTCTCGGCGTTCTTCGACCGCGCCATCCTCTTCCAGATCCTCGGCGCCTGGCCCGGTGGGATCGCGCTGAGGGTGGCGATCTCCGAGCCGATCGGCAGCGGCGGTGCGCAGGATCCCTGCTACCCCACCACGGAGTTCGCCGACCTGGCGACCGAGCAGGCCCCGTTCTTCGGGTTCGAGCTGGCGGACTTCGTGCTCGGAGCCCACAAGGGTGGGCTGCTGCTCCAGGAGCTGACCATCGAGGGGACCGTCTCTCCGGACGGCGAGACCGTGGGCGGGATCGCCTGGTCGGCCATCGCGCCCGCCGAACAGCTCGGCGCCATCATCGGCCTCACCGAGGAGGAGACCTGCGAGGTCATCGCGTCGAGCGGGGCCGTCTGCCAGCCCTGCCCGGACGGCTCCGCCTCCTCCTGCCTGCTCGTCACCGCCGATCGCATCGAGGCTCCCCGGGTGGACCTGGAGCTGGTGGCGGTCGAGGTCCCGTCAACGGCGGAGGACTGCGACCTGCGACCCTGAGCACCGCCGGCGCCGGCGCACCGACCCCACGACGCCCACCAGCAGCACGGTCCACAGGGACCCGCCAGACCGCCCCCCCGCCGAGCAGGTCCAGCCGAGCTCCCCGAACCTCGACCCCGGATCATCCGACAGCGGTGCAGTCACCTCGTGGGGGGAGGCGACTCCGCCCGCGAGGGTGCCCACCAGGCCGTCGTCCCGCGGATCGAGGGGGTTCGTGCCCCGTTCCACCTCAGCTCCGTCCAGCGCCGATCCCCCGTCGGTGTCCGGATCGAGGGGGTCGGTTCCCCGCTGTCGAACCTCGACACCGTCCTCGAGTCCGTCGCGGTCGGTGTCCCGGTGCAGCGGATCGGTGCTGTGGTCGAGGACCTCGGCTCCGTCCAGGAGGACGTCCCGGTCGGTGTCGGGGGCTGCCGGGTCCGTCCCGAAGCGATCCAGCTCGTCGAAGTCCGTCAGCCCGTCCTCGTCGCTGTCGGCCGACAGGGGGTCGGTCCCCAGGGTGATCTCGTCGCAGTCATCGAGACCGTCCCCGTCGCTGTCCGGATCCCGGGGATCCGTTCCGTGGACCTGGAGCTCCGAGCCATCGTCGCAGCCGTCCTCGTCCGTGTCGGCGCTCACCGGGTCGGTGTCGTGGAGGTTCAGCTCGTCGGGATCGCTCAGCCCATCGCCGTCGGTGTCCACGAGGTGCTCGTCGGTCCCGAGCTGACAGGTCTCCTCGATGTCGCGAAGACCGTCGCCGTCGGTGTCCACCTCCCTGGACAGGACCTTCACCTCCACGGTCGCCACCTCCGAGGCTTCGAGCCAGGTGTAGGTGTCGAGCACGGCCCGATCCCCCTTGCCCCCGTCGCCCCAGTTGCCCCAGGCGCGGGCGTTGCCGCCCGCCCGGGCCGCGTCGCTGGGGTCCCCGGAGGCCAGCCCCTCGGGTCCCGAGCTGCGGGCACTGCGGGTGCCGTCGTCCATCACCACCGCGCTGGACTGGACGTCGTCGTCGTTCCAGAACATCGGCAGACCTGTCCGGGAGCCTCCCTCGTCGAGCTGCCAGAGACGGAGGCCCTCGAAGGAGGTCTCCACGTCGAAGGGCACGAGGTGGAGCTCGCCCACCGCGACGAAGACCTGGCAGTCGAAGCGACCGTCAGCCACTTGCCGGTTGTCGTGGTCCCGCCCCTTCCAGGGCAGGACGTCGGACCCCGCTTCCACCTCCTGGAGCAGGTGGAGGTCCTGGTCGCTCGTCGGGTCGAACACCCCGTCCCCGTCGAGATCACACACGACGTGTGCGATACCGCTCGCATCCGACTCCAGCTCGAAGAGCGCCTCGTGGCCCTCCCCGGGGGCGAACTCCGAGCAGGGGGTCGAGGGCGTCTCCCAGGCCGAGCCACCGTAGAAGGCCACCTCCCCCAGGCTGGGGGTCTGGTGGTCATAGCTGGCCTCCGACGGTGGGTTCAGGTAGAGCGGGACCGTGACCTGCACGCTCCCCGCCGGGGGGTTCGCCATCGAACGACCGTGCGCGTCGTCGATGCCGAGGTGGTTTGCGGCGATGTCGTAGGCACCACCGGAGAAGCCCTCCAGGGCGATCTCGACGACGGGCTGTGCCGTGTCCTTGCCCCCATCGAGGACCGCATAGAGCGAGGCGTCCGTGGCGTAGAGCTCGCTGTTGTCGAAGGCGTCCAGCGACCACAGGGTGCTCCAGAGTCGGCCTTCGCCGCCGGTTGCGCCGTCCACGGTCACGTCCCATCCCCAGGAGGACTGGTCACGCTCCAGGGTCAGGGCGTAGGTGCCGCTGCTGGAAGGAGCGTAGGTCTCACCGTTCCGGAGGGTCCCGTCGAAGTGACCGGCCGGTGTGGCAATCCGCACACTGCCCGTCCCCGTCCAGGTGATGGTCTCCGAGGCGGCGTCGAGGATGTCGACCTGCAGCACCGTCCGCGCGAGCAGGCCCTGGTCGGCCCCGAGCTGCTCGGAACCCTCCGCCCAGGCGGATCCAGCGACCAGGAGACCGAGGCCGAGCGAGGTGAGGATGGAGAGAGACAGCGAGGGGGAGGAGGAAGAGCAGCGGTCCACGGTCACAGCACCAGCGAGTGGGGATCGCCCGCCATGCAATGTGCGTTCCAGGACGTCGCGCCTTTCTCCACCCGCCACGGTGCAGGCCAGCTCCCAGCCGTGCCCGGGCGGGTCGCCGAGGGGGTGCTCGTCCAGCCCCGCAGCAGTGCGTGGCTCGTGCCGGTGGCGCCAGGAGTCTCACTTCGAGATGCAGAGCGGCCGGAGTGTCAAGGCCGCAGGTTGAGCGCCCATCGGTAGTTGAACAGAAGCCGTCCCGCGGACTCCTCCGCCGTGGTCATCTATTCGTCGGATACTGTGACGGCCGTGACCCTGCCCGCCGCGAGCGCAGCGCCCCGGCTCGGTCCTGTGGCCCTGGCACCTGAGAATCCCCGCTGCGGCCTCGCACGGCTATGGTATGAAGGGGAAGATTGGAGGTGCCCGATGGCGAGCCGGAATACGGCGCAGATTGTGGTGAGCCGGTACGGTCAATTCGCAGAGTCCGGCGGCGGGGAAAGCTGCTGACAGAGCACGGTCAAGCCCAGTTCGGGCTTCGCAGCAAGCCATGGGCTCTACAGCGACGACGAACTCTCCGAGGTTCCCGCTCTGGCGCGGGATCTCTCACGAGGCTGTGGCAATCCGACGGCGTTCGCAGGAATCGCCGCCGGAGATGCCGTGGTGGACCTTGGCTGCGGTGGGGGGATCGACCTCGTCCTTGCCGCCAACCGAGTCGGAGAGACCGGTCGCGTCGTCGGGATCGACATGACTCCACAGATGATCGAGCGTGCGCGGCAGGTCATCGCCGAGGCAATGATAGAGGGGACGGTGGACGTGCGTTTGGCCGACCTCACGCGGCTACCGCTTCCGAACGGTGGCGTCGATGTCGTGATGTCCAACTGCGTGATCAACCTGTGCCTCGACAAGAGAGCCGTGTACCGCGAGGCGTTGCGCGTCTTGAGGTCCAGCGGGCGTATCGCCATTTCCGACGTCGTCTCGACTGAGCGAATCCCACCGGAGCTCCTGGAACGCTTCCAGTCGACTTGGGCGGGATGCCTGGCTGGCGCTATCCCGGAGGGCGACTACTTCGACGTCGTTCGCAGCGCTGGATTCGCTGGAATCGAGATCATCGCACGGCACCTCCTCACGCCAGACGAACTGCTCGCGATGGCTCATTGCCCCGGGCATGACTACACCCCCGCGGTCCGAGAAGAGGATCTCGAGGCCGTGCAGGGGAAGATCGCCAGCGTCAAGTTCGTGGCCACCAAACCATGATTCCATGAGTCCGGGCCTCAAGGGAGCCCGGGCTCACATGCGCGAACATCGCCACCACTTGGACCTGCGACCGCGCCAGCCATGGGTCGAGCCGAGGGGTCCATTGGTCACCCACACCGGTCGACAGCTGCCGTACGCCCATAGGAAGAGCCTAGATGACCTCGGCACGATTGGCAAGCCGTTGCGCGGCCCCCTTCCGCCCCTGTCGGCCCGGGGGCGCGCTTGGAATAGCGGTGCTATGCCGGCGGCACCCCCAGACCAACAGGGACGGAAGTTGCCTCGCGCACCGGCTCACCACTCATGCCGAGGGCATCTATAGGAGGGATTCCTCATGCTTGGTTGGTGTGGACCTTGGATGGACACCCTCGACCTGCTTGTCGGGGAGTAAGGTGAGAGACCGCGCAGCGACGTGGCAGTTCAAGGTGACGAACAGGATCTGAGGGGCTGTCGCATGGCGCCCCTTCGACAACTGACGTGCGGGCAGCCCGCATGTGCCGGAGCCCGCCCCAGGCCAGGCGTCGACCTCGGGATGCCGATGAGCGGAGGGCCCATCCATCGACTCACGGTGCGGTGTGACAGGAATGAACATCAAGACCGGAGGCGAGCATGAGCAAGTCCTGACCTGGGGCCCTGACAGAGGGAACCCATCACCGAGAAGGCAAGGGCGAGGGCCGGAGCACCGGCCAGGGGCAGTGTGGGACCGCATCGCGGCACCCTACGTCGCCCTGCGAGAGCAGGCGGCTGTACAACGAGAGGAGGAAAGCTGATGGCCCGGCAGAAGTCGGAGGACCTCGTAGTACCGGAAGGGCGTCGAAGGTCGCCCCCAATCGTCCGACGAGGGCGAGGTGGGAAGGAGGTCCCGGTCGATCAAGAGATGGGACAGCCCGTACTGCCGTTCGCAACAGCCGAGGCCCCGAGAGGGACCGTCCGGACCTCGCCCGCAGCACGAGCTGCACGGCGAGGCCCCCAGGCGGTGCCGAAGGCGAGCGTGCTGGACGAGAAGACCCTATCCACGGCCATGGAGAGTGTGGTCGAGCGCCTCGACGAGGCTCTCGTCCATGTCGCACGGAACAGGGGAGCGCCGGTCTCAGACGGCCTGACGATCGAGGCGGTCCAACAGGACTGGCCGAGGATCCGAGACCGCCTTCCGGCTGGTGGTGACGCCAGACGGCGAGGTGGAGGTCCGGCTTTCGGACCGAAGCAAGAAGAGGGCCCTGGCCCGGATCAAGGAGCTGACCCCCCTCCACCGCATCGTCCGCCAGACGCTCTACGCGACGGGCCTCCGGGTCGGAGAGGTCGTGGCCCTCCAGCCCTCCGACGTCCAGTCCGGGCCGGGGCTCCTCCTCGTGGGTCGTCTCCACCACAGGCCTCGCCACACCCTGGGCCACCTGCTGCGCGAACATGTCGCCGACTGGCGCAGCGAGCGCACCCTCGCCCCCAGGCCTGACCCGAGATCGGCGGCCTGACCGAAGGCCGATACGCCAGGACAT
>CAZCVP010000121.1:0-24156 GCA_964501915.1 uncultured Enterobacterales bacterium
GCACCGCAAGCCGGCCCCGGACGCGCTGCAGCTGCTCTGCCGGCGAGCGGGGGTGGCCGCCCCGCCGGGGGCGCTGGTGGGGGGCCAGGGTCTCGCGGTGGTCGACTCGCCCGACGCCCTGCTGAGCTGCCCGCTGGACCAGGTCCAGCGCCTCCGCGAGGTGATCGCGTCGCTGGAGGAGCAGGGCCTGGACCACTACCTGTAGGATCCCCCCATGGTGCTCGCCCTGTTGCTCTGTTGCGCCGACACGGTGCTCGTCGTGCAGAACGAGGTCTGCGTGGGCTGGGACCTCGACGACGCCCCGGAGCTGCTGGTGGAGGCGACCAACAAGGGCTTCGACATGACCCGGATGGGTGTCGAGATGCCCTGCGACTCGATCTTCGAGCCCGACGTCGAGGTCGATGGCCGGCAGATCCAGGTCTTCGAGGTCTGGGACCGGGGCCCCGATGACACCTGCACCCTCTGCTACGCCCCCACGGTGCAGGTGGAGGATCCGCGGAGCGGGACGCTCACGCTGGAGTGGTACGCCGAGGACGACGACACGACGCCGGCCCACACCCTCGAGTACGACCCCGACGTCGACGGCTGAGGGAGTGCCGACCGCGCTCGTCACGGGCGTCACGGGTCAGGACGGCTCCTACCTGGCGGAGCAGCTCCTGGACCAGGGACATCGCGTGATCGGGGTCCATCGCCGGCTGTCCGCCGACAACCACTGGCGCATCGCCCACCTCGCCGGACGACTCGAGCTGCGCTGCGCCGACCTCGCCGACCTGGCGTCGCTGCTGACCGTCCTGGACGAGGTCCAGCCCGACGAGGTGTACAACCTGGCGGCCCAGTCCTTCGTGCCCACCTCCTGGCGTCAGCCGATCTGGACGGGGGAGGTGACGGGCCTGGGCGCGGTGCGCCTGCTGGAGGCCGTGCGCCGCTGCTGTCCCGGCGCCCGGGTGTACCAGGCCTCGACGTCGGAGATGTTCGGCAACCCCGCCCGGTGGCCCCAGGACGAGGACACCCCCCTGCGGCCCTGCTCGCCCTACGCCGCGAGCAAGGTCTACGCCCACCACCTGGCCCGCAGCTACCGGGAGGCCTACGGCCTGCAGGTCCACGCCGGCATCCTCTTCAACCACGAGTCGCCACGCCGGGGAGAGGAATTCGTGACCCGCAAGGTCGCCCGGGGCGTGGCCCGCATCCACCGCGGCCTCCAGGACAGCCTCACCATCGGCGACGTGTCGGTGAGGCGGGACTGGGGCTTCGCCGGCGACTACACCCGGGCCATGCAGGCCATCCTGCGGGACGGGCAGCGCTTCGACTACGTCATCGCCACCGGGGTCGACCACTCGGTCGAGGACCTGCTGTCCACCGCCTTCGCCCAGGTCGACCTCGACTGGCGGGAACACACCCGGGTCGATCCCCAGCTCTTCCGCCCCAACGAGGTCCGCAGACTCCGGGGAGATCCCCGGCGGGCTCGCGACGAGCTGGGGTGGGAGCCCGAAGTCACCTTCGAGGAGCTGGTCCGCCAGATGGTGTCGGCGGAGCTGGAGCGATGCGGGTCCTGCTGACCGGCGGGCAGGGCTTCGTCGGGCAGCACCTCGTCCGCCTGCTGGAGAGCCGAGCCGACCGGGTGCGGGCCCCGTCGTCGGCCGACTTGGACGTGACGAGGCCCGAGCTGTGTCGACGCCACGTCGCCACGGCGAGCCCGGAGCTCGTGGTCCACCTGGCGGCCCTCACCGACCCGGCCATCGCCCGTCGTGAGCCGGAGCGTGCCCGGCAGGTCAACGTCGGGGGCACGGCGACGCTGTTGGCGGCTCTTGCCGAGCACGCGCCCGAGGCCCGGGTGGTGGTGGTCTCGACCTGCCACGTCTACGGACGCCCGCGCACGCTGCCGGTGACGGAGAGCCACCGCTGCGAGCCGACCGGGACCTACGGCCGCACCAAGGCGGAGGCCGAGCAGGTGGCGCTGGCCAGCGGCCTGGACGTGGTGATCGCGCGGCCCTTCCACCTCACGGGCCCCGGCCAGCCCCTCGCGCGCGCCCCCGCCGACTGGGCCCGGCAGGCCGCGGCGGGCGCGCGACGGATCCGGGTCGGGGACCTCAGCCTCCACCGCGACTACCTCGACGTGCGCGACGCCTGCCGGGCCCTGGTCCGACTCGGCGAGCGCGGGGAGCGTGGCGGGACCTACAACGTCTGCAGCGGCGAGACCGTCGAGCTGGGCTGGATCCTGGCCACCGTGGCGCCGGGAGCGGTGGCCGAGGTCGACCCGGAGCGGCTCCGCCCCGGGGAGGTCACCCGCCTCGTGGGGGACCCGAGCCCGCTGCGAGCCCTCGGTTGGCGGCCCACCGTGCCGCTGGAGCAGAGCCTGGTCGAGCTCCGGCGAGGGAGCTGAGCGGCTACTGCCGCAGGTCCATCAGGCCATCGCCGTCGGTGTCACGGCCCACCTTGTCGACGTTGCCCTCCTCGTCGAAGTGCTCCCAGAAGTCGACCCGGCCGTCGCCGTCGGTGTCCCGCTCCTTGCTCTTGATGCGGCCCTCTTCGTAGAACTTGTAGAGGTCGAAGGCGGCGTCGTAGTCGGTGTCGACCTCGCTCATGGTGCGACGACCGCCCTGGTAGTGATCGACCCAGTCCACCTGGCCGTCGAAGTCACTGTCCATCTCCTCGCGCACCAGCACGCCGGCGTCGTCGTAGTAGCTGCGCACGTCGACGCGACCGTCCCGGTTCAGGTCCACCTCCTTCTGCACGAGCAGGCGCTCGGCCTGGGTGCGCTCCCGGTAGTGGTTGTAGACGTCGGGCCGGCCGTCGCCGTCCAGGTCGATCTGGACCAGGACCAGGCCGTCGTCCGTGGGGGCCTCGACGATCGCAGGTGTGATCTCCTCGATCTCCCCCTGGTCCTCCGTGGCGTACTTCCTGGAGTTGTTCATGCCCGCACAGGCCACGAGCAGCAGGGGGGCCAGCATCGACATCAGGCGCATGGGGTCTCCGACCTCTCTCAGGGGTCCGTCACCGCCGGATCGGCGGGAGCACACGGGACATGAAGTCTACTTCGGGTCGACCTCACCTTCTTCCTCGCCGCTCTCCTCTTCCTCGAGGATCAGGTTGCCGTCCACGTCGAAGCGCTCGACGTGGTCGATGCGGCCGTCGGCGTTGCCGTCGCGCTCCTTGCGCAGCAGCCGACCGTCGCCGAAGAACTTGAACAGGTCGAAGACGCCGTCGTAGTCGGTGTCGACCTCGCTGCGTCCGCGCTCGCCGTTGACGTAGTGGTCTACCCAGTCGATCTGGCCGTCGAAGTCGCCGTCCATCTCCTCCCGGGTGAGCCGCCCGTCCTGGTCGTAGTAGCTGCGCACGTCGACCCGGCCGTCCTTGTTGAGGTCGACCTCCTTGCGCACCAGCACCCGCCCCGAGCTGGACTCCTCGTAGTAGTTGAAGACCTCGGGGCGGCCGTCGACGTCGAGGTCGATCTCCACCAGCAGCAGGCCATCGTCGGACGGCTTCTCCACCATCGCCGGCTCGACGGTCTCCACCTCTTCCTCCGCGTCGGACGAAGCCGCCGGACCCGTGGTCTTCGCGCCGGGGCACCCGATCAGCAGCAGGACAGGCAACGACATCAACGAGCGCATGGCAGCTCCGACCTCACACGCAGGCTGGCGTCCACTGGATCGCCCGCCCGACATGGGAGGTGAAGTCTACTTCGGGCCCGTGACCTGTCAACACGCTGTCCGACGAGGTACGGTGGCCTGCCTTCGACAGCACGGCCCGGGAACATGCGCTTCTGTCTGCTCCAGGCCCGCAACCTCGACGATCCCACCCGGGAGGAGGAGCGGGGCTGCTTCGCACGTCGCCTCGAGGTGGACGTCGAGGCCATCGTCTGCGTGGACATGCTCCACGCCCGTCCCACGAGAGAGCTGTGGCAGGACTTCGACGCCATCCTCGTGGGGGGAGCCGGGGAGTACTCGGCCCTGGACCACCACCCGGGCATCGAGGCCACGATGGCCTTCCTCGGAGCGACCGCCCGTGCCGGTCGACCGCTGTTTGCGAGCTGCTTCGGCTTCCAGCTCCTGTCCATCGCGCTCGGGGGGCAGGTGGTCCACGACGAGGAGAACGCCGAGGTGGGCACCTTTCACGTGTCCCTGACCGACGAAGGCCTTCGCGATCCCCTCTTCGGGAGCCTGCCCGCGCGCTTCCTGGCCCAGGAGGGCCACAAGGACCGCGCCAGCGTGCTCCCCCCCGGGGTGGTCCACCTGGCGGGGAGCGAGCGCGCCCCCTTCCAGGCCTTTCGCATGCCGGGTGCGCCGGTCTATGCCACCCAGTTCCACCCGGAGCTGGACCGGGACGACCAGCGCCTGCGGTTCATGCGCTACTTCGAGATGTACAAGGGCGTGTTCGGGGCGGGAGAGGCCGAGGCGATGCTGGAGGGCTTCGAGCCCAGCCCCGAGGCCTGCTCGCTCCTGGTCGCCTTCCGCAGGAGCCTCGGGTGATCGCCAAGGGGCCGGGGGGCGCCGTCGCCGGCGGAAGCCCCCCCACCGTGGAAGCCGGCATGGCGGCCCTCCAGGCTGGCGGCAACGCCATCGATGCAGCGGTGGCGGCACAGCTCATGGCCTGCGTGAGCGAGCCCCTGCTCACCGGACTGGGGGGCGGCGGGCTGGCGTTGGTGCGCCGGAGTGACGGGGAGACGGAGGTGCTGGACGCCTTCAGCGACATGCCTGGCCTCGGCGCACCGCCCGGACCCGCGCCGGTGATGGACACCGTCACCCTGGACTTCGGCCCCGACACCCAGAGCTTCCTGGTCGGGGCGGCCACGGTGGCGGTGCCCGGTCTGCCGAGGGGCCTGGAGAAGCTCCACGAGGGACGAGGGTGCCTCTCCCTGGAGCAGCTCGCCCAGCCAGCGGTCCGCGCCGCCCGGCGCGGGGTCCGGGTCACGGTCGGTCTCGCCCGCGCGGTCCGGCTGCTGTGGCCGATCATCGAGCGGGATCCGCAGGTGTCCGAGGCCTTCGGCCCGGGGGGCGAGCCCCTGGACGTGGGGGACAGCTTCCGGCTGCCGGCCCTGGGTGACACCATCGAGCGCCTCGCCGCCGAGGGCTCGTCCTACCTCACCACCGGAGCCGGTGGTCGGGCGATGGTGGCCTGCCTGGGGGCCTCGGGCCGGCTCACCCCCGAGGACCTGGCGACCAGCGAGCCCCGCTGGCGGGAGCCGCTCTGGGCCGACTACCGCGGTCACCGGGTCGCGGTACCGGGCATCCCGAGCTCCGCCGGGGCGCTGGTGCTGCGCATCCTGGGACAGCTCCAGGCTCAGGGTCCGCTGCCGGAGCCGCTCTCGATCGCCCACGCCCGTCGCATCATCGAGGCGTCCGGGGCCGCCCTGGCTGCACAGCCCCCCGACTGGTCCGGCCGGCTCTGCGAGGCGGGCTTCCTGGAGGGCTTCGTCGGCTCCGGCTACACGACCCACCTCTCGACGGTCGACGGCGACGGCAACGCGGTGGGCATCACCAGCTCCCTCGGCGAGACCGCGGGCCTGATGGTGCCCGAGACCGGGGTGCTGCTGAACAACTTCCTCGGTGAAGAGGACGTGAATCCCCCGGACTGGCCGCGAGGCCCGGGAGATCGCCTGCTGACCAACTGCTGCCCCACGATCCTCGAGGGCCCGGACTGCCTCTACGTGATGGGGGCCGGGGGGTCGAGCCGCATCCGGTCCGCCGTGCTGCACGGCGTGATCTTCATCGCCGACCACGCCTGGACCGCCCAGGACTCGGTCCACGCCCCTCGCATCCACCTCGACGGGGGCGTGCTCCGCGTCGAGGTCATGGACCGTCCACCGGGGTTCCAGGAGGCGCTCACGCTCGACTGGCCACAGCTCATCGCCTTCGAGCGGCACGGCATGTACTTCGGTGGCCTGCACGCCGTGGGGCGCAAGGCCGGGGCGTTCTGCGGAGGGGGAGACCCGCGCCGCACCGGGTCCTGGGCCAGCACGGGACGCGCGATCGGAGTAGAAGAGGGGCGGTGGTAGGGACCCAGGCCCGCGTGGACACGGAACGCAAGCACCTCGTCATCGTCGACGATGAACCCGTCATCCTCCAGATCCTGGGAGCGGTCTTCGAGGACTCGCCCTGGCGCGTGTCGACCTGCGCCGGGGGGCGGGAGGCGCTTCAGCTCATGAACTCCGAGGGGGTCGATCTCCTCGTGACGGACAAGAACCTCCCCGACGTCAACGGCCTCGAGCTGCTGCGGGCCGCCCGGGAGCTGAACGACCTGGCCGAGGTGATCGTGATCACCGGCTACGGCAGCCTGGAGACGGCCATCACGGCCATGGAGCTGGACGCCTTCGACTATGTGCTCAAGCCCCTCAACAACGTCTTCGAGATCCGGCGCAAGGTCCAGAGGGCCTCGGAGAAGCAGGACATCGCCGAGGAGAACCGCCGCCTCGTCAAGGAGCTGGCGGCACGCAATGACGAGCTGGAGCGGGCGCTGCGAGAGGCTCGGGAGCTCCAACAGGAGCTGATCCAGTCCGAGAAGCTCGCCGGCATCGGCACGCTGGCCGCCGGCATCGCCCACGAGATCAGCTCGCCCCTGTTCGGCATCATGGGCCTCGCCGAGGCCGTCCAGGACGAGGACCAGCTCGCCATCTGCCAGGAACACGCCCGGGAGATCGTGGAGTACTCCCGCTCGATCCGGGACATCGTGGTGGAGCTCTCCAGCTACAGCCGGGCCTCGGCCTCGGAGTACCTGACGACGGTGGAGCTGGCGCGCGTGATCGAGGACGCGGTCAAGCTCGTGCAGCGCTCCTCGGGCACCCAGGGCGTGGACCTGACGGTGGAGGTGGAGGAGGAGACCTTCATCAACGCCCGCACCAACGAGGTGCAGCAGGTCTTCGTGAACCTGATCAAGAACGCCTTCGAGGCGGCCTGCCAGGCCCACCCCGACGGGGGTGGGCAGGTCACCGTCCGCGCCGGTCAGCGGACCGATCACGCCTGGGCCGAGGTGAGCGACAACGGACCCGGCATCGCACCGGACAAGCTCTCGGTCGTGTTCGATCCCTTCTACACCACCAAGGCCCCGGGCGAGGGCACCGGGCTCGGGCTGAACATCGTCTACCGCATCGCCACCAAGTACCGCGGCCACGTCTCGGCCGAGTCCGTGCCGGGGGAGGGGACGACCTTCCACCTGACCATTCCCATCGACAGGACGCCAGAGCCTTGAAGCTCCGCACCAGGTTGACGAGCCTCATCGTGCTCGCGTGCCTGGTGCCCCTGGTCCTCACCGGCTTCGTGGCGACCCGCATCGCCGACCGCCTGGTGCTGCGCCAGACCCGGACCGCCTACGAGCGCCAGGCCCGCAACCTGGCGGTCACGAGCACCACCTGGCTGGACAGCCAGCTCCGAGGCCTCGAGCTCGCCGTCAGCCACTTCCGCTACAGCGAGCTCGACCTCGACCAGCAGGCCGGCCTGCTGCGCCTGCTCTACCGGCAGTTCGACGCCGTGAACGCCCTGGTGGTCCTGGACTCGGTCGGCGACCCGGTCGGCCAGCCGGTGCGGGTCTCCGACGGCACGGAGCTGGTCCGGGCGGCCATGGAGGGGCACGAAGTCGTGGACGGGGAGCGACTGGAGACCTTCCTCGGGCAGCCCGTGGTCACCTGGCCCGAGCCTGGCCAGGCCGTCCTCCAGCGGGCCTACACTCTCCCCTCCCGGTCGGGCAACGTGGCCCCAGTAGCCGTCGGCCTGCCCGAGACACCCGGCTGGATCCTGGTGGTGGAGCTGAGCCTGCTGGACCTGACCCGCCACTTCCAGGACCAGGCGGTCGGCGGCAGCGCGGCCGTGCTCGTCGACGAGGAGGGGACCGTCGTGGCCGGCGAGCCCGGGGGGCTCATCGAGACGGACGTCCTGCGGTCCTTCGGGGGACCGGTGGTCGGCGACCTGGAGTACGAGCTGCCAGACGGCACCGGGGTGCTCGCGGCCTTCGCCGCCGTGGGACGAGGCGACTGGACGGTCGGCGTCGCCGTGCCGAGGGCCATCGCCACGCGGCCGGGACGGGAGATCCGCGCCCGCACGATGTTCATGTACGGCCTGGCCATCGCCCTGGCCCTGGTGCTGGGCCTGCTCGGATCCCGTCAGCTCTCGCGTCGCGTGGTCGACCTGAGAGATGCTGCCCTGCGGGTCGCCGAGGGGGACCTCGGCCGGCGGGTGACCACCGTCGGCAGCGACGAGATCGCCGAGCTCAGTCGAGCGTTCAACTTCATGTCCAGCTCCCTGGCCCGCAACCAGGCCGTGATCGCCACCCACAACGAGGAGATCGAAGCCGCCAACCGGGAGCTGGAGGCCCGAGTCGACCAGCGCACCCAGGCGCTGCGGGAGTCGCAGGCCCGGCTCGTGGAGTCCTCGCGCATGGCGGCCGTCGCCCAGATGGGGGCCGGTCTGGCCCACGAGCTCAACAACCCCGTCGCCGGCATCCTCGGCATGGCCCAGGTCGCCATGGCCCGGGACCCGCAGGGGCCGGACCTGGCGATGCTGCGCACCATCGAGGAGCAGGCCCTGCGGTGTCGCGAGATCCTCGCCGCGCTGCGGCGCTTCACCGAGAACCGGGAGGACCGCCTGCGGCAGACCATCGATCTGCACGCCGTGGTGCGGGAGGTCCTGGGACTGGTGGGCAGCGCCTTCACCGCGGCCGGCCTGGAGCTGGAGCACACCGACGCGCCGCCGCTGCCGGTGATGGTGGACCCGGCGCTGCTCGCCCAGGCCCTGGCGCAGCTCCTGAGGTCCTTCCGGGCCCAGCTCGGCAGCACCGGGCGCCTGGTGATCCTGGGGGAGCCGGGAGAGGACGAGCACGGCCTGACCTTCCTGCTCGACGGGGCCGAGGCCGGTGCGCGCGACGACTGGCTCGCCAGCGGCATGGGCTTCTGGATCGCCAAGCAGGTCCTGGAGGAACACGGGGGCCGCCTGGAGGAGCCGGAGCCGGGCGAGGGCTTCGTCTACCGGCTGCTCCTGCCCGCCACCGACCACCCCGGTCCCGAGCGGGTCACCGACATCGGATAGGGATCGCAGATGCGGGACATCGTCCAGCTCCTCGCGGCCGCCGCCGTCGTGCTCGGGGTCGGCTGGATCGCCTATGGGATGGCCTTCCAGGGCTCTGGCGCCCCGACGCTCTCGATCGACACCGTCCGTGGCACGGTGCGGGTGGAGGGTTCCGAAGGTCCCGAGACGGCCACCATCGGGGCCACCCTGGAGGCCCACGCCCGGGTCCGCACGGTCGGGGAGGGTTCCCAGGTCGTGCTGGCGCTCGGTGAGCGCAGTCGGATCACCATCGAGTCGCGGTCGTCGGTCCGGGTGCTCGGTGCGGTCGACGAAGGCATCGGTCTGGAGCTGGAAGACGGGCGCGTCCGAGCGACCGTGCGACCCGGAGACGGGGCGTTCGGACTGCGGGCCGGGGAGCGCCAGGTGGCCGCCAGCGACGCCGACTTCGCGGTCGGTCTCGGCCAGGACGGCACCACGGAGGTGCAGGTCGAGAGCGGCGCGGTCTCCCTGGAGGGCTTCGGGGACGCGGAGGTGGCGTCGGCCGGAGAGCGCATCCTGGCCAGTGGACGGAAGGTCACGCTCGGCGCCATCCCGCGCTCGCTCCTGCTCCAGGTCGACTGGCCGGAGGCGCAGCGCACCCGGGCGGAGCGAGTGACCGTCACCGGTGCCACGGACCCGGGGAGCCGGGTCACGGTGGTGGGGGCCGAGGAGCCGGTGGTGGTGGTGGCGGACGGTGAGGGGCGCTTCCAGGTCGAGCTGACGCTGCAGGAGGGGGTGAACGACGTGCTCGTGCGGGCGGTGAGTGTGCTGGGGGCGACCACGGAGGCGAGCTGGGAGATCGTTCGGGACCGGACGGGGCCTACGGGGGCGTTCGAGGTTCGGTATTGAGCCGGGGGGAGGGGTCGCGCACTGGGGTCGCCCCCGTCGGCGCCGAGGTGCCCCGGGCGCGGCGGGACTGGGGACATCGAGTCCCCACACTTCGCCGCCGGGACACACCGAGTCCCTCGAGTTCGCCGCCTGGACACACCGAGTCCCTCGAGTTCGCCGCCTGGCGCGGTCGAGGGGGCGCGGCCGGGGCCAAGTGGTTGGAATCTCGTCAGCCGGTGGGACGAAAGGGGCTCGCCGGGCGCCCAGGCGGCAATGCGAGGGGACTCGGTGCACCAGCGCAGGAGCCGCGGCGGTCCGATCGCTCCCCCCTTGAAGGACACCACCCCTTGACCAGACTCACCCCACGCATCGGCGTAGGCTTGTGGACCGTGATGTGCTCGATTCCCGCCCTGGTGCTGCTCGCGGGGCCGGCGTTCGGCGCCGAAGCCCTCCTGCTCGCACCCGAGGGAGACCCGATGCCGGGCACCGAGACCGCGCTGGTCCTGGCCGTGTGGGACGGCACCACCGGTCCGGTGGTCAGCGAGGTCCCCCAGGTGATGGCCACGGCCGGTGAGGTGGTCTCGGTCACGGCCACCGAGCCGGACGGGATCTGGCGGGTGCTCTGGCGCACACCGGAGGAGGGCGAGTCCGCGGATCTGCTGATCGGACTGCGCGGACAGGCCCCCATCCGGCTCGGCGTCGACCTCGGCACCCCGGCCGCCTCCGGCCTGGAGGGCCCCGATCGGGTCGACGGGCGGGCCCGGTCCGCGACGCCGATCCGGATCCCGGTGACCGGAGAGGACCTGCCCGACCCCGAGGAGCTCCAGGTCCAGGTCCCCGAGGGCCAGGTCGTGGAGGTCCTCGCGGCGGCGGAGGGCCTGGAGGTGCTGTGGCAGCCGCTGCCGGACCGCGAGGCCCGGGCCGTCGCCATCGGGCTGCGGGACCAGCGACGGCCTGGCGCCCCCCCGATCTGGGTGACCGCCCGGCTGCGGGCCAAGGTCCCGGTCTCGGTGACCACCGAGCCCGGCACCCGGCTCACGGTCCAGGTCTCGGGTCGCACCTATGGCCCCGTCGTCGCCGACAGCGACGGACGGGCAGCCACCACCGTGGACCTGTGGCCGGGCGAGACCCGGGCGGAGGCGACGCTGGAGGACGACCTCGGCAACAGCCAGCGCACCCCCATCGTGCTGCCCGGCTCCTCGGAGCCGAGCCTGTCGGTCCTGGTCGCCGGTGTGCTGGCGCCCGGCAGCCCACCGCCGCCGCTCCACCTGAGAGCGATCGATGCACGAGGTCGCTCATGGAGCGGGGGACAGCCCGAGTGCCGCGCCACCGGCGTCGGCGAGCTGCCCGTGAGCGCGGTCTCGAGCGGGACCTGGCGCGCGACCTTGCCCCCGCGGCTCGTCGACCTCGTCCAGGACCTGCGGGTCGACTGCGGCCTGCCGGGGACCTCGGCCAGCACGACGATGCGCATCCCCGTCGGCGGCGGCGTGCCGAGGCGGGTCGTGCTGCGCGTCTACCCCGAGGTGCTCACCAGCGACTTCCCGGTCGCCCAGGTCCAGGCCCACGTCGAGGACCTCACCGGAGACCGGGTGAGCCCGGACCGTCTCAGCCTGCTGGCCGAGCACGGGCAGCTCACGCCCACCGCCGACGGGCGTCCCCTCGTGGCCGCGGACTTCACCGCGTCACCGGACCACCGGCAGGACGTGATCCGAGCCCTCTGGTACCACCCGCCCGGCACCGGCTCCGCCTGGGACCTGAAGATCGCCCGGGGCCCGGATGGCCGGCTCATCGTGCGGGCGATCGATCGCCTGGGTCGTCCGATCCCCGAGGTCAGCGTCGCCCTCCGCGTGAACACCGAGACCCACGAGGCCCTCACCGACGCCCGCGGCTGGGCGGTCTTCACGGGCATTGCCACGGGGGGTCAGCGGACGGTGGAGGCCCGCACGACGGACGTGGTCCGGCGGGTCCTGGAGACCACCTGGGCGCCGCTGCCGATCCGGGACCCCGCCGGACCGGACCTGGTGGCGGAGCAGCCCATCGCGGTCGAGGTCGGCCGGGTCCGAGAGGTCTACATCTCGGCGGACCCCTCCCTGCTCTACACGGGCTCCGGCGACACCGCCCAGGTGACGGTGCGGCTGCTCGACCGGGAGGGCAGCCCGGTGGTGGACGAGGAGGTCGTGGTGCAGGCGGACCGGGGCGTGGTCTCGGCGCTGGAGGTCCTGCCGGACGGCAGCCTGGAGGCCACCTACTCCCCGCCCACGGGGCTCTCCAGGGGGCCCGTCGAGCTGGTCGCCCAGGGTCCAGGTGGCGCCTTCGCGGCCGCGACCAGCCTCACGCTCCAGCCCCGCCCGATGGATCGCTCGCTGTCCGCGGTCAGCGGTGTGCTGGCCGGCCCCGGGCCGCGGGTGTCGCCGTTCGTGGGCGTCGACTTCGAGACCCGCTTCCCCTTCGTGGCGCGTGGGCTCCTCATCCGGGCCTCGGCCGCGGGCTGGGTGGCGCGGACCACCGTGGAGGACAGCGACCGGGAGGCGGACGTCGAGCTGCACATGGAGCTCGTGAGCCTCTCCGTCGCGGTCTTCGGGCGCTGGGAGCGCGATCTCTGGACGCTGTGGGCCGGCGGCGGAGCCCAGGTCGTGCCCTACCACGTGGAGATCCGCTACGCCGAGGTGGCACCCGTGGCCGGCTTCGGACTCCACCAGCCGGGGCTGGTGGCCTTCGTGGGCGGTGGCCGCCGCTTCCGGGCGGGAGAGGTCTTCGCCGAGCTGCGCGGCCTCGGGGTCTCGGCCTACACCGAGGACTTCGGCTACGAAGGACAGCTCGGGGGCGTGGCCTTGCTGGCCGGATATCGGCTAATCTTCTGAGGGGATTTTGCGAGATGTTCCTCGGAGGATGGCTGGCCGCCTCACTGGGGTGTGCCCCCGCGCTACCGGAGCCCACGCTGGAGGGCGTCGCACCGGTGTGGGGCTGGAACGGTGAGTCCACCGACGTCACCGTCGTCGGCACCAACCTGCTGCCCTCGGTCTACGCCTACGCCGACACCCGCGGTGACCACCGGATCTACGAGGACTTCGAGCTGGAGCTGGTGGACGCGGACGGCCTCGTCATCGCGCTGACGGGCGAGGAGCTGGACACCTACCGGGCCCTGAAGGCGCAGGTGCCGAGCGGGCACCCGTCCGGCCTCTACGACGTGCGGGTGACGACCCCGGCGGGCAAGACCGCGGTGCTCGAAGGCGGCTTCACGGTCACCGACACGCGGGCGGACCACCTGTCCTTCGAGGTCGAGGAGGTCGCCTTCGAGGTCCACCAGACGGCCGTGCTGGGCATCGTGCTGGCCGATCCCGAAGGTGCGCCCGTGGGGGAGGACCTGGCCATCGAGGTCCGGGCCGACCCCGACCAGGGCGCCGACTCCGCCTCCTTCAGCCTCAAGGGGCTGGTCGACGTGGCGGTGCTCGAGGACGGGGTGGGCATCCGTGGCCGCCTGGGCAGCGACGGCGAGGCGTTCGTCACCGTCACCTCCACGGAGCCCGGTGGGCTGCGGCTGAACGTCGACCCCGAGAGCGAGGACTCGCTGATCCGAGGCGACGAGGTCTTCCTGGACTTCTCCCCCGGTGCCATCGAAGGCGCCACGCTGGAGCTTCCGGGCGAGGACTTCGTGGCCCAGGCCGGCGCCGAGTTCCCGGTCGAGATCACCATCGTCGATGTCTACGGGAACACGGTCGACGACGTGGCCCTCGACGTCTGGCTGGAGGAGGAGTGCGGGGACCTCCGGGACAGCTTCACCATCGTCGGCAGCCAGACGCGGTACGTGGCGGTGACCGGCGCGACCGACACGACGTGCTCGCTGAACAAGGTGAAGCTCTACGGCGGCACCACCGGGGAGTCGGCGACCTTCGAGACGACCCCGGGCCCGGCGAGCACCGTCACCCTGTTCTCCGCCGGCCAGACCGCGGTCGCCGGGGAGAGCTTCCACCTCCTCCTCTGGGCCGAGGACGACTACGCCAACGTCCTCCAGGACTTCGAGTCCACCGTGACCCTCACCGACACCGAGGGCGCCCTGGCCAGCGCCTCCTGCGGGGAGGGCCCCGTGCGCTTCTGCGAGCTGGTCTTCGACACGGCCACCAGCAGCACCATCCTGCAGGCCACCAGCGACGTGGCCTTCGGACAGAGCGACCCGATCACCGTCGTGGCCGGCGAAGCCAGCGTGATGCTGCTCCAGGGACCGGAGGGCCCCCTGGTCGCCGGCGTCGACTTCCCCATCGGCGTGCGCGTGGAGGACGACTGGGCCAACGGCGTGGAGCTGGACCCCGACGGTGCCGATCCATTCGACGTCGACCTCGGCGGAGAGGCCGCGACGTGCACCTGGGCCGCCGGCGCCGCCACCGGGGAGTACGACCTGAGCTGCCGGACCACGGTGGCCGCCGAGGCCGCCACCCTCACGGTCAGCCTGCCGAGCCGTGGCCTGGAGGCCACGTTCGCCGACCTCGAGGTGGTCAACGGCGACCTGGCCGCCGTGGCACTCACCCCCGAGTCGAGCACCGTGACCGCGGGCGTGCCCTTCGCCCTCACGGCCGTCGCCACCGATGCCTGGGGCAATGCCTACCTCGAGCAGACCGACTCCGTGATCGACCTCTCCGAGCCCTCCGGCACCCTGTCTCCGGCCAGCCTGACGCTGCTGGGCACGGGCCAGGGCAGCACCGACGTGACGATCCTGGCGGCCGGCCCGGCGGTGGTGATCACCGCCAGCCAGGCCGGCGTGGCCTACGGGACCACCACGGTGACGGTGGAGCCGGCCGAGCTGTCGGACTTCGACGTCGGTGCCGACCAGGGCTGGACCTGGCTCGACGAGGCGCTGGAGCTGCGGATCACCGCCCTGGACGCCCACGGCAACACGGTGACCGGCTTCACCGGTGCGGTGACCCTGACCTCCACCACGGGCTCCTTCGGTGATCAGGTGCTCACCGAGGTGGACGGTGGCGTGGTCACGACGAGCCTGACCTGGACCGACGCGGTGGTGGGGGACACGGTCCGGGCCGCGGCGGACTCCGGTGAGACGGGGGAGAGCGCGGCCATCGACGTGCTCGACGGGGACTGTGGCTCGCCACCGGTCGCGGAGCTGCTCCTCGACGGGCTCTCGGAGGACCTGGTCTGCCGCATCGGGGGCGCGGCCACCGTCGCCGCGGACCTCAGCGGCTCCAGCGGCAGCCCGACCGTCTTCCACCTCGACGACGGCCAGGGGGGCTTCACCCGGCTCGCGAGCTCCACCTCCACGCTCCAGGTGGACTCGGAGGGAGCCTGGGTCGTCCAGGCTGTCGTCGGCGACGACCAGGCCTGTGGCGGGGCCGCCAGCGCGACGCTGTGGGTCGGAGACGCTGACGGCGAGCCCGTGGGTCCGGTCACCGTGGCGACAGCCCACACCTCGCGCACGGCAGGCTCCACCTCCAACGGCAGCACCACGGTCACCGTCTCGGCGACCACCTGCTCCGGCGACCTCGCCGCGGCCGGCACCCTCTACGTGCGGGCGGACCTCGGCGACTTCAGCGGACCGGCGGCCACGGGCTCCGGCCTCGCTCTCACCCTCGACAGCGCCGGCAGCGCCACCGCCACCTGGAGCGTCCAGTCGAGCGAGCACGCCGGCACCGCCACCCTGGAGGCCGGGACCCTGGACGGCGCCTCCTGGGGCAGCGGGACCGTCGACGTCACCGGTGACAGCGCCCGGCCGACGGTGGTCTCCGTCGACCCGAGCGGCACCACGAGCGAGCTGCTCGACCAGGTCGTCGTGGTGTTCACCGAAGCGATGAGCGAGAGCTCGATCTCGACCAGTCGGGTGGGGCTGGCCGGAGACGGTGGAGCCCTGGCCATCTCGGCCCTGTCGCTGGACAGCGGCGGCACCACCCTCACCATCACCCTCGAGGAGACCCTGGACACCAGCCAGGGGCCCACCTGGCTCTCGCTGAGCTCGTCGCTCCGGGACGAGCTGGGCAGCAACCGGCTCGACGGGTCCTGGAGCGGTGCAGCCAGCGGCTACTCCTCGGTCTTCGGGGCGGTCGACGACGACGCGCTGTCGATGGTCGGCTGCACGCCCGACACCGCTCAGCTCGCGCCCGACGGCGACGACGGGACCGCCTCGCAGCGCGACGAGGTCGACCTCGCGGTGAGCGCGGACGGCACCCCCTCCTGGTGGCTGCTCCAGGTCAGGGACGACACCGATGCCCTGGTCCGCACGGATCGCGTCGTGGGGAGCGCGACGACAGCCACCGTGACCTGGGATGCTCGCGGCGATGACGGCTTCGTCGCCCCGCCTGGGACCTACGGCCTGGAGGTCTCGACCATCGACGCGCAAGACAATCTCTCGACACCCTGCGCCACAGAGGTCACTCTGTCGCAGCAGTACAGGAGTCCCCAGTGAGGGTCGGAGCGGGTCAGGCATGACCAGCAAGCGGGACGCACAGCTCCTCGAAGCGGCGCGGCTGGCCGAGCTGGGCCTGCTGACGGCGACGCTGAACCACGAGCTGCGCCAGCCGCTGTTCGCCATCCGGGCCCTCGCCCAGCTCGCCCTGGCCGACGGCGACGGCTCCTGGCGCGGACACGTGGAGGGTCTGATCGCCCAGACCCTGCACATGGAGCGCCTGCTGGACGGCGTGCGCGACTTCTCGCGCCAGCACCGCCGGGCCCCGGGGCCCGTGGACCTCCCGGTGGCGGTCCGCACCGCGGTGGACCTGCTCCGACACGGCGCCCGCAAGGCGGGCGTCGAGCTGTCGATGGAGAACCAGGGCGGCCTGCCCTCGGTGCAGGGGGACCCGACGGGGCTCGTCCAGGTGGCGGTCAACCTGCTCCAGAACGCCATCGATGCCTCCGAGCGAGGCCAGGCGGTGCGGGTCAGGCTGCGCAGCGAGCGGCCGCAGGTCGTCCTCGAGGTGCTGGACTCCGGCGACGGCGTGCCCGACTCGCTCCGCGAGCGCATCTTCGAGCCCTTCTTCACCACCAAGCAGCCGGGCAGGGGCACCGGGCTGGGCCTGCACATCGCGCGGCAGCTCGTGGAGGGCTGCGGCGGTGAGCTGCGGCTGCTCGACGTGAAGCGCGGGGCCTGCGTCCAGGCCCGCCTGCAGATCTGGGAGGAGCTCGTTGACGGGCGCTGACCGTCTGACAGACCTGCCGCCCTTCCCGTTCGTCTGCGAGCGCGGGCTGTCGCCCGAGGACGCGGTCCCGGCCGGGAGCTGGGGCTTCGAGCTGCTGTTCCTGCGCAGCCAGCGCTGTCCCTGCGGAGGACGCTTCGACTCCCTCGGCTCCCAGGTCCGAGAGGACCGGCTGGAGTGCCACGACGCCGAGTGCGCCGACTGCGGCCGCCGGCGCCCCTTCTGGTTCGACGTCCACCTCTTCCACGACGACCCTCGGGCCCACTTCCGCTTCGAGGAGCTGCGCCAGATGTTCGAGGAGGCCATGGACCGGGTCACCGCGAACGACCTCGAGGAGGCCCGGACCCGCTTCGAGGAGGTCGCCGCCCGAGAGCCCTGGTTCGGGGTGGCCTGGTTCCACCTCGGCATGATCGCCCTGGTCTCGGAGGACCACGACGAGGCCCGGCGCTGCCTGGAGATCGCGGTGGGCCTGATGCCGCTGGACGCGAGCATCCACCAGTCCCTCGCCGAGCTCTGGACGCAGCGGGGCGACGACGTGCGGGCCGCACGGGCGGCCTGGATGGCGATGACCCTGGAGGCCACTCTGGACGACGGCGGCGACGAGGGATAGCCCCGCCGCCATGGCGGACTCTCCCGAGAACGAGCTGCTCGAGGCCCTGGGCCGGACCTTCATGGAGGCCATGGCTGCCCGGCGCGCCGGCGACGTCGACCGGGCCCTCGACCTGCTGCGCCAGGTGGTGAGAGGCGAGCCGAGGCTCCCGGAGCCCCACTTCGAGCTGGCCCACATCCACCTCACCGCGGGGCGGCTGCCGGAGGCGGAGATCGAGGCCCGGACGGCCCTGAGGTGGCTCGAGCAGGGGGGCCAGTGGGTCGACGACGTGCCGGAGCACGTGATGTTGTCGATGGCCAACAACCTCCTGGGCGAGGTGCTGCGCCAGCGGGCCGACGCCGACGAGATCGTCTTCGGCGACCCGGAGGTCTTCGAGGCCCTGCTCAAGGAGTCCAAGGCCTACTTCGCCGTCGCCGCGCAGCTCGATCCCACCTCCGAGCACAGCGAGCACCACGACTTCTTCCTGGGGCTCGACGAGCTCGCCGAGGGCCTGGAGCCGGGCGAGGACTGAGCGGGCGGCTCAGACCACCGGGTGGTCGAAGGGCATCGAAGAGCCCGGGTCCGAGGCACCGGGCGGCTCGGGGCGCGGCGCCGGTGGAGTGCCACCGCTCAGGTCCACGACCTTCGCCCGGGCCATCAGCGCTCGCTTGAGCCTCGGCGCGAGCAACGTCCGGCTGGGCGGCGCGATCAGCAGCAGGCCGGTGAGGTCCGTCAGCACGCCGGGCGTCACCAGCAGCACGCCGCCGATGACGATCAGGACGCCTTCGACGATGCGGTCCCCGCTGGGAAAGCCCTGGGCGGCCTCCTGCCGGATGCGCTGGAGCACCGCGAAGCCCTGGCTGCGGGCCAGGGCGGCGCCGACGAGACCGGTGATGACGATCAGCGCGACCGTCTCCGCCGCGCCGAGCCAGGACCCGAGCTGGATCAACAGGTAGAGCTCGAGCGCCGGCACGAGGGTGAAGAGCAGGAAGAGTCGACCGAACATCGGCTCCTAGTTGGCGCCGACAGCCCCCGGCGTCAAGGGGGAGGGGGGCACGCGACCGACGCGGGTTAGGATGCTCCGCCACACGGGATGGGGTCAGGTGTCAGCGGGCCAGCCTGAGGAATTCGGGAAGTACCACCTCCTCGAGAAGATCGCGACGGGTGGCATGGCCGAGGTGTGGCGGGCCCGCGCCTACGGGATGGCGGGCTTCGAGAAGATCCTGGTCATCAAGCGCATCCTGGACCACCTGGGCAAGGACGCCCAGTTCGTGAAGCTCTTCATCGACGAAGCGCGCATCGCGGTGTCCCTGCTCCACGTGAACATCGTCCAGGTCTTCGAGCTCGGCGAGGTCGACGAGAGCTACTACATGGCGATGGAGTACGTGCACGGGCTGGACCTCGCCCGGCTCGTCTCCCGCGCGGCTCGGCTCGGCTCTTTTCCCATCGGGGTCGCCTGCTTCGTGGCCGCCGAGGTCCTCAAGGCGCTGCAATTCGCCCACGAGCGCACCGACGAGGACGGCGGCCCGCTCAACATCGTGCACTGCGACATCTCGCCCCAGAACATCCTGGTGAGCTTCTCCGGCGAGGTGAAGATCACCGACTTCGGCATCTCCCGGGCGGCCTTCCAGGCCAAGGGGCAGCACGAGGTCATCCGCGGCAAGTACGCCTACATGAGCCCGGAGCAGGTCGAGGGCCGGCCGCTGACCGGACGCAGCGACCTGTTCAGCCTCGCCATCGTGCTCTACGAGCTGCTCACCGGTCGACGCCTGTTCAAGGCCCGCAACCGCGAGGAGACCCTGGCCCGGGTCCGCCGCGCCGAGGTCCCGTCGGCCCGGGGCTATCGTCCGGAGATCAGCGAGGACCTCGAGGACCTGCTGCTCAAGGCCCTCGCCCGCCGCCCCGAGGATCGCTTCCGCAGCGCCCAGGAGATGCTCGACGACCTGAGCAACCTGATGGTGCGCGAGGGACACCGGGTCTCGAACACCGATCTCTCCGGCTTCATGAAGCAGGTGCTGGAGGCCGCCAAGGACGCCCAGCGCAAGGCGGACGGCTCGCCGAGGACCGTCAAGCCCAGCCGCAGCCTGCCGCCCTCGGCCGTGGTCGTGCTCGCCGCCGAGGCCTCCCCGCCGCCCCGCAGCATCGCCGCCCCGCGGGCCACCCTGTCCGCGCTGTCGCTGGAGTGGGAGGGCATCATCGCCGAGTCCGGCGGCGAGGTCTGGGAGCGGGGTGAGGGCTCGATGCTGGTCATCTGGATCGCCCGCGGGGGCCTGCGAGAGGGCCTGAAGCGGGCCGTCAAGGCGGCGGAGACGCTGCAGGCCGTGACCACCCGTGCCGGGTTCCGTCTCTCCGCAGGCGTGGCCCCCGGCGTCGCCCGGCTCTCCCCCGACACCCGCCGTCCCGCCGAGGGCTGGGACCTGGCCGGGCCCTTCTACCTGGCCCGCTGGATGATGAACCTCTCCGCCCACCGCGGTCGCGTCCTGCTGACCGACGTGGCGGCGCGCCAGGTCGAGAAGAACGCCGCCCTGCTCGGGCGCATCCCGATCCAGGGCAACCGCTACATCAACGTGCACGAGCTGTCGCGGGGCTGACCGCTACAGCGACAGCCCCATCACCTCCACCGCCGTCTCGCTGCGGGCGGCGATGACCAGGGTGTCGGAGTCGGTCGCGAGGACGTCGGCGTCCTCGACGGCGCTCAGGCCGGTGACCAGGGGCACTTCGGTGAAGCTGCCGCTCGTGGGGGTGCCGTAGACCAGCCACAGGTCGCCGGAGGCGTCGACGTAGACGACATAGACCCGGTTGCCGCGCACGCTCACCTGGACCTTGCGGGCGTCGGAGGAGATCGAGGCCGTCGCGGTGGTCGAGTTGCGCATCACCTCCAGGCTGCCGGACCCTGAGGCCGCGGCGAAGGCCCGCTCGCTGCCGGCGTGGTGGTGGTCCAGGTCGTACCAGGAGGCGGTCTCCGTGCCGATCTGCTGCAGCTCGTCGGTGGACTCCGAGTAGCGGTAGGTGTAGGCGGTGCCCTCGTCGCGGTCGGCCACGTAGACGAGGTCCTTGGACAGCCGAGGCGAGCAGGCCGATCCCCCGTCGCGGGTGGAGTAGGAGAAGATGCCGTCGCCGTCGAAGAGCTCGGCCATGCTCCCGTAGAGGTAGAGCACGAAGTCGTCGGCCGCCGAGCTCATGCAGATGCCGACCGTCGCGCCGTCGTAGACCGCGTTGAGGTCGTCGGGGTTGGGCACCGCCGAGCCGCCCACGGAGTAGCTGCCGTAGGCACCGGTCGCCAGGTCGGTGCCCAGGGCCAGCAGGTAGCGGGCGGGGGCGTCGATGACGAGCACCGCCTCCATGACCATGTCGCCGTCGGCCACGATGTCGTAGCCGTCGCCCAGCACGTAGCCGGCCAGGGACCAGGAGCTGCGCGTCGTGTAGCCGGTCCAGGGCTCGGCCTCGTCGAAGAACCACCAGGTCGCCCCCGGGGCCCCCGACGAGAGGTTGCGCGCTCCCAGCCCGAGCAGCACGCCGTCGCTGGTCCTCGCCAGCCTGGGACCCTGGAGCCCGCTCGAGCTGGTGGTGAGCGCGGTGAAGGGCGCGGTGTCCACGTCGCCGTCGCAGTCGCTGTCGGTGGTGTCGGCGAGCACCTCCGGGGCGTCCGGGTTCACCGTGGGATCGGTGTCGTCGCAGTCCTCGCCGCCAGAGGTCTCCTCGGAGAAGCCGTCACGGTCCTGGTCGTAGTCGTTCTCGCCACCGCAGTCCTGGTCCACGCCGTCGTACCAGGTCTCCCGGGCATCGGGGTTGACCGCAGGGTCGGTGTCGTCGCAGTCGGACCGGTAGTCGAAGCCGTCCTCGTCCTGGTCGATGTCGTTGCCGTCGCAGTCCTGGTCCACGCCGTCGTACCAGACCTCCTCCGCCTCAGGGCTGCGGGCGGGGTCGTCGTCGTCGCAGTCCTCGCCGTAGGGGGACCCGTCCTCGTCGGCGTCGTCGTCGTTGCCGGCGCAGTCCTGGTCCACGCCGTCGTACCAGACCTCGGTGGCCGATGGGGAGATGTCGGCGTCCGTGTCGTCGCAGTCCGAGGACAGTCCGTAGCCGTCCTGGTCCTGGTCGTCGTCGCTGCCGTCGCAGTCCTGGTCCACGCCGTCGTACCAGATCTCCTCCGCCTCGGGGTGGACGAAGGCGTTCATGTCGTCGCAGTCCAGGCTCTGGCGCCAGCCGTCCCAGTCCTGGTCGTTGTCGTTGTCGTCGCAGTCCTGGTCGATGCCGTCGTACCAGATCTCCACCGCATCCGGTGAGATCGTCGGGTCGTGGTCGTCGCAGTCCTCGCCGGCGCAGATCGAGTCCCCGTCGTTGTCGGTGCAGTCTCCCGGCTCGACCGTCGGCCCACAGGCGAGCAGCAGGGACAGGCAGATCGATCCCGCGTGGCGGATCACGTCAGCTCCCCGGTGCGCACTGCAAGGTAGCGCCGGTTGTCGGCAGCCTCAAGGCTTCCTTGTGAGAACCCCGCCAAAGCCGGCATCCCGGGATAGGCAGACTGGCCCGGGAGCGCTGCGATTGGCCTTCGTCCACCTCCACGTCCACTCCCAGTACTCGTTGCTCGACGGAGCCATCCGCCTCGGTGCGCTGGCGCCTGCGGCGGCGTCGCTCGGGCAGCGGGCTGTGGCGCTGACGGACCACTGCAACCTGTACGGGGCCGTCACCTTCCACAAGTCCTGCCAGGGGGCCGGTGTGCACCCGGTCATCGGTGCCGGCCTGTGGGTCCAGCCCGAGGGGGTGGCCTTCCGCGACCCGCGCCGTGCAGCGGGTGGCTATCACCTCGTCTGCCTGGTCGAGGACCAGCGGGGCTACGAGAACCTCTGCAAGCTGGTCACCGACGCCATCTTCGAGGGCATGTACTACAAGCCGCGCGTCGACCTCGACCGGCTCCAGGCCCACTCCGACGGCCTCATCTTCCTCACCAGTGGGCTGCGAGGTCCGATCCGTGGGTCCCTGCTGGAGGGCCGCGACGACGAAGCCCGCGAGCGGCTCCAGGCCCTTGGTGAGCGGCTCGGTCCGGAGCGCCTCTTCCTCGAGCTCCAGGACACCGGGCTCGCCGAGGAGGCCACGGTCAACGACGCCGTGCGCTCACTGGGCCGCGACCTGGGGCTCCAGACCGTGGTGACCAACAACGTGCACTACCTGCGGCCCGAGCACGCCCCGACCCTGGAGCTGCTCCAGTGCATCGGCCAGGGCACCAGCCTCAACGACAGCACCCGGCGCCGGCCGGTCACCGACCAGCTCTACCTGAAGTCCGAAGCCGAGATGCGGGCGCTCTTCCCCGACGACGGCGACGCGCTGGACCGCACGGTCGCGCTCGCCGAGCGGTGCGACTTCCACTTCACCTACGGCACCTACTACTTCCCCTCCAGCACCCCGCCGGACGTGGAAGAGGGCGCCGACACCGACCCCAACTGGGCCTTCTTCTTCGACGCCTTCCCGCCACCGGGGGACTTCGGCTGCACCACGGAAGACGGCCGGGTGCCGCCACGTCCCGAGGGGGCCGGCAGCCTGGACGGCTACTTCGAGTGGTACTGCCGGCGAGGCCTGGAGCTGCGCCTGGAGCGGGTGCCGGCCGAGGACCACGGGCCCTACTGGGAGCGCCTCGCCGAGGAGTTCCGCATCATCGAGTCGATGGGGTTTCCCGCCTACTTCCTCATCGTGTCCGAGTTCATCAACTGGGCCAAGGACCAGGACATCCCCGTCGGCCCGGGCCGCGGCTCGGCGGCCGGCTCGGTGGCCGCCTGGGCGATGCGCATCACCGACATCGACCCGGTCCGCTTCGACCTGCTCTTCGAGCGCTTCCTGAACCCCGAGCGGGTGTCGATGCCCGATGTCGACGTCGACTTCTGCCAGGACCGGCGCGAAGAGGTCATCGAGCACACGCGCCAGAAGTACGGCCGGGACCGCGTCGCCCAGATCATCACCTACGGCAAGCTCCAGGCGAAGCTGGCCATCCGCGACGTGGCCCGGGTCTGCGACCTCAACTTCAACGAGGCCGACCGCATCGCCAAGCTGGTGCCTGACGAGCTCGGCATCTCCCTGGACCGGGCCCTCGACGACGAGAACTTCCGCAACCTCCATGACGCCGACCCCAAGGTGCGCCGCATCGTCAGCCTGGCCCAGACCGTCGAGGGGCTGACCCGGCAGACGGGTGTGCACGCCGCCGGCGTGGTCGTGGCCGACCGGCCCCTCGTCGAGCTCTGCCCGCTCTACCGCGACGGCTCGGAAGGCGGCCCCATCGTCCAATACGACATGAAGTCGGCCGAGTCCATCGGGCTGATCAAGTTCGACTTCCTCGGCCTGAAGACCCTCGACCAGATCCGCGACGCCGTGGCGATGATCGAGCGCAACACCGGCGAGCGCATCGACATGACCGAGGTCGCCGAGGACGACCCGGCGACCTTCTCCCTGCTCCGGGCCGGCGACGCCCTCGGCGTCTTCCAGGTCGAGTCCTCCGGGATGCGGGAGCTGCTCCAGAAGCTCAAGCCGAGCAACCTGGAGGACCTGGTCGCCCTGGTCGCGCTCTACCGGCCCGGTCCGCTCAACTCGG